>NZ_JBSDZD010000002.1:0-540525 GCF_056726165.1 Vibrio sp. 9-16B-A1
TCTGACCGAGCAGATTGGGAGTCATCCCATCTAAGTATTCTTTTGCAACGATGAACTTAAGTTCTCGACTGTATTTGGACATAAAAGATCCCCAATAATTGGTGTCCAACTATTGGGGGTCAGTTCACCTCCGTGGGAATACATACCGGCGTTAAACCGTAGAAGCGGTAGCTAACTGCATGTCAGATATGCATTACCACGCGGAGCGTAGGAACGAGATAGCTGGGGTCCGCGGTACTCGGCGCGCGGGGAGAAGAATGACACGAAGATGCAGGGAAAGGGCTTGTTCCGCGAACCTAGGACCGAGAACCGCGAACCCGCCCCCCAAGGGGGCGTTACAACATCGTCAGCGCCAGTTTCGCGAGATTATACGCATCATCAAATCCGCTGTGATGACGCCCTTCCCACTCGATGCCTTTGGCTTCCTGAGCGGCTTTGTGGCCGATGCGTTTGTCTTTCAGACGGTTCTGAATACGGTAGATGGTCGCCAGGTTGATGAATTCGTTAAACGGCATCTCCAGCCCTTTATCCTGACACTCTTTTAAAAGGATCAGATCATCGCGCCCCCAGGCGGCATAGATCTTATTCGCGCCACCGAAGTTTTTAATCATCGATTTCAGAACATCCGCCAGCGGGCGGCCCTGCTTTTCGATTTTACGCGGGGTAATGCCGGTCAGTTCAGAGCAAAACAGGGATACTTCATCGTGCTCAGGTTTGGCAAAATACTGGGCGCGTTTCACCACCTCGCCTTTCACAAGATCGATCTCTGCCAGGCCGACCTCGATGATTTCGCCGGTCGTTCCGACGCCATCAACATTCCAGCAGCACATTTCCAAATCAAAACAAACGACGCGATTGTAGTTCATCACCAGCCTTACTCTTTAAATTTTGCCGCATTCTACCCTACCCGGCCGTCAGGTTGAACCCACCGGCAGCCGATCGGTGATTTACTGGCTATTATGGCTGACAATGCGCTCAACACGGCGGTTTTTTAAGCTGTCAGACCTTAAATGACAAGGGTTTGTCAATTATTCTTCCGCCCTGTTGACTTGAATATGGTACAGTTCGCCCTTATTTCCGCTATATCGGGCATGTTATTGCATATCGCAAAACACACTAGCTATAGAGACTGAATTTATGAACTTTGACATAAACCTGATCCCAACCACCTTCGACATGCTGCACACCGGCCTTGCCGCGTCCAGCGTTGCACTGCTTCTTCTGGCTGTTTCCCGTAAATCCAAAGTGATCGAGAAAGTGGTCGAAAAACCGGTTGAGAAGATTGTTGAAGTAGAAAAGCCGGTCGAAAAGATCGTCGAAATTGAAAAAGTGGTAGAAGTAGAAAAAGTTGTCGAGAAAGTTGTGGAAGTAGAATCCAAACTGGCAACCGCGTCTACCGACTCTGCGCTGCAGCTGCTGTCTATTATGCAGCAGGAAGCGCGTCTGATTGATTTTCTGCAGGAAGACCTGACCCACTTCGCTGATGACGAAGTTGGTGCTGCTGCACGTGTGATCCACACCGGTGGCCAGAAAGTACTGAAAGAATACCTGACTCTGTCTCCAATCCGCAGCGAAGACGAAGAGACCCGCATCACGGTTGAAGAAGGCTTCAACCCACAGCAGATCCGTCTTACCGGCAACGTAACCGGCAATGCGCCATTCTCTGGCACCCTGGTTCACAAAGGCTGGAAAGCAGACGCGGTTAACCTGCCAAAACTGGCAGAGAACTATGACGCCAGCGTAATCGCTCCGGCGGAGGTAGAGCTGTAATGGAGCAACATATGCAAGCCAAATACTCTGTTGGTATTGACCTTGGCACCACCCACTGCGTGATGTCATTTGTCGATACCACTATTGAAGACGCTAACGTTGAAGTAGTAGCGATTCCTCAGCTGACGGCACCGGGTACCGTTGAGAGCCACAAACAGCTTGGCTCATTCCTGTACCAGCCTCACGAGCACGAAATGAACCCGGCTTCACGCGTACTGCCGTGGAGCAGCGAGCCAACCGCTCTGGTGGGTGCTATCGCCCGCAACCTGGGTTCGAAAACTCCTATTCGTCTGGTCGCCAGTGCCAAATCCTGGCTGTGCCACGGTGGTGTAAACCGTCGCGACGCATTCCTGCCGGCAGGCAGCCCGGAAGAAGTGGCAAAAGTGTCACCGCTGCGCACCACCGAGCTTTACCTGGAGCACCTGAAAAATGCCTGGGATCATAAAAACCCGGAGCACCCGCTGTGCGATCAGGACGTCACCATTACAGTACCGGCGTCATTTGACCCGGCAGCCCGTGACCTGACTGCAGAAGCAGCGCGCAACGTTGGTTTCGCTCACCTGACTCTTCTTGAAGAGCCTCAGGCAGCCCTCTACAGCTGGATTGACAACAGCAACGATGAGTGGCGTAACGAAGTCGAAGTCGGTGATGTGGTACTGGTGGTCGATATCGGTGGTGGTACTACCGACCTTTCCCTGGTTGAAGTAACCGAGGAAGACGGCAACCTGAATCTGAACCGTATCGCAGTCGGCGAACACATTCTGCTGGGCGGCGACAACATGGATCTTGCCCTGGCCTACCGCCTGAAAATGAAACTGGCACAGGAAGGTAAAGAGCTTCAGCCATGGCAGGTACAGGCGATGACTCACGCCTGCCGTGACGCCAAAGAAGCACTGCTGAACGATGCAGAGCTTCAGTCAGTGCCAATCGTTGTACCGAGCCGCGGTTCTAAACTGCTTGGCGCGACACTGAAAACCGAACTGACTCAACAGGAAGTACAGCAGACTCTGGTCGATGGCTTCTTCCCGCAGGTAGCTGTCTCTGAGCACCCGGCTCAGCGCAGCCGCGGCGCACTGACTCAGATGGGCCTGCCTTACGCGCAGGACGCCGGCATTACCCGCCATATCGCCGCTTTCCTCAGCAAGCAGGCTAACGCCCAGGGTGGCGCAGAACAAGGCGACCAGAACGGCGGTTTCGACCCGTTTGCCAATATGCCAGGTATGCCGGGCATGGCGCCGCAGAGCAGTGACTTCATCAAACCTACCGCTATCCTGTTTAACGGTGGTGTACTGAAATCATCCCTGCTGGCAGAGCGTCTGTCAGGCACCATCAACAACTGGCTCTCTTCTGCAGAAGCGCCAGAAGCCAAACGCCTGAGCGGCCTGGATCTGGATCTGGCAGTAGCCAGCGGCGCGGCTTACTACGGCTCTGTTCGTCGTGGTCAGGGCGTTCGTATCCGTGGTGGTATCGCATCGGCTTACTACGTGGGTATCGAAAGCGCTATGCCGGCTGTACCTGGTATGGCTCCTCCAATGGAAGCGCTGTGTGTGGCTCCGTTTGGTATGGAAGAAGGCTCAGCAGTTAACGTTCCAAGCCAGGAGTTTGGACTGGTGATCGGTCAGCCGGTTCACTTCCAGTTCTTTGGCTCTACCACCCGCCGCGACGACGAAGCCGGTACTCATCTGGACCACTGGGCTCCGGAAGAGCTGGAAGAGCTGCCGGAGATTCAGGTAACCCTGCCTGTTTCTGAAGGCCGCCGTGAAGGTGAAGTGGTGCCGGTCACCCTGGCATCACGTGTGACTGAACTGGGTACCCTGTACCTGGAAGCCATCGCAGCGGATAACGGCCAGAAATGGCACGTAGAGTTTGATGTGCGTGAAGATGCCCGCGATGAGAGTGAAGAAGGCCAGCAAGAGCCTGATAACCACTCAGCACAGCACCATTCAGCGTAATTTGAAAACGGCACCTCAGGGTGCCGTTTTATCAGGAGTTTTTCATGTCCTCTCCCCGTTTTCTGGTCGGTATCGACCTCGGCACAACCAACACTGTTGTTGCCTACTGTGAAATTACTCAAGACTTAGAGCACTCCCCGGTCTCCCTGTTTGATATTGACCAGCTGATCGGCCCCGGTGAAGTCGTCCGTAAGCCTCTGCTTCCTTCATTCCGTTATCACCCTGCCGAAAGCCAGGTCGCCCCGTCTGACCTGACCCTGCCGTGGGACCACCAGCAGGTAGAGGGCGACATTAAAAACGTCATCATTGGTGAATGGGCACGCGATCTGGGCGCCAAAGTCGAAGGCCGCCAGGTATCGAGCGCCAAAAGCTGGCTCTCCCACTCTGCCGTTGACCGCAGTTCTGAGATCCTGCCATGGGCGGCCGGCAATGACGTTGAGCGTGTCTCTCCGGTTATCGCCAGCGCCAGTTACCTGAATCATATCCGCCTGTCGTGGAACTACCGCAACCCGGGCAACAAGCTCGAAGATCAGGAAGTGGTCGTGACCGTTCCTGCCTCGTTTGATGAAACCGCGCGTAAACTGACCCTGGATGCCGCTAAACTGGCTGGCCTTGAGAATATCGTCCTGCTCGAAGAGCCTCAGGCAGTATGCTACGACTGGTATGCACGTCACCAGCAGACCGCGCCGGAGCAACTGGCAGAGCTGCCGCTTATCCTGGTATGCGATGTCGGCGGTGGTACCACCGACCTCAGCCTGATTGAAGCAAAACACGATCAGCAACTGACCCTTGACCGTATCGGTGTTGGTGAACACCTGATGCTCGGCGGCGACAACCTGGACCTTGCGCTGGCCCATATGGCCGAGCAACGCTTCAACCAGAGCAAGAAACTTAACGCCGCAGGCCTGACCAAACTTATTCAACAGACCCGTCAGGCAAAAGAGCAACTGCTTTCCGGCAATGCGCCGGAAGAAGTCAAAATCACCATGCTTGGCAGCGGCTCAAAACTGCTTGGCGGAACCCGCAGTATTGCCCTTTCAAAACAGGAAGTGCACCAAATCGCGCTGGACGGCTTCTTCCCTGTCACCGGGTTTGAACAACTACCGGATAAACGCCGCAGCGCCGTAGTAGAATTTGGCCTGCCTTACGTTTCTGACCCTGCTGTCAGTAAACACCTGGCTGAGTTCCTCCACCAGCATCAGCAGGTCTCCAAAGCCGCGCTGGGAACAGACGCCAGCCCGGCTATCCCGGTTGCAGTGCTGCTTAACGGCGGTGTGTTTAACAGTGAACTGGTGACAGGCCGAACCCTGGAGCTTCTGGAAAACTGGCGTGGTGGCCCGGTTACCCTGCTGGATAACCCGCACCCGGATCACGCCGTTGCCCTTGGCGCTGTCGCATTTGGTAAAGCCCGCCGCGGCGCACAGCTTAAAATCGGTGGCGGTGCTGCCCGCTCCTACTTCCTGCATCTGCAGGAGAAAGGCCGTAAAGGTCAGGCGCTGTGCCTGCTTGCCAAAGGCACCGAAGAGGGACACGAAATCCGCCTCAGCGGCCGCCGTTTTAACCTGACTCTGGGTGAACCGGTCAAGTTTAACCTGCTGACATCCACTCACGACCAGGCAACCGACGGCACCCGGCTGCAAAACGGCGTCATGCTGAACGTTGACCCGGATATGTTCGCCCCTCTTCCGCCATACATCACGACCCTCGAAAGTGAAGGTGCTGAGCTTCAGGCAAACCAGAAAGAGCGGGTGGAAGTACAGCTCGCTTGTCAGCTGACCGAAGTGGGTACGCTGAAAATGGAGTGCGTACGCTGCGACGACGAAAACAAACGCTGGCTGCTGGAGTTTGAAGTCCGCAACCAGCAGGCAGATGAGGCCGAAGAGAAACAACGCGACCCGAAACTGGAACAGTGCCAGGCGCTGATCACCAGTCTCTACAGCGGCAACAAGCAAAACGCCGATGCCAAAGCGATAAAAACGCTGGCCAAAACCCTGGAGAAACAGCTCGGTAAGCGGGACAACTGGGACTTCACCCGCCTGCGTGCCCTGTTTGATACGTTTGCACAGGGACGCAAACGCCGCCGCCGCTCAGAAGCGCACGAGAAAAACTGGCTGCGCCTGGCAGGCTTTGCCCTGCGCCCGGGATTTGGTGACGCGACAGACTCCTGGCGTATGGAGCAGGTCTGGAGCCTGTACCAGCAGGGTATCCAGTTTAAGAACCATCAGGGCTGGAGCGACTGGTGGGTATTCTGGCGCCGTATCGCCGGTGGCCTGGACCAGGAACAACAGGAAACCATTCTGGCCGATATCGCCAAGTATCTGCACCCGGGCGCGATGCGCAATCCAAAAGCCTGGCAACAGGCTCAGGATATGGGTTATGAAGCCATGGTTCGCCTGTCGGCTTCGCTTGAACACCTCGAAGTGGAAGACAAAGTGCTGCTGGCCACCTGGTATATGAACAAGGCGATGAACCAGAGCCAGTTCGAGCAGGCCCACTGGTGGGCACTTGGCCGCCTCGCATCACGTACCCTGCTCTACGGAAGCCAGCACAACGTGATCCCACGTGAACAGGCCGAACAGTGGCTGCCTAAGCTGCTGGAACTGGACTGGGTTAAAGAGCCAATGGTCGCCTTCGCGACTGTGCTTATCTGCCGTAAGACCGGTGACCGCCAGCTCGATATCAGTGATGATTTCCGCGCTCAGGTTATTACAAAGCTGAATCAGAGCCGCGTTCCGGAAGGCTGGCTGACACTGGTCAGCGAAGTGAAAGAGCTGTCTGAAAACGAAACCAAACGCGCGTTTGGTGACGCGTTGCCGGTTGGGTTGCATTTGGTGCGGTGAGGGGGTAACTCTCTGGGCTGAATGCGTTCATAGCCGGCTTTCAGATCGCTATATGAGATCCCGGCTCAAGGCCGGGATGACGAATTTTCATATATAACAACAATATAAGAACCCGTCATCCCGGAAATTCTGCCCACTGAAGGTGGTGTGAGGCACACTGCCCGAACAGAATTATCCGGGATCTCGCAAAGCGGGCTATAGCCTTTGCAGTTACTCCCGCAGAGCAACAAGTTCAACCCACCAGATCCCGGCTCGCGCCTGCCTGTGAGTGTGTGAGCAGTACAGTGGAGCGCGTCTGGGATGACAAAAATCTTTTTACAAATAACAAGTTAAACGCTCACTCGCCCCTTCCCCACTAATCAATTACCGCAATCAAAGCTGATCATAAGTCAGATTCACCATCACATCCTGCATGGTATATCAAACCCTGAATCCTGCATTCCCAGCCAGCAGGTTTCGAGTTCGCTCATCACCACCAAAAACGAAAAGCCAAAACATTCGAAATCGAACAGTTCTTGCGTAAATATTCGATTTCGCGCCCCGGTTACTTTCGGTTTCTCACATAGCGGGAAAGCCTGCTTTTTCCTATGCTTAAAGTGTGGTCAGATTACTTACATCTTTGACACTTAGCAGTGGATCATCCGGCTGTTCCTGCCCGGGCTGCTCTCTCAGGCGCACTCTATGGAAATATTGTTTCTTATCTGTCTTATAGTTTTAAATGGCCTGTTTGCCATGTCTGAAATCGCCCTGGTCGCGGCTAAACCCGGACGACTTAAAGCCATGGCTGAAACCAGCAAATCCGCCCAAATCGCACTTCAGCTTAAAGACAACCCTACCCGCTTTCTCTCTACTATTCAGATTGGTATTACCGCTATCGGCCTGCTGAGTGGCATCGTGGGTGAAGCAACGCTGTCAGAACCCATGGCAGAGCTTCTTGTCTCGATAGGCGTTCAGCAGCAAAGCGCCGGTATTGTTGCCACTGCGGGCGTCGTGATCACCATCACCTACTTTGCAATTGTTGTCGGCGAACTGGTTCCCAAACGCCTCGCGCAGGCCAATGCCGAGCGGATCGCCGTTCTCGCCGCACGGCCGATCAGCTGGGTTTCCTGGATAGCCGGGCCATTTGTGGCTCTGCTTTCAAAATCTGTCGGGCTTTCTCTCAGGCTATTTGGCCGAAAAGACGAGAACCAGGATCTGGTGACAGCAGATGACATTCATGCCGTGCTGAGCGAAGGTTCCGAATCCGGCGCCATCGAACCCCGCGAGCAGGAGATGATGAAAAACATCCTCCTTCTGAATGACCGAAGCGTTTCGTCCCTGATGACACCCCGCGCTAATATCGACTATATCGACCTCGCACAACCACCTGCGTCAGTGCTGAAAAAAATCCGTAACAACAAACACAGCATCTTCCCGGTTTATCTGGATAACGTCGACAACGTTATCGGCACCCTGTCAGCCAAAGATCTGCTTCGGCAGATCCATCAACTTCCACAAAAGGGACTCGGCGCACTGGTTAAACCGCCGGTCTATATCCATGAGTCTGTACGGGGGCTTCAACTTCTGAATTACCTGCAAACCAACCGCACCGAAATGGCGCTCATCATTGATGAATACGGTGATTTGCAGGGGCTGGTAACCTATTACGACCTGCTGGAAGCCATAGCGGGAGAGCTCTCCCTTTATCCGGAAGATATCTGGGCCAAAGACGCCAGTGAAAACAGCTGGATCATGGACGCGCTAATCCCGGTCGCGGAGCTCAAACAGAAACTCAATGTCCAAACTCTGGAAGGTGAAGAGCAGGAAGGCTACCAAACCCTGAACGGCCTGCTGCTGTGGAAATTCGGCCGGGTGCCGGAGAGCGGCAGCATCGTCGTTATACAGAACTGGCGTTTCCAGGTGCTGGAAGTAAAAAACCACCGGGTACTGACGGTTGAAGTGACGCCGGCACCGGAAGAACCTTCAGCATAATCGCACAAATCCATCAAAGCGTCTGACTGGCATTCGCCTTTTTTGCAGGTACACTAACGCCTGTTAAGTAAAAGAAATACAGAGAGAATCCGGATGTACCACGCTCATGTCTACTTTGCGCTCAAAAACATGGATGAAGCCAAAGCGCTTCACCAGAAAATCAAACAGGAACGCAGTGATGTCACCGCCATTTTTCCTCTGGTTCCTCAACTGGTGGGGCCGCATAAAATGCCGATGTTTGAGCTGCACTTTAACAACGATGATCAGGGTCTCATCGCCTGGCTGGATCAGGAGCGTGGCGATATGCCGGTGCTTATCCACCCGGTCAGTGACGAGCATCTGGCTGACCATACTGAGCGTGCTGTCTGGCTTGGGCGCGAACTGGGTGTTTTCGAAGATAAACTATGACACAGTTTAACCCTGACACATCAGACTCCGCTATCGATGTACTGCTCTTGTCGTCCTCCAGGCCGGAGTTTGATGCGCCAGTTCACTGCCACAACAAAGGCCAGCTGGTTATGCCTGTCACCGGCTCAATGGTGTGTGAAGTAGAAAATGAGATCTGGATGGTTCCAGCCGGTTCCGCTGTCTGGATACCAGCCGGGTTGATGCACAGAAATGCTCCGGCCGCTTCTGCCACGTTTAGCTTTGTTTTCTTTGAACCAGAAAAGACCACACTGCCCGATAAGTGCTGCACACTTTCCATCACTCCGCTGATCAAAGAGATGGTGCTTCATCTTGGCGCCCTCTCTCCCGAAGAAGCAGCGCATGATAACACTGCAATGCTTACCGAAGTGTTACTGAACATGCTGGGGCAGATGCCAACAGAGAAGCTCAATTTTGCACTGACTTCAGATACCAGATTACGAAAAGTCGCCACGGCCCTTATCGCCAATCCGGGTGACCGGCGTACTGTCCGGCAATGGGCTGACTGTCTCGCGATGAGCGAAAAAACGTTCTCCCGCCTTGTTCTCAGGGAAACCGGCATGACCTTTGGCCTGTGGCGTAAACAACTGCACATCGTCGTCTCACTGCAAAAGCTGCTGGAAGGCGAATCGGTACAATCTGTGTCGGAAGTTCTGGGGTATGAGTCAGTCAGTGCCTTTATCACTATGTTTAAGAAAACACTCGGTAAATCTCCCAAACGCTACATCAGTAGCTCACCTCCTCCCGCCAGCCAGCAGATTGACCGTTTTTAGTTATCTCTAGTCTATTTATCTAAATTCAACCAATGATATCGTCGTTAAGATAGGCCGCTGAAGTTAATCCAATTTAGGTGTTTCTATGTACCCTGCATCAGTGATCAGCGAGCTGCGACTCGGCAAAGCTAAGCCATTCTTTTCGATAAAAAGCGCGATAGACAAAAGCCCGGCCGGACATTGCCAAATTGAATCAACCGGCCTGGTGGGAGATGAGCAGGCGGAGAGCTTTCATGGGGGGCCTGAGCGGGCTGTGCTGCAGTTTGACTCCGGGCATTACGCACAGCTGCAACAAAGGTATCCAAATTCTGCTGACCTGCTGACAGCAGGTGGATTCGGAGAAAATCTGGTTGCCGCAGGCATGAATGAACACAATATGTGTATCGGGGATGTGGTGTCAGTAGGCAGCGCGGTGCTTGAAGTCACCCAGCCAAGGCAGCCCTGTTTCAAACTAAACCACCGCTTTAAACAGCCAGACATCTCCCGCTACGTGCAGGACAACGCCAAAACCGGCTGGTTCTACCGCGTACTTCAGCCCGGCACAGTCAGAGCCGGAGACCCGATAAGTGTTATCCACCGCCCATTCCCGCAATGGAGCATCGCCAGAGTTCAGCACTACCTCTATCTGGAAACAGAAAACCGGGAAGCCACTAAGCAACTTGCACAACTGGTGCCACTGGGTGATGAAGTTAAAAGCGTTTTTCAGCGCAGGCTGGAAAGCGACAATGTCGAAGACTGGACATCACGGCTGTCGGGTAAGGAGTCAGTTCTGGAGATGCGCATTGTAAAAATCGAGCGCGAAACTGACAGAGTAAAACGCTTTTTCCTCAGCCGGACAAATCTGGCTGAGCTGGAAAACTTCTCTGCCGGAGCCCATATTACCCTGCAGCTTCCAAATGGATTATCGAGAGCATACACACTGTGCGCCCCTCTGAGTGACGATACCTATCAGATTGCGGTTAATCTGGCTGATAAAAGCCGGGGGGGCTCATACTATCTGCATCATGAAGCCAGAGTCGGCGATACGCTGCTGGTTTCCGGGCCGGCAAACGGATTCAGAATGGCCCGGGATAAGCGCCACATCTTTATCGCAGCGGGCATCGGTATTACGCCGTTCATCACCATGATAAAAGAAGCCCGGCACCATTCTGAGGAGTTTGAACTTCACTACTGCGTCGACAACCCGCAAGAGTACGCTTTCATGCACTATCTGGCAGAATATCCGGGGAAAGTGTTTGTCTACGATGCCAAAAATCCGCTGGATATCGAAGCGCTGCTCGATAACCATACGAGAGGTTGCCACGTATACAGCTGCGGAAGCCCTGCATTTACAGAACGGGTCAGAGAAAGCTGCAGTCACTGGAGTGAGCAGCACGTTCACTTCGAACACTTCTCTGCTCCGAAAAACCACTCAGAGGCTTTTGTTGTCACTATCGCCCAAACCGGTCAGAAGATAGAGGTCTCTGAGGATCAAACGCTGCTCAATGCTCTAAGAGATAACGGAATTACTGTTGATTCTGCATGTGAGACCGGCGTATGCGGTAAGTGCAGGGTCAGCTACAAAGGAGAAGCTGACCACAGGGATTCTGTTTTAACCAACAGTGAAAGAAAGAGTTGTATGACACCCTGCGTTTCAAGAGCCAAAGGGAAAGCACTGACTATCTCTGTTCCCTGAACTGCGGCTGTTCACGCAGTGATGCCACGAACCTCTCCACCAGCGGGTTGGGCTTATCACCATTCCAGATAAGCCCGACTTCCCAGTTTGCGTGAGCGCCTGTCAGCGGTATATAACGGATATCAAACTGGCTGAGCCTTTTGGCGCTCGACGGGATGATGGTATAACCCAGCCGGGCTGAAACCAGTGCCAGCAGGGTCAGGATATCATCGGTCTGCTGATCTGCTTCCGGCTCAAGTTCATGCGCCAGAAGGTAGCGCTCTATCTGGCGGCTGAGGCCTGGCCCCCGCTCAGGGTTTAGCTTCAGATAATTCAGTTCAGACAGGGACTCCCACAATGCGCTCTCATCAACATGCTCCCCGCTGTGCACCGCCACTACCAGTTCATCCTGACAGAGTAGCAACGACTGCAAAGGTGCTCTGACCGGCAGGCGGTTAAAACTCAGATGCAGCTCACCGGTCTCCAGAGCGCGGAGCTGCACCTCAGAGGGAATATCGTTCAGGGAAATGCTCACCTGAGGATAACGCTGCTTGAAACCGGCGATATAGCGCGGTGCTTCGTAATAGGTCGAGACGCCAAAACCAATCCTGAGCTGCCCGCACATACCTTCTGAAGCAAGCCGGGCATAGCCTTTAAACTGGCCAAAACTCCCCACCAGACGACGGGCATCTTCGAGAAGTGTTTCCCCGACAGGCGTCAGCCTCGCGCCCTGCCTGCCCCGCTCAAAAAGCGCCGAGCCAACCTGCTCCTCCAGACGCTGGATCTTTTTAGTCAATGCGGACTGTGTAATACACAAGCGCTCTGATGCCAGCCGGTAGTTACCCGTACCGGCCAGTTCGCAAAACGCCCTGAGCTGATCAATATCCATTCCAAACACTCATCATATGTAGACTTTATTTCATTATAAGGAATGGAACAGATTAACTAAACTGGCTTCAGTTCAAAGCAGAAAGAGAAATTGTGATGAAAGATATTCGGGTCGCGTCAGTACAGTTCAACCACCGCGCTGGTGACAAATCTTATAACCTGTCTGTAATAGGAAAATACGTATCTGAAGCTGCGCAGCAGGGTGTTGAACTGCTGGCTTTTCCGGAAATGTGTATCACCGGCTACTGGCATGTCAGTAAGCTGAATAAACCGGAGATTGAGCAACTGGCAGAGCCTGTACCCCAGGGTCCGTCGAGCCAGAAACTGCTGGAGTTGGCAGATAAAACCGGCATCAACATCGGCGCAGGCCTTATCGAGAAAGGTGAAGATGGCAGGCTTTATAACACCTGGTTGTTTGCCATGCCCGGCGGCCAGTATGCCAGGCACCGCAAGCTGCATACTTTTGTCAGCGAACATATGAGCAGCGGCAGTGACTACACCGTGGTCGAGACCCCGCAGGGCTGGCGCGTAGGGATACTCATCTGCTGGGATAACAACCTGGTGGAAAACGTGCGGATCACCGCGCTCAAAGGCGCTGATATTCTGCTGGCTCCACACCAGACCGGTGGCTGCCACTCGCGAAGCCCGAACGCGATGGGCCTGATCGACCCGGAGCTCTGGCATAACCGGGACAAAGACCCGGAGGCCATCCGCGCCGAAATGCAGGGTAAGAAAGGCCGCGAGTGGCTGATGCGCTGGTTACCGGCCCGCGCGCACGACAACGGACTGTTCCTGATTTTCAGCAACGGCGTCGGCGTGGATATGGATGAAGTCAGAACCGGCAACGCGATGATCCTGAACCCTTACGGCGAGATCATTACTGAATCCAAATCTGTTGAAGGTGATATGGTCGTCGCCACCCTGAACGCAGAAGAGCAAACCATGTGTACCGGCCGCCGCTGGATAAGAGGCCGCCGCCCTGAGCTCTATCATCCCCTGACTCAACCGCTGGGTCACGAACTGGACCCGCGCCGGGCAAGATTTGACGAAGAGTAAACACCGTCGGGCGAGAGGTGGCGATTTTTACTGTATCTGAACCAGCTTTAGCGTTATGTTAGCCGGGCAACACCAACTTCCGGAGCACATAACCGCCGATGTCCGATACGGTAATCACCATCGCTCTCCCCTCTCTTATCCATCGTATTGGCGGAGAACGGGCCAAATCTGCCCGCGATCTGGCGCAGCTGTACCACTGTAAGATGGCCCGGGTTCGCCGCTCACGAAACTGGCAGATCACAGGCCCGGCAGAGCAGCAGTATCAGTTTTGTCAGCAGATAAAATCTGAAGCGCCGGAAGCGATGGCGTTTTTGATCCGTAAACTGGAAGAAGGGCTGGAAAAGCACAAAGACAAGCTTGAGCCCATGGAGGCCCGGTTAATCAGACTGATTTCAGAGAACCCGGCAATAACCCTGAATGAGCTGATGGCAATGACCAACTGCTCAATTGGTGAGGCGCGAAAAGCGCGGTTTGAGAGTGAGGAGTTTTAATACCCCCTGTATCTGTACTTCACGGCCCTGAGCACTTATCAATAAACCTTACTCAGCTCCCTGCGCCACTCCGGCTGCGTATCTTCAAACGCCCAGTACGTCTCCATTCTGGCGATACGGTTTTCTTCAAAAGTAAAAATACTGGTGGCGTAGAAACTGTCCGGCCAGGATGGGCTGGTAACGTAGACCACGCTGATCACCTTATCTGATGTGGTTTCCTCCAGGCAACGCAGTTCAAAGGTCCAGTCCTTACCGAACACTTCATTCACGGTGATAAACTCATCGACGGTTTCGTAATACTCCCGGCTGGTCGGCCAGACGACTTTCACCGTATCGGCAAACAGCACTCTGGTGCCCTCATAGTCACCAGCACCAAAATTTTTCCATAGAGTTGTTACCACTTCAGAGTGATTCATCGCTTTTGCAATCCCTTGATTAGTGTGCGTTTAGTCAATATCTTCGAAGTCAGAACACTGTGCACGCCTTTTGTTTTGATTCTGAGTTTTGCATCGGGGAACGAAGAAAAAAAATCTGACAACTACTTATATTTCCGTCAACAGAGATACAACACCCCATATCATTTAATAATCAGCAGGTTGCATAACGGATTATCAGTTTCCCCTCTGGTTTTCAGCCCCAAAACTCCCCCATAAAACCTCTGCCGCCCTCCGAAAAAAGCATCAAACTTCAATATTTTATCTATGCTTGTCTATATCCGACCTCACTCCGGACCAGGAGAAAATCATGGGACAGTTATCTCTTAAAATTAAACTGCTGATCACCACGACGCTTATACTCATACTGACACAAGTCATCAGTACCTACCTCAGCACCAGCTCCATGGTCAGCTCCTCACAACAAACCAGACAGCTGGTCAAAGATGCCGTTGACGAAAACGCGAACAGGCAACTGCATTTCCAGGCGGAATCTGCCGCAAGTCAGGTCGGGGCTTATCTTAATCACTCTTTTGTCGTACCCCTATCGCTGGCAGAAACGCTTTCCGTTACTTCAGTACACTCAAACGGAACGCCTTATTCCCGTGAGAACGTTAAGCAACTCAATCGCGACATGTTGGTGGCGAATCCCGACATCAGTGCCATCTACAGCCAGTTTGAGGAAAACGGATATGACGGTTCAGATCAGAACTATGTCAACAACACCGATCACAGCACCCCTGTTGGTACACTGGAACTCTATTGGGTTCAGGAAGATGGCGAGTATGTTTTCTATCACGTTGAAGATCCTGACGAAAAATACCTGAGTGAGAAAGATGAGTTCGGGCAGCGCGAAGCCGAATGGTACCTGTGCAGCCGGGATTCGGGCAGGCCCTGTATCATCGAACCCTACTGGGAAGAAATCACCGAAGGAAATAACGCTCTGATGACCAGCCTGGCTGTGCCGGTAATGGCCGGAGGTAAGTTCCGGGGACTCGTGGGAGTCGATATTCACCTCCCCGAGCTTCAGGAGATAGTCAAACAAATCGCCAGTGAGATAGACCGCTCCGAAGTAGTACTTTTAACGGCCCAGAACCGCCTGGTCGCCAGCACGCACATGCCGGATAAACTGACCCGTCCGCTTAAAGAAGCAGACCCGGCTTTCGCTGCAATGATCAGCAGCGGCAGCAATGATGAGTACGTCCTCGCGACTGCGACGATTGATATTGCAGCCGCCAACACCCACTGGACTATCATCATTCGTCAGCCAACCACCGTTGCCATGGCTGACTTTACCGCGCTGGATGCACAGCTTGCCCAAAGTGGCGACACCATTTTGACCAAGATGATGGTGTTCGTGGTTATTGCCGTCTCCGCAGCGGTCCTTATCTCTCTGATGCTGATAAACAGCTTTATCCGCCCGATGACCCGCATCGCCAGAAAGTTTGATTCACTGGCAAGCGCCGACGGTGATCTCACCCAGTCTCTGAAGGTCAGTCAACACCGCGAACTTATTGATATGTCTCAAGGGTTTAATGCGTTTACTAATAAACTCAAAGAGATGATCCTGGCGACTAAAAACCAGTCCAGCCATCTTGCTGAAGAAGCCGTAGTCCTGACTGACACCGCCACCGCCAGCCGCCATGCAACGGACGCTCAGAAAACCGAAATTGTGAGTGTCGCGGCTGCAGTTGAAGAAATGTCAGCCTCCAGCCATGAGGTAGCTGACCTGGCAGCAAACGTCTCACACGATGCAAAAGAGGCGTTCCACTTCCTGAAAGACACCCAGAAAGCCGTGAGCCAGACTACCGAGGATATTGATAACCTGGCCGATGAAATGAACGCCACCGCTGAGCAGATGTCTCATGTTTCCATGCGAAGCGAAAGTATTAACGGAATACTGGAGACCATCCGGGGCATTGCAGAACAAACTAACCTGCTGGCCCTGAATGCGGCCATTGAAGCGGCTCGTGCAGGTGAACAGGGTCGCGGGTTTGCTGTTGTTGCCGATGAAGTAAGGGGCCTTGCCTCACGAACTCAACATTCAACCGTTGAGATCGACGAGCTGATCACACAGCTGCAATCTGATGTCTCTGAAACGGTCGCGCAAATTAAACACAGTCAGAGCCGGATAGCAAAAAGCGTTGAAGACAGCCAGCAAAGCAACCAGCAAATTGGCCTGGCGACAGAGCATATAAACACCATCAACGACAACGTCATTCAGGTTGCCACTGCAGCGAGACAGCAAAGCGCTGTGAGCATAGAGATCAGTAATAAACTTAATGGCATCAGTCACTCAGCAGATGATCTGCTTAATCTGGCCGGACAGGTAGATGAGGTAAGTGAGCAGCTGCAGTCTGTTGTGGTAGATCTCAACGATAAGCTGTCCACATTAAAGGTGGTATAGCGCCCGGAAGCTGAAATGAGAATAAGGCTTCATTCACCAGAGTTTGGAGCCTTTTGTTTTGCACATAAATAAACCTGTCTGCCCGCAGTCCCTTCTTTCCTTGCTTACCCGACTGACCTGGAGCACGAATTCCTGGTTCCGTTCACACTCACCGCTTCCCCCGCATGATAAAATCGCCGTTTTGCAGCAGAAATAACCCATGAGTCACGAGCACTTCAAAGGCAAATACGAAGCGGAACTGAAATATCGCCTGCCATCAAAATCAGAGTTTCTTGAAACCCTGAGCCTCATACCCCATCAGGTCATGTTTGAAGATAACACCGAAAGTGACCGGTACTTTGACTTCCCCGACAAATCTCTGGAAACGCAAAACATAAGCCAGTGTATCCGTACTATGGAGCCGTCCGGCATCCGGCTTTGGATCGTAAAAGGACCAGCTTCTGACCAGTGCGAAGCCACAAACATCAACGACGCAGAAAACGCGGTGAGCATGCTGAAAACCATGGGTTATGAAGTGGTATTACACGCCCGGAAAGTACGCAGCATTTACTTCGTTGGCGAATTTCACATTACGGTAGATTCACTGGATGGTATTGGTGATTTTGCTGAGTTCGCCATCATGACCGATGACGAATCGAAACTGCCCTTCTACAAGACAGAGCTGGAAGCGCTGGCAGGCCGGTTTGGCCTGACGCCATCCTCGTTACAGACCAAATCGTACCGGCAGATGTTTGAAGAATTAGTTCGCTGACACCAATAAGGGCTCAGACAAATCCAGATAAACTACAGAAGGAAAGTACAAAGGGGACGTGAGGCAAAATACTTCTGCCTCACTATCGGAGTGTTCCCGGAACTCAGACGGCATGCGCCATCCACTTGCAGGGCTCCAGGGTCATATCGGTGAATCTTGCTGTAAACGAAGACTTCGATGGACTGCACGCATACACGCCAAAGCTTACGCTGTTAACTGCGGGCAGAGGTGGGTTGCACTGGCCCATTTCAGCAGTGGTTTCACCAAGTTTGTGCAAATGGAAAACCCGCATCTGCTTAAACACAATCCCGTCATACGAAAACTCAATCAGAAAATCCGGTCCGCGACGACTCAGGCGGTACCAAATCTCATCAGGCAACGGGATATCTGACGTTGCCCAGTCAGAGTAACCCAAATTGGTAACAACGCTCCCAAGCCTTGAGAACTCCGCGTTCTCGTACTCAATGGACGCCTTAAACCAGTTTTCACTGTCGAGATAGATGATCAGCCCGCACTGATCGAACAGCGCTTTATAGTCAAAACTGACTTTTGCAGTAAAAGTGAAATTGTCATCCGACTCAATCTGAAGCGCAGGCGCATTATCGTTACGAAACCCATAGTAAGAACGCTGCCAAAAGTCCGTTTCAGGCTCTGTTGTGATAGAGACTGACTCCCTGGTTACTTCGCTCTCTTTCGGCTCAAATATCCACTTACCTGTTGTAAAATCTACCATTATCTAATCCAACTTAATTATTATCCGCTCAACTGTCAGGTACGCACCTGCTGAGTCCAATAGCTGTAAAGCCCCTCAACATCACCAGAACAGAGGTATTCCATACACTCTTTAAGCGCACTTTCAGGCCAGTCCCACCACTGCATTTCAAGCAGCATGGCGATTTGTGACTCCGGAAAGCGGAACTTAATATGCTTTGCCGGATTCGAGCCCACCACTTCATACGGCGCGACATCTTTGGTGACCACGGCTCTGCTGGCGATAATCGCGCCATGGCCAATGTTCACACCTGCCATAATCATGGCTTCAGAACCGATCCAGACATCATTGCCAATAACGGTATCGCCCGCCCGCTTGAAACCATCGCTCGCATCGGCGAAGTTCTCATTGTCCTGATAAAAAAACGGGAAGGTGCTGATCCAGTCGTTTCTGTGGCCCTGATTACCGGCCATCATAAAGACCGCGCCGGAACCAATGGAACAGAAACTGCCGATAATCAGCTTGTCTACATCGTCCCGATCCGGGCTCAAATAGCGGGCACAATCATCGAAGCTGTGCCTGTGATAATAGCCGGAGTAGTAGCTGTGTTTCCCGACAACGATATTTGGATTCGTCACCTGCTGCTGTAGCGGGATACCTGAAAATGGGGATTCAAAGTAATTCATTCTTTTAGTTTTTCCCTGATGCCATAAAGGTCTGATAGTTAGCTGCGATGAGGATACTCTCAAAGCATGTCAGCGTAAACGCAAGGCCATACACCGGGCTTGTTACTTCCGTTCCTGTTCTGCAGGAACCAGCTTGTTCAGATCCTTATCAAACATTGCCACCAGCAACAGCTCGCCTCTATCATCGACACGAAACTGCCCGTACTCTGCAGGTTCGTACACTTCAGCATGCCCTTCCTGGAAGAAAAAAGCATTGGTGGCAAATTTCACTGCGCCGTTACGAACGCGGTAACGCAAAAGGACTTCGTTCTCTGCAAGGGGCTGATCTTTGAAAACCCCCTTGAATGTAGCTATGTTTCGCTCATCCAGACTGGCGACCACGAAACCATCTGACGCTGCAACATCATGTTGCCACCACTGGCTGTCTTCTGTTTTTGGCAGAACCTCATAAACCTCATCAGCCAGACGAAAGCGCAGCGCCATGTAATCGCCCTGCATCAGGGAACGGGGATCCACGGGAGCAAGCTGAAGGTAGACCTCCTGCCCTTCAGCCAAATGCTTTTCCTTTCCGGCAATAGACCAGTTAACAAAAGCCAGAACGATAAGAAGTGAGGCAACAGCAATTATTTTATTCATGTGGCACCTCATCGCATGCTCGAATAATCCGGTTCATCAGCCACCGGCCAAAAAGCAAAGCAAGACCAACAATGAGCAGAGACAGGGACTTCTCCATCAATGTCGCATCGAGCAGATAGTAGTAGGAAGAGATATAGAACAGCAGGGACACCACTCCGGATCCAAGCAGAAGACGATTTGCACAGAAAAAGCCCAGCCAAATGATCACAATACCCACCGTGATCCCCTGAGCATTCATGGATAACAGGCCAATGAAAAGAGTTGCCGACAAAGCAGCTACCGACAGTCGGCTTTTCACTGGTTGCCCGTACCGCTGTAATAAGCCCCACACAACGTATAACGTAACCAAAACGATCAAAAGCTCACCAAACCATGGCTGGGCGAACAAGCCTCGTTCGTCAGAGAAGGCCAGGTCAAACATTCTGTCGCCAAACAGGTTCGCTCCTTTCAATACCACCAGAGCAAATGCAAGCCCGTACCCGACAGCTCTTATCTTTTTGATATAACGCGGATAGCGAAACTCATTGAGCCAGCAATACGAAGTACCGAACATCACAATGCCGCCAACAATAAATGGGATATGCATTTCAGTAAGTGCCATCGACAAAGCAACGGATGCAAGAAAAGCAGAAATCAGGCTATGCAAAAAACCAGGCATTAACGCAACCAACACCGCCTGCAACGCAACAATGAGTAGCCAAGCAGCGGCTCCGTTGTAGCTGGTAAGCTCGAATATGGCGTAGGTAATAAAAGCCTGCCCGGCAAAACTCGTTGCCAGGCCCAGGTGTTGAAGAAACTCGTTATCCGAACTTCGCAGCACAGAATATGCACCGGCTACCATTAAAATCCCGGTGATACCTGCCACACCCGCATTATCGAAAACCAGCTCAAAAGCGATAGCGACAAACCCAAAAATAAACAGTGCCGCCAGCCAGCCGGAAAAAGCCATGAGGACTTTCACATACCAGGGCGTGTCTGAAATCTCATTTTCTGGTCGCTCACCCTGAACAATCCCCTGCTCGCGCAGCTCAACCCATACATGATCCTTCATGACTGACACTCCTTGTGAACATGCTTAAGCCATAGTGCGGCCCCGCCGCCCATAAGGATGACGAAAAAAGCAAGAGTCAGAAAAGCCCCCGCATCGCCACCCTGCAGCATATGTTTACTCAGGAACACAGTGATAACCGTTATTGCAGACAGGCAGCATCCGGCGAGCATGAAGAGTTCTGGTTGCCGCTTCCTGTAGATCCAGTACATAACCCCCAGCCACAGCATCCATAGCAGCCATGGGTAACCGGCCACATCCCGGTATCCGGCAATCGACAGTAAAACCAGCCAGGTCAGAGGGGTACCGGAAGCGACAGCCAGCAGCCGGACTGCCCATTGCTGAGCCAGCCATTGCCAGTTTTTTGCCAACAGCTGCCACACAACAAACACCAGGGTATTAAAAAGAAATGAAGTCCACAGCATGACGAACTCAGAGCCGAACCCAAAAAAGAATATCCCCGGAAAGGTCGTGTAATACAAAACGATAGAGACATTAATGAGCGCAACCCAAACAATCCAGATAGCGGAGAAGCAGCCAATAATCGCCCACGGCAGCATCAGCAACGCCCAGTTAAAAAACAACTGCCAGGGATCTGCCCCTGTCTGATAGGTCTGACCGTATAATGCCAGCAAAACGCCCAGCAGGATCGTGGCAACCAGAAGTGATACCTTACCGGCGACAGAGCCATCAGCCAGCTTACAGTAAGCAACGACGGCCAGAACGATAAGCCCCTCCACCATACCGAATTTGGCAAAGCGTCCTATGTCCTGCCAGTTATGCGCAATAAAGAACATGACCGAAAAGGCCAGCGCGAGACCACCAAGCCAGAGCAGGAGATGATCAATAAAAGTCCGCCAGCTTTTGCCATCAGGTGTCATCTTTACGACGGACAGTGCAGCATCGATTTTATCTTCAGGAATGATGCCCTGCTCTATCAAACCAGTTAACTGCCTGCGAGGTATGCTCATATTTTGAACCTTTTCCCTGGTTGTTTTGTCAGCCAGACGCCCGGTCTGCCGGCTGCCGATATGCCTCATGTACAACGATGCTATCCGGTGACATAAATAAAGTCCGTGATCCGACTCCATATAAAATATACAGCATATCAGGCCGTTGATTGAGGTGATTGAAGCTGTAATTTATTGAGGCTGGAACCTGTAAACCATCTTCCCGGTTTGTACAAAGCTGTTTCTCCCTCCTTCAGCAAGCGGGCCGCGCAGATGGGGAGTCAGAGGGGTTCCGCAGCGATCGCACAGCAAAACAGCCTATCCTGGACCGGACAGAAAACTCCGCAGGTCAGGCACCTGCCGACTAACAGTCGGCAAACAACTATCGCCATTCACTCATCACCTGATTCTGCCAGCTAACGCAGCCACCTTATTCAGCCAGGCTTCCCTGTTCTCAGCGTCAGAGCTAATCACCGGGCCAAAGTAAGCAGAAGAGATGTTTTTAATGCCGGAGAAATCCAGCACAGAGTGCTTCAGCTGTTTGTATATGGCATTTCCTTTGACGTACTTATACCAGAATGGCGGGGTGTCCAGTGTAATGATCAACTCTGAAGTGCGCCCTTTCAGCAGCTTTTGCGGGATTGTTTTGCCATCAATGTATTTGAACGAAAAGCCAGGCAAAAACGTCCTGTCGATAATGCCTTTAAATTTTGCCGGTATCGTCCCCCACCAAACAGGGCTGACAATCACCACATGATCAGACCACAAAATCTTGTTTTGAAAATCGACCAGGTCTGGCTCAAGCGGGGTCACTTTGTCGTATCCTTCATCCAGACTTAGCTGGAAACTGAGCTCTCCGATATTTACAGACCGGACCTCATGCCTGTTTGTCGCGGCAGACGCATACTCCTGTGCTAAAGACTTACACAGACTGTCAGGCTTGAGGTTTGCGTTGATAACCAGAACTTTTTTCATAAACTTACACATCCTTATTGCTCAGAAAGTGCAAGTGTAAACCCTGACCTACAGGTCAGAGTCAAGCCCCCGAAGACAATTATCAATCGACGTCCGGCAATCTATGATCCGCTGCTTTTGCTGCTCTAACTCTTTTATATTCTGTTCAACTTCTTCCTGTTTTTTCACCAGAAAATCAAGCACGGACTGCCAGTCAAAATCCTCTTTGCTGCTTTTTAAAGTCACCATATCGGAAAGCGTGACCCCAAGTGTTTGCGCTTCCTTAATAATCTTGATCAGGTTTATGTTTTGCTGGGTGTAAACCCGGTATTTTCCCGATCTGGAAACATCCAGTAGCCCCAGAGACTCATATAGCCTGATTGCTCTTTGCGTCGCTCCTGAGAGGTTTGATGCTTCTTTAATATACATTTGAACTTCCTTGTTCTGCCGACTCCAAAACCGACAATCCCTGCTCCTGTTATCCGGTTTTCTCCGCGATGACCAATCCGTGGTTACTTGACCCCAACAGAACCGGCTCATCACAAACAGAGAGATGATAATCAAGCCAGGTCTGGTATTGAGATGGATTGAAGTGATTAACGCCATCTGAAATATAACGCCCAAAACCATCGGTAGCTGAATGACTGGCGATGCCAAAGCCAGCATTCCGGACGAGATCTTCAATTTCATCAGGTGCAGCAAAGTAACCGACCCTGAAAAAGCTGTCAGCCTTTTGCGATGACACAGTGCCATGCTGGTGCAGCTCTAAAAGCACTTCAGGTGTGATCAGCTCCGGGAACTTCTGTGCAAACAGCCCTGCCACAAAGAATCGCGAAATATACGCCACCGCCAGCACACCATTTGGCTTCAAAATACGCGTGGCTTCCCTAATCGCCAACACTCTTTCCTGCTCCGTTTTCAGATGATACAGAGGGCCAAGTATGACGCATACATCCTGAGAATTACTCTCTATAAATGGAACATCGCAGGCATTGCCTTCAAAGGCGCTAAGCGTGATGTTTTCCTGCTCTGCCTTGCTCTTAAGTATCTCTACCTGCTCCGGGGCAATTTCTACAGCCGTAACATCGCAGCCCATTTTGGCGAACGTCAGTGAATAACGACCGGTTGCGGCGCCAATTTCACATACTTTGCTGCCACTGCTCAAACAGGGAGCCAGCTTGTGCATCGTGGTATCAAACTCTAACTGGGCGATGTACTGTCTGGTGAGTCTTGAGTCTTCATCTGCGCCTGTATATTGCGCTATCAGTTCTTGCATAGGGAATTACTCCTTTACCAACTAACGAATGACCTGGTCATCCAACCGGGTACTGTCACAGTTAAGCAATCACTGACAGGACAGGAGATGCCAGGTCTGATTATTCTTACTCTTGCGGAGCAAATCTGGCTGAACGCCATTTGACCCTTTGCGGTATTAAACAAACAAAAAATTCGTTCAATACAAATCTGAATGCAGAAATAAGCTATTGAACACAATAGCTTATTTGAATTTATAATATACAGGACAGGAATGCACGCAAAACGTACCATTCATCATACTGCCAGCGGAGAAGGAAGAGATTCGCGGGCTCCGGACCCTGCCCTGAAAGATGCAGAGCAGGACATTTTGAGTTTTGCAGGCCCCTGTCAGGGTAGCCATCAGGCGCTGCGGTTTGGTAAGCGCTTCAAAAGGGATTCCAGTTCGTACTGATGCTCACCGCCAAGCATGGAGATGGGCAGCTTAATCTGACCGGTTGGGAGTACCAGTATAATGACCCTGCCATTGCCTTCACCGGCATAGCGCTTTTCCTTCACAGCCAAAACTGCTGAAAAGTCACAATGTCTGGGCTTTCCAAACAGGCTTCTCATCGTGAGGCTTTCATTACTGAAAAACACCATAACACTGAGATGCTGAAGAGAGATCATGGCAACAGCCGAGATAATAAAAAGCATAGACAGCACCATATACACCGAGCCCGGCAGGTCTATAAGCAGCTGTGTAAACAAAATCAACGAGACAAAAATCGAGAACCAGCAAATGAGCGCCCCCATCAGAGACAGCTGCACACTCTTCATCCCCGCATACTCTTTTCGTACGCGCTTCCTGTAACGACTAATCACCTCAAAAGCGATTAAAAGGCAGAATGGAATCAGGGCTCTTGAATATTCGATACTTTCCATCACTCTTCCCCGTTAGTAACCCCGGCTAATCACAGTATTCAGACCACCCTTCCTCAGTGAGCTCAAAGCCAGCTTCTTTGGCCAGTTCCCACGGACGTTCACATTGCTGAGTTTTGTTACACCAGCTATAACCCGCCGAACCGAGGCATCCGTGCTCATCTCTGTCATTGCCCACTATAACGTCAGAGCCCGGCTCCTGAGCCGCGCAGCCGGTAAGAACAGAGGCCAGGATAAATGAACCTGAGATTAGTTTGATCATAAAATGTACTTTCTTATTGTGATGAACTTGCTAAATTGTAAGCTGTTTAAAGGTTTGTGCAATCCGTCTCTGACACCTGCAGGAAAAAGGCAAAACCTGAACCCACTAGTACACCCTATTTTATAGAGATACTAAAAATCTCATTGTTTACTCCACCAATAACAATCGGTGTCGCTATTTGCTCTTGCTGCACCAAAATAGTCGTGCGCAACTCTCGACTTGATTTATGAGATTTGCTTTCCCGGACGACCAACACATCTACTATGTAATCCGAGTGTTCTTTAGTCACTGAACCAGACAACTCCACATTTTCATCGTCATTACTTTTTATTGCTTCAAACCTTCTGTTTTGATGAATCTCCGTCGAAACAGATGAGTTTCCGTAGGTCAGAATCACTGATGTTGGTTCTGTGTTTTGACTACCTGAGGAACCAAATGCTACGAAACACATTGTAAGTATAAATTTTGATTTTAACTTCATTCTCTGACTTCTATTATTTACCAAATGACTACCGCTAAGCTAAGTAACGCACGCAACTCTTCAAACCACATAAATTATCGGGCTCAGGTCTTGATTCTTGCCAGTAAAAGTAAAGAGCGGCTCCTTATCGGTTAATTACAGCGGACTACTCCGGCCAAAACACTTCTTCACCAACTTCAACAACAAAACCAGACTCAACCACACTTGTCATCACAATCACATCTTTCGCAGCTACGCCAAAGTAATCCGCCAGTGCCTGAGCAAGGCCAATCTGCAGTTGGCTGATACCCTCTCCGGACCAGACAGAAGCAACAGTAAGCTGAGCGGTTACCGCATAAGCATTACCATACTGAGCGCTGCAAGGGATCAGGTTGACGACCATATGCTCTGTAGACTTATCCGAACACTTTCCCCATAGCTCTATAAGTTCCCAACCCTGAACTGTCTTCGGTTTAGCAATCTCCGGTGAGATAAAGCAGTTGGCAACTGGCATGGGTGACCTCCTTTTAATCGTGGCTGTGACAGCAATTAATCCAACGAGTCATGCACCAGATAGTCATCAATCCCGACCTTCTCATAAGTCCCTTCATCGATCTTGATTGTATGAAACTCGTATTCCCCTGATGGGTTGACGAAATTCACTTCCAGCCATAACGCGTCATACTCATCAATTAGCCAGACTTTCCAGAGCAAATCAGACTCAGCCAGCTTCTGATAGATTTCGAATGTCCGGTATAGCTCAGACTCCTTCGATTCAGAAGCTTCAATAAGATCACCTGGGATACTGGTTACATGGACCAGATAATCAATTTTCTTCATTTCTTCCCCTTTACTTAAAGCAACTGTACTTCAAACAAACATACAACAGCCAGAAGAACCAGAACAGCTCCTGCCAACTCCGTTCTTAGTGAGCCCACAGAAACTGCGCTGGCCCCTGGCGCATCAATACTACCAACGAGATCGCTACTCAGGTAACAACTGTCCACGTTAGAAATGGAGCAAATGCAATCGCTTCGTTCACTTCCCTTTTGAGACTTGTAACCATGTTCCCGGCTTGTACAGCTTGGGATACTTTTATTATCCACATGGAAAATATATTGATCCACAATCATTCTACTTATACTATACACCCGGACAATATACACAGACCGCCGCGCCCACCGACCAGGAAAGTAAAGGACAGATATGAGATATCGTTTTGCACTGCTCTTCACAGCACTTACCGCATTCTGCTCACTGGCAAGTGAAAACGAACAGACTCCCTCTCCACAGGGGGATCTGCTCAGACACCGTATGGAACTTGAACAACAGTCAGAAGAAAACCCTTTCACTCTGTCTACCCACAAAATGAACTATATCCTGCCGATCACCTATATGTCGGACATCAATACCAGCGTCTATGACGAAATTGATGATAAGGGACTCACTGATAACTTCAGAAACACCGAAGCCAAGTTCCAGCTCAGTTTAAAAATGCCATTAGTGAAGAACCTGTTCACCGAAGACAGGATATACTTCGGCATGACACTCAAATCTCACTGGCAATTCTACGCCCAGGAAGTATCAAGACCCTTTCGCACCACCGACTACAATCCAGAGATCTTCTATGTGATGCCAGTTACCACTTTTGAAGAAAAAAGTGGGCTGATTGCGATAGGGCTTGAACATGAGTCTAACGGAGAGGTGCAATACTTATCACGCAGCTGGAATCGCGCTTACGTTCAGTTTGTTAAAGACAGTGGCCACAACTATGCCGTCGCGCTAAAGCTGTGGCACCGCTTTAACGAACCCACCAAAGAGTACCCATACGACCCTGTAGGGGACGATAACCCGGACATTATCGACTATTATGGTCACGGTGAAGTGTCGGCGGTACTCAGACGTGATGAAGCCAATTACAACCTTGTAGGACGTTACAACGTCAACACAGGCAAAGGCTATCTCGAACTCGGTGTCACCATTCCACTGTTCGATAACGTTAAACTCTACACGCAATACATTAACGGGTATGGTGAGAGCCTTATCGACTACAACGTGAAACAAGAGCGCATCGGGATTGGGTTTGTGTTCTCAGATTTGATCTGATGCCAAATGCATCATAAAACGACACGGGCTCTCACTACATTTGGAGTCACCCATCATCACACTCCCTCTTTGCAAGCGGGCCGCGCAGGTGGGAGTCAGAGAGGTTACATAGCGATCTCGTAGTAAACTGGGCCAGCCAAAAAACACCGGATATCAGTCGGTTGTGGGGATCAGGCAAAAGGCAGGACCCGGCCCTCATCACTGCAATGAAACATTAACTCTCCTTGTCAGGCAAAATTTTCAACGTTCAACTCATAAGTTGTAAACTTATCGCCCAACATCTCTGTAGGAAACACCCTTCGAGACATTCTGCGTAAGAAATCATACTCTGGCCGTGTATGTAATAAATGGATATACACTGCCTCATGCCCATAGCTTTTAGACCAGGACATTAACGACTTAAACACCGCTTTACCAATACCCCAACAGCCGTCATCCAGTACTATTGCAATTTCAAAACCTAATTCTGATGACTGGATACCACACCAACCGACTATACTCCCGTCGAGCTCCACCGCTCTGACCATACAGCCGTCAATCCTGTCTTCATCCTGTTTGTCGTTAATCCAGCCTCTGAGTGAAACAGAATCAAACTCTTCGTGGGCTACAAGATGCTTGCGGGTACTTAGCTTGTTTAATATCGGGAGAAGTTTCTCTGCGTCAACTTCATCGAGAGGAACGTACTGAATTCTGCTCATTCGTCACCATTTTGCGTAAAGGCCAATTAAACAGCGGCTAACGCCACGAAACTTATACCATGCCACCATAAACACCGCTGCAACCAGCCCCCCAAAATGCCACAGGTTGGCAGTCAGGTTTTGCGATTGTTATGTTGTTGACCTATCGGTACAATCACGAACCTGACAACACAGGCGACCTACCATGCTATTTAACAACGATATCGACGAAATGATTTGCTATTTAGAGCGTTTTTGCAAAGAACCGCATATAAAAGCACTGGATAACGTTTCAGACGAGCAAATCAACTTACTACTCGATTTCTTAACGCTCGCTCACAAGTTGAAGTGTGATATTTACGCAACCAGAAACATAAATGTGTCGCATTTTATCGGTATTGGAGAGTTCGCTCTAACTCAGGACAGACCACCTCAGGGAAACCTGTTTCTGAAAGTGGAATCTGAGCGTCTTTACCTTACATTCGAGTTAGATACCTGTAATGAAGACAACTTACTATCACCGATCCGGGTCATTGACGCCCTGGTCTATCTTGCTGAAAATACGGGGCATTCTCTATTACCAGAGAGTTACCGCACCTCCGGGGTCCGGTCTTGATTCTTGCTAACAAGAGAAAGACCTGACCCAAGGTTACCCGGAACTGTTATTTAACGCCTGAGAAGTTCGTTATAGATCTCACAGGACAGATCATAGTTATACTGCCTGGCGATTTTCTGAGAAAAGAACAGATAAGGCAGTTCAACCAGCACTAACAGCATAATGATGTAAATGGCCGAAGAGTACCCTGCCACCAGAGCCACGATACTTATGATAAGCAAAGTCAGCTCAACAGCAAAATGCACGTACCGGCCCAGGTAAAAATGGTGAGCGCCGCCGAGGAAAAACCAGTTCAGCGTTGCGTAGGTGTCGGGATCTTTGAGCTTTTTCGACTGAGTTTTGTAAAACTCCTTTCTTTGCTCATCAGGTAACGCGTTAACTCTCTGCCTGAGCAGCTCTTCATTCTGCTCAAGTTGTTCCAGTGGTTCAAGCAGCCTCACTAAGGCACCTCGTCATAGATCTTTTTAACTAAGTCAGGCTGGCTGCAGCGCTTGATTCGGGCAAGCCCCAACCGCCAGCCCTTTAACGCCCCATATTTCTCAATACACTGCTTTGTGTACTCCGAGCATGAGGGTTCAAAGTTACATTCGATATTTAAGAGTTTTTTTGATCCACCAGCAGACTGATAGCGGTGGATCAATTTAAGAGAAACGAACCGAAGCAAACTTATCGGCCAAGTGTAATGATGGCAGCTTCACGGTTCCAGAACAGCATATAGCGTTTTTGTTCTATAACCTGAAAAACAAGCTGCCAGCCGTCCTGCGCATACATGTTCAGCTCAGCTTCAATTTTCTGCAAAGGAAGGCCACTTGAGCCAAGCAGGAGAGTACCGCAGCCACCTTCTGCAATATGGACCACTTTATACTCAGTAAATTTTGTCATTTTTAATACCAACTGTTTGAATAAAAACAGGATGTTACAACAAAGGATTAAATGCATCAATACGAACACCCTCATTGATGCACTGCACCCATGCAATATATCTTCTCAGGCTCAGACCTCAAAACCCTGAACACTCCGCCTTCCGGATAAGGATTTTCGAGCTCCAGTATTGAACCCTGCCAGCAAAAGGCAGGAACTCCCCTGTTCGCATTCGCTTTTGATACTTGTAAACCATGCTACCGGTTTGTTTTGTAAACTATGTATCCGGTTTGTACAGGGTTACACAGCGTTCTCATAGCAGCACAGCGGAATCGCGGACTAGCCACAAAACATGGCAAATCAATCGATTATGGGAATCAGGCAAAAGGAAAGACCTGACCTTAATCGATTTTGTCGCTTATTAGTCAAATAGGTCGCCGTTGGTTTGCTCGAGCGCTTCCAAGTGAGACACGATAAGTTTTGGTCGCTTGGCTGCAATTCGACCTTTTTCGTCGAGCCGGCTAACAGTACCTACTAACTTACAGCGCAAGAACAGAAGAGGCTTATATTTAACGACACTACCCACATCTGGATAAGCAGTAAGAATGTGACCTAGGTATTTAAAACCTAGAGAGTTTGATGTTTTATTTTCTCTTGTAACCTCGCCTTCAATAACAACCGTTGTACCATGCACTAGCTCAGGTAAAACCAAAACATCATCGTCATCTTCACTGTCATCTTTACAGAAAATAGCCTTGTCTTGTTTACCAATAGTAACTTCATCCTTAACTCCATCGTTGTATGTGCCAATTTTTAACGAGCGCCCTTCGGTTACATTACGAGCTAATTCTTCTAACAATTTTGAGTTGGAGTCCAGATAAAGATCTAATGCAGGCTTAGGAACATATATGTACTCCCCTTTCTTATTGGGAATTCCGATAAGTTCGTTATTATTTTTAAACTTTAGGTTTGACAGGTCTTTTTTCCCAGTCTCTCCTAGATGTTTGCTGATACGCGCAAACCACTTTATTCCATCCAGTGCTTTCGAAAAAATAGAGGAGAAACCAAAGTTTTCAAAGTCTTTTTCTGCCATTTTTGATGCGGCTTTGCTAAAATAGGCAGTCGCTACAACTCCGAGTCCGGCTTGCGCCCATCCGGCGACGGTTTCTGGTACTAAAGCTTCCCAAGACCCCTTTTGTACCCTCATTGGAATTTCAAAGTCGATATGCTTTAAGTCTGGTGCTTGTTTAGCAATAAGCTCTCTAACTGCTCCATCATACGCGAGTAGAGCTTTGGCTTGCCTTCTTGCATCCATTAGCCCGTCTTCTACTAGTTCGCCATCATACTTTATATAACCCAAATACTTTTCATGTTCCATTGTTAAACCTCAAAGTCATACCGATTTGAGACTGATATAGCAACGAACCAAAGTAGTAGCTATACATCAGTGCTTTAGCGAAAACCGCTCTTATGACACTACTCTGGTATGAAATTGAACGCAATAATAGAAGCGTGATGTGCCCAGCGAATTCATGATGCTAGCACTTAAAAAACATAACGCCTGCAAAAAGGTGTGCCCCACCAAACAAAGCGCACCCAAAAACCACCGAGTACACTTTCGGGGTCAAGTCTTGATTCTTGCTAGCAAAAGGAAAGACCTGACCCTCATCATATTGCTGAACACTCCGCCTTCCGGATAAGGATTTTCGAGCTCCAGTATTGAATCCTGCCAGCAAAAGGCAGGAACTCCCCTCTTCGCATTCGCTTTTGATACTTGTAAGCCATGCTACCGGTTTGCTTTTTAAACTATGTATCCGGTTTGTACAGGGTTACATAGCGATCTCGTAGTAAATTGGGCCAGCCACAAAACGTCGGATATCAGTCGGTTGTGGGGATCAGGCAAAAGGCAAGACCTGACCCTCAGCGATTTTTTAGGGCATGAATGAAATATTTTGTGGGGATCCTTCAGGACCTGACCCCTCATCGATTCACTTGACCCTCTTCGCTCTGCGGATAAGGATTTTCGAGCTCCAGTATTAAATCTTGCCAGTAAAAGGAAAGACCTGCCCTCGGCTGGCTAATGGGTGACTCTGATAGATCCTTTGCTATACTTTCGCAATAAGCAACGGATTATTATGAAACCTTAATACGCTTAGGCTAACTTCAGTCCCGACTTCCCCAAAAAAAGCATTAGCCTCTACCCCCAGTAATTTATTATTATATTTAAAAGGCTGAAGCAACTTTCGTACAACAAGTTTAGAAAATTCTTCCTCATTCTCTTTTATCCACGAAGATATGCGATAAAAAAGATGAACATCCTCAGTTACCTTATCAATAATTACTTCATTTACCTCTAATGAATCTAATCCAAACCAAACTCTACATGTGATGAAGTTTTTAGTTCCTGACGGACGCAATTCGATAAATAAGTTACTTTCTGACAAATCACCTGAGTTCCAGTTAGCTAAGAAACTAATACCACATTTAACATTTGCGACTTCCACGTCGCCATTTAAATTCACACCATCAGCAAAGTAAGTAACTCTAGTTTTGCAAACCCTAGCCCAACCGAGTTTGCCTGTACTTTCAATCATACAAATATATCTATTAGCTCTTTCGAGCTCAGTTACTCTCCCTTCAATTGACCATGAAACTAAGCTCTCTTTTTTTTGAGGCATTAAAGTATAGTTAACTGTAAAGTATTCACCCTCAACTCTAGTAACCTTACATTTAGTATTTATTTTAGATCTGCATGATTTTTTAATAGTTTTCTTAAGCCTTCCTATCCTAACACTTCTTTTTTCCTCAAGCATTCTTGCTTCGACTTTCTTCTTTCGACGGCTTTCATTCTCCTTTATCTTTACATCAACCTCTCCTAACGAGCTAATTAAAGAACTGTATTCTTTAACAAAAGGGTAAATTTTAACTTTCATATCGACTAGCATTTCCATGGTAATTTCACATCTCTTGACAGTCCACTTTTCGACAAGACTTTCCACTTCAAATACAGACTCTCGATCAACTACAACACTGGACTCTAGATTGTATGTTCCCCCTAGGGTTAAATTTTGACTACCGATACTTGCAAATTGTCCCGGAACCAAGACCACCTTTGCATGCAACCGTTCTAAGTAATATAAATTCACTCCTGATTTTTTTAGTTTGATAAGAGTGTCAATCGATGAACTACCACACGCAAAAAGTTCTGCAGTAAACAGTGTATACACATCACATTTGCTAGGTTCGACTTTATTTATAACTGTATTTGCACTTGGCGATGTTATATACGGAGAAAGCACTATTAATTTTTCTGCATTTATAGCAGCAGACTTCCATCTCCGAACAATGCTTTTGAAATATAACTCCATCAGATACCCTCAAAAATATAATGCTAAGTTAAGCTGTTTGCACACTATAATAAACAAACCCGCAAATTATCTAGGTCACCCATTAACCAGAAATCACAACGATTTTCTACATGAGCGCCTGATCTTTTTAACTTAATTTTCATTGCTATCTCAGTCGATGAAATGACTTTTGCTCAATACCGACTCCTAAAGTTGCTATCGTGGTCATAATAATTTGCCTCGTTTGGCTGGATTCTCACCTTTACCTTAGTAATTACCGATGAATCGAACCATTTCATTAAGCCTGACCCTCAGCGATTCAACACACTTTTGGGTGCAGATTTTTCTTGCTAGCAATAGGAGAGTCCTGACCCTCGTCTATTTTCTTGTGTTAAATTACTTGTACGGGAACTCATCTACTTCATATAGAGTTAAATCGCTACCGTCTTCAATACTGACTTCGGTGAATTCAATAATAGCCTTCTTAGTTTGATCGTAAGAAAACGCAATAGAAGTATTATAAGTTTCATCAAAAGTCATTTCTTTAGTGATGGTAGGAATATAAACATACTCTTTATCCACACCGTCCCAAATTGCATGTTCATAGTCTTCTCCTGATATATCTGCCAAGATACTGAACGATACTTGTAGAGAAACATATGCATTGTGATCATCGACTTCTATGACATGGATATCATCGATGTTGATTCGATTTAGCCCAACCCTTGTAACTTCAGCATAATTTCTACCCTCAAAAATAAAGCCTGAGCTCATGAACTCTTCTGACACAACCTCCTCTATCCACGATAGGTCTTTGTCAATACACTCGTGAACTACAGAAGTTAGTAACTGTTCTGCTTGGTTGTATATTTCGAGAAACTCCGAGATAGTTTTAAGGCTATGGCATTGCTCTGATGTATCGCAGTAACCGATCAAGTCACCATCACCGCTAATGACATAAACCTGCTGCTCATTGACGTCAAGCCAAGCTTGTAGGCTTAATAACGATATTGCATCAGGAAACTCATCTTTTTTCTTCCCTTCACTAAATGGGAACTTAGCGCCAAAATACCTTGAAACTAGCTCTTTTACACTGCATTGGTCTGCATCCAGTATCGTTACGTTACTTTGAAACAAAAACAAGTTCCAACCAGCGTAGACTTTACCCTGTATTGACTTATCATTGAAATCTTTTAGAGCTTCAACAAGTTCATTTGGTAAACTGCTTTCAATAAATGCGAGATCTTTAGTAAATCGTTTTTTCGAATTTATGACCTGCGCACTTTTATCATTCAGCTTACTTTCAACTTCACCTTTAACTATCTCGGAGATATAGATATTGATTAAGGAGTACTCTCCTAGCTTCGATAGTTTTTTCAGCACACCCGAATCAAAGCGAAAGCCCTGCTGCATGAATGACTGAGTGTCTATGAATACGTTCCTAGTTTTCATAATATCCTTACTTTATTCGTAGAAGCCTGAGAGTAATTTAACGCCGTGCATAAGGTGCGCTACGATGGACTCACTAAACCCACTTAACTTCAAACCAAAGCCGCCGAGTGTAAGGCGTCACCTTGATGCATTTGCTATGTTCATATGTTGCGGTGAAACAGGAGGGAATGTATAACTCAATGATTCTCTTAATTTAAAGTTAGCATATTCAGCGGCACCGGTAAGATCTGGAAACAAAGTTAAATGATTAATATTCATTTTATCAAGTGAGTTTAAAGCTCTTTTTTTCTCTGTTACTGGTATCAAGACTTTAGCTAGTGCAATATTGCCCGTTACTTTAAATTGGTTTATCCAATCAGATATACACATCATCTCAGGAGCTCGAACAAACAGCCCTCTTTGATTAAGTAACCTAGCATTTTCATCTAAGTATGGCCTTAGAAATTCAAGATGATGATGCTGAGCCAACCTTGCAACTTCAGGATATTTATTGATGTTCTTTGCTAACATCCAAATAGCTACATGCGTTGTATCATGTGATTCTGAATTGAATGCAAAATACGCAGCCACATAAGGAGACTCAGTCCAATCAAGTAAAGGTGTTTTTAAGCCAAAATGTTGACCAAGTGCCCACCATTCATTCTCTGTTAATTGAGCAGGATTATGTCCACGTCGCCCCAAACAAAAGCTCTTGAAGTGCTCAAGTATATCTTTTTCTGCATTCTGAACGTTGTAAGAGTTAGATGTCTCCAAGTCTCGCTTAAGTGTAGATTTAAGTTGCCAGTTCGCGGATGCATGTCCTCGAAAGCAATAAGCATCACTTAGATTCAAGGCATCTTTACTATGTAAAAAATCAATAAAACCAGCCCAAGAATCACATGTGACTTCAGTTCTAAGTGGACCTAATGCAATCGAATTCCAACCGTGACCATTAGTAATATATGTTTGACTCAATTTTCACCTCTTTTGAACATAACACTTGATCAACGGCACCCCGAAGATCTCCACCATAAACAAAGGCTTAACACCGCAGATCCCTGCCAGAAGTCAGGATCTGCTGCGAAATCCATGTCTAATCTTTAGGATTACACGGCAAAATGCCACCTAACATCATGATACTACTGAGACCAAAAGTAGCTCGCCATCAAACAATTCCACCAATATACCACAAACCCCCTACGCACCAAGTTGAACTGCTCACAAAACCATCCCTCTCACAAATCCCCTCACCCCATGTAAACACCCCTCCCCCCCACCAAACACTGGCATCCCCCACCCAATCCCCGTAAAGTACCCCAAACACCAACCCAACAAAGGCACCACTCATGGCAAAACGCTCCCCCATCGTTGAAATGACTTCCTGGGGTCTCTACTCCACCTGGGATTCGGGCTCGAAAGATCTGCCTAAAATTCAGGACTTCACTACGACTGTGGTGGCTGACGAAGAGGTCGAGTTTGGTTTTATTGTGAACATCAAAAAGGCCAAAGGGGAAAAGATGCGTTACTGCATTTATCACCCGGGGGTGATCAACAAAAAGGGCCAGACGCTGGCACCGTTTGATGGCGAAGAATACGTTGGCAGTAACGACTGGGATTTTTACCTGGGAGACACGATTCAGCTGCTCCACCCTGTCGATGGCCTTGAGAGCAACCTTGGTGACTGGCGTATGGTGCTGGAAATGCAGGGGCGCGTAGTGGCGGAGAAGACGTTTAAAGTGGTCGGCCGTGATGAGGGCCAGTTCTGGAAAAAACGCGGGTTTTAAATACATTATCAGCGTTGCTTCTTTGGTTGCTTCTGATACTCCGAAGAGTCTAAAAGCAACAGATTGGAAAAACCTTAATAAAAAAACCGGCACTTAAGCCGGTTTTTGTGTCTGATCGATGTCTAGTTTGCTGCCTTATACTTAAAGCTCTGTGAGTTAAGACAAGTCGTGTCAAGCGTCTGCATGGAAGCCGGGGTGTTCACTGCTTCGGTGATAAGAGCTCCGAGACAATCTTTAGACTCTTTAATCGCATCTTCCATCACTACATGCCCGCCCACATCATAAGTCAGCGACAGCTTGTTGCTGAAAGCTTTCGCCGATACTTCACCCCAGGCAGGAGGTGTCTGCCCGTCATTTGCACCATTTAGTATAAGTACAGGATAAGAGACAGCCATTGGTGCCTGATAGTAACTGGCTGGTACAGTTTTCACGTTCCAGGTTTGACAAGCTTCAGCGCTCAGCCCCATATGATGGCTCGAATCAATCGCCCTCATCACATTCTCGCCCCACTTACTCCGGCTCGGGTGCGATGAATAGTAAGCTGGTTTTACTGGCTCTTCAGAACAGATGTTTGACAGAGACATTCCAACAAAAGAATCCGGCTGCGTGGGATCATATGAACCTCCCATAATCCTTTTCGCCGCTTCTACCTGACTGTTTGTATCCAGCCTGACATAATCCACAGGGTTATAACCCTTCCAGGATGACTTGCTTTCCGTCAGCCGCATGCTCACCTGGATGAGGTAGTTAACCACCACCTGGTGATACTGGCTGTCAATCCGGCCAAACATGTCATTCAGGCTGGTCTTAAACTCATCCTCGTCACAGTAAGGAGCACTACGCTTGCAGACTTCAAGCAAACGGTCCAGCGACTGATAGTTCGCCCACGGGGTGTCTTTGATACCATTTACCTCTACCGGTAGCACACCGTCCAGCACCATCATATCTATCGCACCTTCAGACTGATAATGTTCCTGGATCTGCTTCTGTTCCTCACGGGCTATAGTCATCGCCAGGCGGGTACCATAAGAGGCACCGTATAGTTTCCAGTGGCCATTCAACTGATTCGCCTGGGTAAGCTTTTTCTCCAGAACAATAAAGTCCCAGGCATTGAACTGATTAGTGTACTGGCTCAGGTCATAACCTTCGTTCTCATACTTATTCTTACACGCTGTAATCTGAGCCTGGGTACCCGTTTCGCCAAAATCACAAAACAGAGAAGGAGTTGAAAAACCAGTACCACGCTGGTCTACGAAATATACGTCGTGGTTAAGATTAATGGCCGAACCGCGAAAATCATCCATTTCCACAATCGCACTGCCACCCGGTCCACCAGACAGAAACACAAACGCGCCTTTCTTATCCAGGCTCTGGGATGACAACTTAGCCACAGCAATTTTTATCGTTTTCTCTGTTGGTCTGGAGTAATCCTCAGGAACTTCCAACTGCCAGCAATCACCCCCATCAGCCATCCGAACATTTTCAACTTGCAGGTCACTGCACTGTACCTTAGTCAGTGTACTGCTTAGCGCTATCGAGCTGAGGTTAACCGCCGGTTGTGTTGGCTGGGACGTTGTTGAGCTGTTGGAACCGGATTCGCTGGAACCACCGCCACAGCCAGCAAGCAGTGCTGCGGTCGCTACCAGTAGTATTCTAGTTTTCATGAGGCTTATCCTTGGGGCAGATACGATTAATGCGAGGCTATTAGATAACAGCCGTCCCCCCAGGTCTGTCACTATCGGTCAGAATTTTGTCGCGAAAACTGCCCCCCGGTAGTCAACGCATCTGTGTTTAAGGCTGGTTTGTACCGAAGTTCAGGTATCAAAACAGGCTTTAAAAGCCCATCTCTCTCCCAAAGTCGCCCTCCTACCAGTACCTTAATCCCAGATCATCACTACCAATATGCTCCGCAACTGATAAAATCCGCAGGGAACAATAAGCTAAGCAGTTTGGGAAACGATGGAAGAAATCTATTTTGCCGGAGGATGCCTGTGGGGTGTGCAGGAATATATGCGTCACCTGCCGGGTGTGTTGTCTACTGAGGCTGGCCGGGCGAACGGAACTGCTTCCACCACACAGGGCCCTTATGACGGTTACGCAGAGTGCGTGCGCACCTGTTTTGACCCGCAGCAGGTCAGTGTTGAAGAACTGATGGGCTATTTCTTTGAAATCATTGACCCTTACAGCATTAACAAGCAGGGTGAAGATGTCGGCGAGAAGTACCGCACCGGCGTGTACAGCCGTTCAGAACACCACCTTGCAGCAGCCAAAGATTATATCCAAAGCCGGGATGATTCGGCCAAAATCGCAACAGAAGTGCTTGCGTTATCCAACTACGTGAAAAGTGACGATGAACATCAGGACCGGCTGACACGCTGTCCGGATGACTACTGTCATATCCCCCAGAGCATTCTGCATAAATACAAGCGCTGACCCCGGCGAATGGGGTGCCACACAATGACTATGAACGATCTTAATAACGATGCCTCTCAGGCAATAAAAACGCCCAGCTCTATCCGGCTGGATAAAGTATGCCTCGATATTCAGGGCAAACGGATTTTAAACGAGCTCTCTTTTTCCACCCAGGTAAGACGGCTTGGCATTATTGGCCGCAACGGCTCGGGCAAATCGACCCTGTCCCGTGTGCTTTCCGGGCTGATTGAAACCAACTCCGGGCGGCTGGAAGTCGCCGGTGTGAACCCGTTTAAAGACCGCAAAGCCGCGCTTTCAGAAATCGGGCTTCTGTTTCAGAATCCGGATCATCAGATCATCTTCCCGACCGTACTGGAAGAAGTGATATTTGGCCTGCGCCAGATGGGTGAGAAGAAGAAAGCTGCAGAGCAACTTGCGCGTGAAACCCTGGCAGAGTTTGGTAAAGAGCACTGGGAAAATGTGCACACCTCTGCGCTCTCTCAGGGACAAAAACACCTGGTCTGCCTGATGGCCGTTGCCGCCATGCAGCCAAACCTGATTATTCTGGATGAGCCGTTTGCCGGGCTGGATATTCCGACCAAGCGCCAGCTTCAGCGCTACCTGGACAAGTTCCCGGGCAGCCTGATTCATATCAGCCACGACCCGACTGACCTCCACGGCTATGACCAGCTGTTGTGGCTGGAGGCCGGAGAAGTCGCCGCGCTGGGCACGCCGGAAGAGGTGTTGCCTGAGTATCTGGAAGAAATGTACAAAATCGGGGACAGCGATGATATCTCTAACCTCGCCCATTGAGACCCGTGCCCACCACTGGAGCGCCGGGCTTAAACTGGGACTGCTGTGCGCCACCACGCTCGGGCTGTTCTTTATTGAGAACCTGATCTTCCACCTGGCGTTCCTGCTCGGCGTTATGGTGATGTATGCCCTGCCGGGCAAAGCGTTTTTCAAAAGCGGATTTCAGCACCTGACCGTACTGTGGCCGTTTATCCTGGTGGTCGCGGTATGGCACCTGTGGACCCAGGAAATCGCGCTGGGTGCGACGGTTATCATCCGGCTGGTTTCTGCGGTGGCACTGGCAAACCTGGTGACCATGACCACCAAACTGTCCGACATGATTGAAGTGGTGCACTTTCTGGCGCGCCCTTTCCGCCGTCTGGGGCTGAACACCCGGGCGCTGGAGCTGGCGATTGCGCTGGTTATCCGCATGACACCGGTACTGGTGTCCAAAGGACAAAATCTCTCGTGGGCCTGGCGGGCGCGTTCAAACAAACGCTCAGGCTGGCGAATCATCTTACCTTTTACCGTTCTTGCACTTGACGATGCAGACCACGTAGCGGAAGCCCTGCGCGCCCGCGGTGGTGTAACAAACATGGAGAAATAACTTATGGAAAAGAACCTCACTTACACCGCCCTGTTCGCGGCCCTGATTGCTGCGCTTGGCCTGGTGCCTAAACTCACCCTGGCGTTTGGCGTGCCGATCACCGCGCAAAGCATGGGCATTATGCTGTGCGGCACCATTCTTGGCGCACGTCGCGGCGCCCTCGCGGTACTGCTGTTCCTGCTGTTGGTTGCCCTTGGTCTGCCTCTGCTTTCTGGTGGTCGTGGTGGTCTGGGTCTGTTTGTTTCTGCCTCAGGCGGCTTTCTGATCGGCTGGCCGATAGCGGCGTTTGTAACCGGTCTGATTGTTGAGAAATGGCGCAGTGGCTCTCTGGCCGTAATCGCGACCGTGGCCTCGCTGCTTGGCGGCATCGTGGTGATGTACGTGTTTGGCATCGCGGGTATGGCGATTGTGCTGAAGAAAACCCTGATGGAAGCAGCAGCGCTGACGCTGGCCTTTATTCCGGGTGATATTGTTAAAGCAGTTATTACCGGTCTGCTGACTTCGGCGGTTTACAAAGCGCGCCCTGCCAGCGTGCTGTCCCGCGCATAGCCTGTACCTTATCCACCAGCCCTGACGGAGTGAACGTGACTGTCCTTATCTACACCGACAATGTATCGAACAACCATATTCTTTACTGGTCGCTCGGCAGACTGCTGGGCAAACAGAACGTTTACTTCGTCAACGCCAGTGAGATCCTGGCTGGCGCCCTTACCCCGGATGTTGACCTGTTTGTGATGCCTGGCGGCGCGAGCCGTTATAAGTCTGACAAACTTAACGGCCGGGGCTGTGAGCTTATCAGAGAGTATGTCGCAAACGGCGGGCGCTATCTTGGGATTTGCGCCGGAGCCTATATGGCCTGTGAGCAAACTATCTGGGCCAAAGGCTCTCCGTTTGAAATCATCACCGGCAACGCGCTGGCATTCTTTCCCGGAACCGCCGAAGGACCGCTTGAAGCCTTTGGCCGTGGTGACAACTATAACGCTACCAGGGCCCGGGTCGTCACGCTAAATGTTGGCGGCAATACAGAACGTTCGCTCTATCTGGGTGGATGCGTATTCAAACCAGAGTCAGGCTCTGGCTTTGAAGTACTGGCAACATTCAGCGAACTGCCGGATACACCCGCAGCCATTGTAGGCGGCCAGTATGGCAAAGGCCTGTGGGTGCTTTCTTCTACCCATCCGGAATATGATCAGCAGGCGATCGAGCTGATGAGCTTTGATGTGATCGGCAATGAGTATGAAGAGTATAAGCAGCTCAGCCCGGACTCCGGATTGAATCTGGATCTGCTGGAGTACCTGCTGAACTGGCGCAAAAACTGAGCCTTCTTCCCGCTACGCTTTGTTTCCTTTCCCGAGCTGACTTTCACTGTTTGACAGGTTGATAAGATCCGCCGTTTCCGCCATGGACGCAAAAAAGCGGGTGATATGCACCAGGGCATAAAATGCCAGCCCATGCTGAGGGGCGATCGTGGTTTCAAGTTCAGGGCGGATCAGTTGCTCCCAGGCAGAGATAAACAGCACCATAAAGGCCATCGCCAGTTCAATTTTGGGAAACCGTAACCAGCGGATAGCACGCTCGGCGCTGCGAACCATGGTTTTCCGCGCCGCTTTACTGGCAAAGTAAATGGCATCCATCAGTTCGCCCAGGGTTTTTACTATGATCATGGCACCGACCAGTACCAGGTTCCAGTGCCACACCTGGCCGAGTTCGACTTCATCGGTAAACTCCTGAATCGCCTCACTCAGGCCGATAATGACCAGCAGCACAGCGATCAGAATATGTATCAGGGCAATAAAACTGCTCCTCTGCAGCCACAGGGGTTTATCGTCCTGATAAAAGTTGTCCGCAGAATCTATCATAAGATCCACGCTTTCCAACAACCTCAGGATGGCTTTTAACAACACCCAGCCCCCCAAAAGAAACAACCCTCTTGCACCGCTTAACTGGTGCACCTCCTCAACGGTAAACTCAAACAGTGCAGTAATAAGCACAAAGATACCAATGACCAGATCCACCCAGGGATTCTCGATCCAGCTGACCAGCCAGCGCCGAAAACTCACGAGTTTGGATACAGTCATGGCATCTCCTTTCCTTAGCTGTTTATCGGGCGGCCAGTGCCGCCCTTTCCTGTGCAGGCTCTTCGCCGGTTAAGCGTTCAGAGCCTGTTCCAGTGATGAGTAGAGCTCAATTTCGCTGAACATTTCACTGTTTTGCAGCGGCTTCTGTACGGTTTCATTCACCGACACGAAGCACATGCGCTCATCTATAGCCAGTTTCTGTTTGATAAACAGCAGCTCGCGTATCGCCGCAGGGCACAGGCTGCTCAGCTCACTGCATTCAACGATCAGGCGATTGCTGCCCTCCATTTCACCGGCATGTTTACTGAACATTGGGATAGCACGCTCATCAAAGTCACCGCTCAGGCGCACAATGCACGCATCGGCCTGCTTTTCGACTTCCACTTTAAAGTGCTCTACACCGCTGGTCGGCGTCAGCCTGACTTTTACTGAAACCCGGTTATCAGACTGCGGCAGCTCAACGGTCAGTTCGTTGGCATCAAACTTGTCGTACGGCTGGCCGTCAATCAGTACGGATTCAATGGCAATGGAGCCTTTTGGCAGAATGTCCGGTGCCACGCGAAGTATCCTGTCGGTGAATCCGTTCGGCAGAGGCTTGAAGTGGAAGTCCATTGGCTGCTTGTGGATCAGCAGGTTGCCGTACACCGCCGCCAGGTAGCAGAGCTCGAATGAGTGGTAGCCGCTCATACTGTGGCTGCCTTTCTCCCTCTCCTGCCCCAGCAGGTACGGCAGACCGTTAGCCAGTACGTTGAAGTACACACCGCCGTTGTCCGTATCCAGGAACCAGGCGTTGTAGAAAGACTGGGACTCACGGGCGTATTTCAGGTATTCGTCTTTACCCAGAACGCCGTGCAGGATCAAATACGCCAGTATTCCCTGCTCCTGCTGCCACCAGGCTTTGCGGTCATGCCAGGCGAAGCGGTGGAATGATTCCCCGTCTGCCAGTTCACGCTCAACGACGTCATACCAGCCGGTGCGCTGTTTATCCATGCCGTGGTCCGGCATCAATGCTGCAATATGCTCAGCCATTTCCTGATAGCTGCCATCCTGTTTGGCAGAGATGATTCGCATCAGGTTCCAGGCGATCTTCAGGTTATGACCCACCACCGCACGGTTTTGCTGCCAGCCCCAGGTCTGGTCCTTGCTCCAGTCTTCATGGAATTTTTCCTGCACAAAGGCGCTGTGCTCATAGTCCTGGAAGTGATCCACCACGGTATCGGCGCAGTATGTCAGCATATCCAGATGCTGCTGTTCGCCAGAAGCCAGGTAGAGGTTAATCAGATACGCTGGCGCATGGTCACCCACTGAGTTCCAGTTTTTTCTGGCTCTGTCACGGGTCAGGCTGTCTGCTCTCGGGTTGAAAGTGATCGGGTCAACATGAGAGAAGTAGCCGCCCTGCTTATGGTCTTTAAAGTACTTCTCAAACAGGTTAATGGTCATACGGGCATCGTTAAAGATCTCCGGATCGCCACTGATACGGCAGGTCTGAACCGGCCCTGCCAGTGCATAGATCTGCTCATAGGCTGGGATGGCATCGTAATCATCACCAAATTCGGAGGCGAGGATCTTACGGGTTTTACCACCTTTCACATCAATCGCGTGGTACCAGTAAGTAATATCCTGCTGGGTATCACGGGCACGGAAGTTCTCGCGCAGGTAGAGGGTGCCTTTTTCTGCTGCTTCCAGATATTTGTCTTTACCCGTCAGCAGATAAGCCGAGGCGAAGCCGTAAACCAGGCGGGAAATGGTATCCGTCTCCTGACGCATATCCAGCTCATGACGGCCTTCCAGTGTCAGGTGAGTACGATATTTTTTGTAGTCAATTTCGCCTTCACCAAACTGGGCGTTGATATAGAAATCGGCCAGAGAGTCGATCTGCTCTATCCACCAGTTGGCTTTCTCAAAGCGATATTCCCCGGCGTTCTGACCAAGGAAAACCATATGCTTGGCTTCAAACGGCTTATCGGTTTCCGGGTAGAACACCCCGTATACAAACAGGAAACGGCCCGGCTCCAGCATATCGCGGATGTTTCCGGTGCAGTCCTGGTAAGCTTCGCCCAGATTGCGCACCACTTCGGCAAACACCGTGTCGGTGAGCTTGACCTGGAACTCGCGGCCATCGGATGTCTGCATTACAGCCACATCGGTCTTGAAATCAAATGACTGCACATAGCCTGCAATCATGTCTGAAAAGGTAAAATCTACGTTTAGCATTCTGCTTACTCCTTGCAACTGTTCTTATTTCGAAACCAAAATGACGATGCTGCGACCACCGACGTTAATGCGGTCTTCTCTCACTTCGGGACGTTGTTTTTCCTGATAAAAATTGTCTGGCGATGAAGCGGCAGTATCGACAGCGACATGCCATTTCCTGCCTTTCACCTGCGGCAGGTCGAAGCTCTCGGTCTCCCAGTACATGTTGATCATGATATGCAGATCAGCTTCTTTCCCCTCTCCTGCCAGGGTATACGAGAGCACCCTGGCGTTCGGGTCATCCCAGCCTGGTTTATTGAGTTCAATCCCGTGCCAGCTGACGCCAGGCAGGCCGCGGGCATTCTCAGTGCTGTCCGGGAAAGCGTTGGCATACAGGCAGGGATTGGATTTTCTGAAGCTGATAAGCTCGCGGAAAAAGCGCAGCATCTCCTGATTGGCATCGGTGAGATCCCAGTCAAACCAGTTGAGCGCATTGTTCTGACAATAGGCGTTGTTGTTACCCTGCTGAGAGCGGCGGATCTCGTCCCCTGCCACCAGCATCGGTACGCCACGGCTTATCATCAACAGGGTGGCAAAATTTCGGACCTGCTGACCGCGCAATGCGTTAATTGCTTCGTCATCCGTCGGCCCTTCAGCGCCGCAATTCCAGCTCATGTTGTCGTTGTTGCCATCGTTGTTGTGTTCACCATTGGCAACGTTGTGTTTTTCGTTGTAACTGACCAGGTCATTCAGGGTAAAGCCGTCATGACAGTTGATAAAGTTGATGCTGTTGACCGGTTTTCGCCCGGAGGGCTGATAAAGGTCAGCGCTGCCCGATAAACGGTTGGCAACCGCACCGACCAGACCTGCATCCCCCCTGACAAAGCGGCGCATGTCATCACGGAAGCGTCCGTTCCAGTCAGCCCAGCGGTAACCGGGGAAATGCCCAACCTGATAAAGGCCCGCAGCATCCCAGGCTTCGGCGATTACTTTGGTGTCAGCCAGAACATCCGAAAGTTCTATTTGCCACAGCACCGGCGGATACTCCATCGGTCTGCCATCCATATCCCGGCTCAGTACCGATGCTTCATCAAAGCGGAAACCATCGACGTGCATCTCTTTCACCCAGAACTCCAGGCTCTCTACCACCAGCTTCTCCACCACCGGCATGTTGCAGTCAAAAGTATTACCGCAGCCGGTGTAGTCCATGTAGTAGCGTTTCTGCTCAGGGTTGAGGTCGTAGTAAGTCGGGTTGTCGATGCCTTTAAAATTGAACACCGGCCCCTGATGATTTCCCTCATCGGTATGGTTAAACACCACATCCAGGATCACTTCGATACCCGCTTTGTGCAGCGCTTTGACCATATCCCGGAACTCATTGATATGACGCCCCTCTTCTGGCGACACGCAATAACCCGGGTGCGGGGCAAAGAAGCTGATGGTGCTGTAGCCCCAGTAGTTGGTCAGTTCGGTACCGTCATCATTAGTGCGAAGTGGTGTGATTTCATCAAAGTGCATCACCGGCAGAAGCTCTACCGCAGTGATGCCAAGCGATTTCAGATACGGGATCTTTTCAATGATCCCCTGGTAAGTACCGGGATGCTCTACCCCGGAGGAAGGTGAACGGGTAAAACCGCCTGCGTGCATTTCATAGACGATGGTTTCGTTCATCGGCCGGTTAAGGGGCTGGTCGCCCTCCCAGTCGTACTTTTCAATATCTATGATGACGTTACGCATGGAGGTTGCGAGATTGTCTGTATCCCCGCAGGCATCGCCGCGCACAAACAGCTCTTCTGTGGCACCAAAGCCATACGGGTCGAGCAGTATTTTGGCCGGATTAAACAGCAGCCCCTGATCTGGCTCGTGCGGGCCGTCGACCCGGTAGGCGTAGTGCATGCCGGGTTTCAGACCTTCAACAAACACATGCCAGAAAAAGAAGGTACGGTTTTGTGCCGGATCCAGAGCTATGGTTTGCACCGGTTCAACCGCGTCGTGCTGGTCAAACAGAAGCAGCTCCACAGCCGTGGCGTGGCGGGAAAACAGAGAAAAATTCACGCCAGCATCGGTCACCCTTGCACCTAACGGATGCTGGCTTCCCCTGCTGGTTGTATAAGAAAGCATGGTAATTCCCTCTTCATAAGGGTTAAACATCGCTCTGCCGCGGGGCAGCGCATTAACCCATTATCCTTTACAGATCACCGGTTCATTGGCTCTGCAGTGGTGGCGGACTGGCTTCATCCTGATAGCCCTGATTCAGCTCGACGATATTGCCGTCCGGGTCTTTGACCCAGGCCACCGTCATTCCGGGGATAAACTCACTCATATCCAGAGGCCCCAGTGATAGCTCAGCAGCGCTGGCTATCTCTTTCAGCAGGCTTTCAAGGTCATCCACTTCAATGCAGAAGTGACGCATACCGGTAAAGGCGTAGCCGTCTTTTTCCGGTGCAGGAATGGGCCTCTCATCGGTTGAACGGAACAGCTCCAGATAACAGTCACCGAGCTTGATCATCACCACCTGGTCTTCACCCGGGGCATAAACCCTGGCCCGCTCAAAACCGAAGTACCGGCTGTAAAAAAGCTCGGTGGCTATCGGGTCCTTACAGTTAAGCGCTACGTGGGAAAACTTAAGATTAGCCATGGCCTTTCTCCCTGCTCTCAAGCATTTCAAGGATCTTTTGCGCGAACAGATGACAGTGCATCCCGGTACGGGCCGTTACCAGATCCCCGTCCACCACCACATCCTGATCCACGTACTCAATCCCATACGCTTTGGCATCACCCAGCAAGTTGTTGTGCACGACGGCTTTGCGTCCTTCCACCAGGTGAGCAATTGGGGCCATCAGCCACATACCGTGGCAGATTATGCCTTTGATAAGGTTGGGGTTAGCAAAGGCGCGCTCCAGCAACCGGCAGGCCGGCGGCAGTTCTTTCACGTCTTCGGTGTAACGCAGACGGTCCGCCACTATGCCGGATGGCACGATAAGGGCGTCAAACTCTGCCAGTTTTTCATCGGTCAGCGCTTCAAAGCTCTCACTGCAATCGAGCGGCACCTTGTACTCATGGCCGGTAAACGTAATCGACGGCTGCCCCCACATGCGGCTCATCAGATGGAGTTCATAACCGGCTTCAGGGAAACGGAACTGGTAGTAAAAGATCTCTTTCTCGAAATAGTCACTTTCGATCAGTACGGCAATTTTCTTACTCATGATCATTTCCCCTGACGCTTGAGTTCATCGAGAAACGGCTGCAGCTTTTTGCTGTCGAGATAGTTTTTCTGCTTCACGATTTTGCCGTTCTTAACCTGGTAGACATTGCATACATCTACTTCTACCGCCTCGCCACTGGCGGTGACCGCAGAGATATGGGTCTGGGCACAGGCATGCTCACCGCTGACAAAAAACGACAACAGCTTGTTCTGGAACGAAGAGTAAACGGTGGCCAGCACTTTGGTGCCGTCTGTCAGTGCCTGGATACCATCGATTGTACCGATTGGCTCTTCGATACTGGCGTCATCGGCAAACAGGCTCAGCCATGTCTGCCAGTCTCCGGCGTTAACCGATTCAAAATAAGTAAGTACGACTTCCCGGGTTGTCTTTTCCTGCATAGCTGACTCCTTATTCAACCCTTGTGAGAATGGTGATGATGTCTTCTTTGCTCAGCGCTTTTGCCGTGCCAACGCCACCAAAGCGCAGGGTGCGCTCGGCAATGGTTGGGATAAGGCCGGTGTCCACACCGCTGGAAGAGAGCGACAGGTTGATGCCAAGCTCCCGCCAGTAATCTTTTGTCGCTTCAATCGCGGCCTGACCGTACGCTTCATCACTTCTGCCGTTTCTCGGCAGTTGCCAGATGTTTTCGGCCATCGCAACAAAGCGCGATGGTATGGAGGTCTGCACTTCAGGCATCCAGCCTGAGTAAATCAGCGCCATACCGTGACCGTGGTTGAGGTCCGTCAGCGCTGTCAGTTCATGTTCGATAAGGTGGGAAGACCACTCAGGAACTGAGCCGCACATGTTCTGATCGCAACAGGCCCAGGCTGCGGCATAGAGCAGATACGCCCTGGCGTCATAATCATTGGGGTTTTCCAGTGCACGCCGGCCGGATTCGATAACGGTACGAAGCAGGCCCTCTTTGATCCTGTCGGTTGCCAGCGTATTGAGCGATGGTGAGAAGTACTGCTCCAGGTAATGGGTCATGATGTCTGCCACACCAAAACCGGTCTCGTCTTCCGGCAATGTGAACGTCAACGCCGGATCATCAATACAGAATTTGGCGTAGATATCCTTGTTGATGACCATCAGCTTTTCTTTGGTCTCCCGGCGTGACAGCACCGAAGTGTAGTCAAACTCTGAGCCGGTACCGGCTTTTGTCATCACGACCGCAAACGGGATCACTTTGCCGACCGGGTACTTCACCGGATAGTCAGGGTTATGCATCACCCGGTTAAAGTCTTCGTATACGTCCCAGACGTCATACTCCAGCGGCGCACCAACCGCAATGGCTTTGGCAGTATCACTGACGCTGCCGCCACCCACACCCAGTACAAAGTCCAGCTTGTGCTCACGTACCAGTTCAATCCCGGTTTCCACCAGTTTGTACCTTGGATTTGGGTGTACTCCTTCAAGCTCAACCCACTCGATTCCCGCTTTACGCAGCTGGTCGGTTATCTTTTCATACAGGCCGGTTTGCTTGGCATGATGCTGGCCATATACCAGCAGAATACGTTTGCCAAGCGGTTTGATCTGCTCGGCCAGCTGGTCAATCTGGCCGTTGCCAAACAGCATTCTGACCGGGTTGTAATAGTCAAAATTCTCCATTACTTACTCCTTTATTTCGTAAGTAATACCGTGAACAGAGGATGAGACTTCAAAGGCAAAGCCAGCCGCTTCCCTGTGCACCGGATTATTGAAATAGGCGTGGTAGTCATCTTCACTGGCAAAATCCGCCAGCACACACAGATCTTCGGCGTCAAAAACCGCCGATGAGTCTGGTTTGTTGGGGCAGACTTCTATGTGCTGAATGGAAGAGATGACCTCACGCATGTGGTTAACGTTGTGCTGTATGCGGGCCTGGATTTCAGCCTTATTCATACCGTTGAATTCTTCTTTGAGACGAAATAGAGCTATATGTCTGATCACGAGTCTGCCTCCTGATTGTTCCGAAGTTCTTTCACCTGATAACGGGCGATACGCCAGTGTCCCTGCTCCTTAACCACCTGCCAGAGCTGCATGGCGTCAAAGTCGAGCCGGGTACAGAGTGGTGAGTCACTGCTGCGCTGGCTGGCCTGCCAGTTCACCCAGACGGCGATGTGGGCCTGGTCAGAGCTTTCCATAATGATGTCCAGATGACGGATCACATGCTGCTGATTAAAGAACTGCTCACGTACCCCTTCATACCAATTGCTGAACTCTTCAGCGTTAGTGAGCGTGGCTTCCGGAAACGCCAGCCGAAAACCCTCTGCCAGCATTTCCAGCAGCTTCTCTTCACGGCGCTGGATTGTGATGGCAAAGAACCAGTCACGAACCAGCATGCTGATAGCAAGTTTCTCTTCGCAGAGCGCCTCTGCGGTCATCGCATTTTGATTACTGTCCACACTTCACCCCCACCTGAGACGGGTCGTAATCGCCGTCTAATCTGAGTTCCACTAAAAATGGCTTGTCGTCTGACAACATGCGGTCGAGTGCTGCCGGCACCTCGTCCCTGTGCTCAACCCGCAGTGCTTCAACTCCCATTGAGCCTGCTATCTGGCAGAAGTCGATAGCGGGATAAGAGAGGTCAAAACAGGTCGGATGCTGATGCGGATCCATCGACTGGGTTTGCCAGTAGTTGTCGATATTGAGTTGCAGCAGACGATAAGAGCGGTTATTGCACACCACAAACTTGGCCCCCACTCCGTGACGAACAGCGGAATAGAGCGCCTGAATGGTGTACATGCTGCCGCCATCACCGCTGAAGCCCACTACGCATTTATCCGGCTGTGCCAGCTTAACGCCGATGGCTCCAGGGAAGCCCACCCCCAGAGAGCCACCCCGGGTGATAAAGCTCTGCCCTGTCTGCTTCGGTTTGAAGTAGTGAGCAAGCTGAGGAGAACTGGTCAGCGCTTCGTCGAACACCACCAGCTTGTCGTCATCCACCAGCTCAGTAAGCTTTTCGGCAAAATCGGCCATACAGAGGCTGGTTTTGTTTTTCTGATCCGCTATCTGATCCTGCTCGACCTGGTTGCGGCGCTCAGACTCCTGACGCATCTCATCCAGCCGTTTGGCTGCACCCTGTTTTTGCTCAGGGCTCTGCTTCTGACGGATGTAGTCACACAGTGCCTGAAGTGAGCGCAGGGGATCGGCAACCACGCCAATGTCCACACGGTGGTTTTTGGCAATCTCATACGCGTTAAGGTCGATATGGGCCACGGTTGCATCGTCGGCAAAGATGTCCCCAAGCTCAGGGAAGACTTCCGGCACCATGTAAGTACCCACCACCAGGTTCATATCACCGGAGCGGAGAATAGGCAGGCTGTGCTCACCAAACATGTGGCCTGTCATGCCCTGCCAGCAGATATGGTTCATGTCCATATTCACTTCACCGGCATCGCAGCCCCAGACCTGGGCGCCGGTCAGCTCAGCCAGGGTCGCCAGCGCTTCCCCCGCCTGTGAATACGCTACGCCGTCACCGCAGTAGATCATTGGTTTGTTCGCACTCAGCAAGTGATCACCGATCTGCTCAATGGTCGGGGCCGCAGGCAGTACCCGGGTCGAGGGAATGGAAGTTGGGATGAGTGACTCTTCGTTAATAGCATCGAGCACATCCGCTGGCAGGCAGATATACACCGGCCCCATCGGCGGCGTAGCCGCTATTTTGATTGCTCTTCGCAGGGTGCGCAGCAGTGAGTGACGATCCAGCACCATGGTGGAGTACTTGGTAACAGGCTCCATCATAGCGACCAGGTCACCCGCCATCTGGGCATCCATATTCATGTACTTCAGCCCGGCATCACCGCCAATAACCACCAGCGGCGCATGCCCGCGCATCGCCTGGTACAGCGCGCCAACAGCGTTGCCAATGCCCGGTGAGCTGTGAAGCTGCACCAGGGTTGGTTTTTGAGTCGCCCTCGCATAACCATCAGCCGCCATAACGGCGATGGTTTCCTGCAGGGTAAGGATGTATTTGATATCCGGGTATTCGTCCAGGGCATCAAGAAAGCCCTGTTCGACAGTCCCCGGATTTCCAAACATGTGGTCCAGGCCATCCAGCGCGAACTGCGCAAGGATAGCCTCCTTTCCGGTTTTTTGTGACATGGTTTACCACCCGTAACGTGTAAGGCCCTGCTCCAGAACTTCTGTCATTTTCTCGCCGCATTTCACGGAAGAGGCCGTCGAACGGCTGGTAATAAACGGGTAATCAACAATGACACTGGTACGGTTGCCCACGTTGCTGTGGTACTGGCCGTCAGGGCCGGTAGCATCACGCAATATGTACTCCAGAGGATAAGGCGGTGGCCCCATGTTAAAGTCCACACCAAGGAATCCGGTGCCGTCTTTGTAATCGTATTCGAGTGGGTGGCCGGTAACGTGTTTGCCCCAGATGATGCTCTGTTTGTCCCGGCAGTCGCGGGCAAACGCCAGCACAGCTACACCATAACACTCTGCGGCAATCAGCTTATTGGCTTTGTAGAACGCGAGCACCAAATCGTGTACCCGCTGGTTGTTGACCATGTCCACCACCGGTCCGCTTCCGCCGACCAGCAGCAGCGCATCGTATGACTGCAGTTCCTGTTCGGCCTGCTCTAACTGGTGATAATAATTTTCCAGTGAATGGAGGTAATTTTCGGTGCTGAGGTATGGGCGCTCGGGAATGAGCTGATCCAGCGCCATTGGGTTATTGAGACGATCAGAAGCTTCGAGCTGTTTTACTGCCGCTTCCATTTCCTTCGATACCACAGGACGGCCCAGTGGCGGGTCAATGTATCCGGCATCCATACTTGGTGGCAGGGCGTGAGCCCGTTTGCCGGTTGGCGTGGCAAAATCGACAGTGTATTCCTGCTTATCCAGAGCCTGCAGCGGCCCTACAAGCTCTTCGCCCCAGTACCCATACTCGGACAATACAGCCAGTATTTTCATGTTTTAACTCTCTTTTTTATTTAGTTATGAAAGCTAATAAGTTGACAAAATGGTCAGCTTTTAGCCTGTTCTGACGTTTTAGCTATATGAGAGTAGAACAGCTTTATAAAGGGGAATGGAAAGCGGGCTAAAGTTTTTTATGCAATCATTGATATATTGAACGGGCTCCAGTTTCTGAAGTTTTGTTTGAAAATAGTACTCATCAGCCATGGAAAAATCGTCACACCATGCTACCGGTTGAGTATTTAGTCCTAATGCTCTGAAAAAACAGAAATATTAAAAAACGCTCAGCCATAGCATGAGCGTTTTAACTTACAGCTGAATTTATAAAACTGTCGGAATTCAGTCTTCTGAATCAGAACTGTCGCCGGCATCCACCGCCGCTTTCGCCCGGTACAGCTGCTCCAGCACCGCATCCATATCCGGCTCTTCGGTGAACGGGCTCATCGGATAGGATTTAATCCCCAACAGATTGCGCTTCTCATGGGTGGTCTTGTATGACTCAGTAAACGAGAGCGTTGGCGTTCCGTGCAGCTCGGCCTCACGCAGCACATAGTGCGCGATAGCGCGGTTGTACTGATTGATGCTGTCAGTAAAGCCGGCCGGAACCTCATCATGCAGCTCGCGTTCGTACCACAGCCGTCCCTGCTCATCGTATTTGCCCTGCGGGTAGAAACGCAGGTCAGTGACAAACGCGGGGTTATCCCGGTTGAGTAATGCAATGTCGGGTGATTTTTCTATACGGGTACGGAAGTAATCTGCCACGGAGAGCAGATAAAGGATCAGGGACTCATAACCCTCTTTACCCAGGGTAAGCATGTTGGCCAGCGCCTTTTGCGCATAGTTAGGCCGGCTGGATTCGAGAGTAAAAGTGCCGGGCTGATAGCCGTCTCCGTGATAGAGGTACGGCATATCACTTTTGTATTTTTTCAGCAGATTGAAGTCATCGCGGCTTTTGACAATAAAGGCACTGCACAGATACGGCCCCCAACCGGTTTTATGAAAATCGATCCCCACTGAATCAGCATATTGCAGCTCAACCATTTTCGACACAATAAAGCGAATAGAACGCTGAAGGTTCTGAGAGAGGCCATCCAACTCTGTATCACCCTTAAACGTCAGATAGGGCCAGCCTATTACCGCATCCGCATGAACATGAATGGGGTAATCCAGCTCCTCGCAGATCCGGTCACGCAGCGCTACAATCTCGCGAAGCGGGTCGATGCCAAATGCATCTGTGGTTCCCATGGTGGCGTAAATACAGCCGATTTTTGCGCCTGATGCTATCGCCTGGCGCATCTCTTTTTCAAGCAGGTCTACCCGCATGGTGTTGTCATCGTTGGTTGGGATCACGCAGATATTGTTTAGCCCTACCCCTGTCCAGATGGCGGATGATTTGATGCTGTAGTGAGAGACGTCCGAACAGAAAAATACGACCCTGCCCCGGAGCCCGGTGTATTTGGCGTCCGGGTCCGCTTTTTCAATTCCGATGCGCGAAGCATACAGATTGCAACCGGTGCCACCAAAGGTGAAAATACCGCCCGCCTGTGCCTTATTAAAACCAATCAGATCCGCCAGCATGCCGGTGGCGATGACTTCGGAGCGGGCCGCGCTCATTCCGTAGTGATCCCAGATTGAGTTTTCGTTATAGCGCGCAGAAAGCGCCTCCGTGACAATGGAAATCCGGGTTGGATCCGGAATGACGTTCGACTGCATCTGAGGGTGCCCCCACAGGCCAACGCCCTGGTAGAGTTCCAGTATTTCCTTCAGGGTTTCGGCTTCACCCTGCATCTCTTTCGGGAAATGACTCTCGTTAAACATCACCTGATAATCCAGCTCAGGCTTTTGGCCAATAATGGTGCCATTGTGCTGCTTTTTCAGCTCACTTAAAGCCATTTCCAGCAGCTCGGTAGTTTGGGATACATGCTCATCAGGTGCGATAAACAGCTTACGGATGGTTTGGATCTTTTTCATCGCTTACTCCTCAAGACGCCGGAGCTCACTGGGCTGGTGCATGAATCAATAGTAAGCAGGCGCGATTAAGACATTGAGAGATAATGCAGTTATTACAGTAAGGATAGTCGAAATAAGAAGTAAGAGACGAAAAGCGAGAACCCAGGACCCAGGACCCAGGACCCAGGACCCAGGACCCAGGACCCAGGACCCAGGACCCATAAAAACCAAAAACTAAAAAGCCGCCGGGGACAACCCCTGGCGGCCTGATTGCTGATACTTAGTTGCGGGTTGGGTTGATTGTCAGCGGCTCAAACGTAGACACCGCATTCACGCCTGCACCCGGGTGATCGACATAGGAGGTGTCCTGCATCAGGGTGTAGTAGACATCGACGTAGTCATCATCATTGGTCAGCACGCCATCCGGGATCGCAGCAATGATTTTGCCAGTGATCTGAGGAATAATCGCATACGCCTGAACTTCCGGATCCGGGATGGCTTTCAGTACCTCTTCAGCCACCTGAACCAGCAGTTTCGCCAGTTCTTTGTAGTCGGTACCGTCATCCTGCTCCATCAGAATCATATCGGCAGCGCCCCAGCGGTAACGCGACCAGTGGATGATGATCTGATTCGGGTAGTAATCCTTGTTGTCGTAATCCAGATACGGCATTTCTACCAGATCCAGCGTTGGCTCGTTACGGCTTGGGTTTACGCCTGTCACAATTGCGTAGACCTCTGCTTTGCCAGAAATCCATGGTTCCTGATCATCGGCCAGGCGAATTTTCGCCAGTTTGGTGGTCGAGATAGGTTTGGTTTCAGTATCTGACATTGCCGCAAAGCCGCTGCTCATCTTAGCCATCGGAGCTGGTTCAGCATAAGGCTGAATATCCGTTGTCTGACCCAGTGCGCGCATCTCTGCCTGCATCGCTTTAAGGCCGGCTTTCAGTTCCGCCTCGCTGTTGTTATCGACCACAATCACAGGCACATCCGGCATTTTGTACACATCCAGCTGGTGCACCTGACCGTACACGTCATAAGCCTCGATGTACTGCCAGTTCTTATCATTACCGGCGGGTTCAAAGGCAAACAGCGGTGACTGGCCTTTTTCCCATGCCTGAAGCATCTCCGGAGACGCCAGTCTCAGTTCCAGCAACTCTTCGGTGTAATCGGTAACGCCCTTCCACTGACGAATTTCTGTATCCGCAGTCTTCATGGCTTTGCTGAAAGCGGCCTGAGGTTTTTCGGCAGAAAGCGTTGAAACCGGAACCGCCAGATTGTCAGCAGAAATACTTGCTTTCAGCGTTGGCTCGATCAGCTGATAGCTTTCGCTCAGCTGCTTTGCCAGCTCCTGTTTGGTTTCAGAAATCGCCGCGGCGTTTTTGTTCGCAATACTTGTGGTGGTGGAGGAATCATCAGACTGGCAGCCAACCAGCGCAACACTGCAAAGGATCGAGAGGGATATCGTTTTTTTCATAGTAGCCCCTGTTGAATTATCAGATGGAGGTAGAGCTTATGCTCTACCTGCTACTAAAGTACCACTATTTTATGCTGGATTTATAAATGCGGGTAATTAATGCACAAAGGATCAAATTTCACATCAGAAAAGAATGATGTACTAAGCCTCATTCTTTCAGTGCCAGTGCAAAATCTCTAAGCACCCTGGCGTTATCGCCTTTCTCTGCGTCGCCACACACCTTACCCTGGTACGTAATATCCGGGCTTGAGTAGACGGGCAGGCTCTGTTTCTCATAGCTCATCACAGTACCGGCGTTACCACATTTGTACGCCCTCGCGTATCGCTTGAGAAAGTGGTGAAATTCAGATAAGTAGATGGATTTCAGCCATTTATCCAAGTTAGGGGTGGGATTGCCGTCACCGTGCTGTGCCCAGGCGAGATGACCGAGTTCATGTTCAACAGTATCAACCGGAGCACCAGATGAAACACCAAAGAATCTCATACTGAGATTTGGCTCAACCTGCCCACTAAAATCGAGAGAAGTCATATATTTCTCAGGAAACACATAGCCATAGAACTGGTTTTTCTCCGGGTAATACACATCCAGATCATCTGTCCCCAGGGTGGCTTCCAGTGCATTGTGTAATGAATAGGATATTGGGTCCGTAAGCCTGTTCTTATCTATCTCGACGTACTTTATCTCACCCAGAGTTCTGGTCATGGGAATACAGGAGTTTTCAAGCACCTTATTGGCATAACGGATTGAGGCCGCCAACTCTTTTTCGACACCTTCCCTGCCCTTGTTCTCCAGCACTTCATTGTCAACGAGGAAGTTAATTTCCGTTTCCACCGGGTCACTGATTTCACACTCGGGCAAAACCAGCCCGCCTTCGCCAGGTTTTAAGTACACCAAAAGCGCAAATACAAACACTAATGAACCGATAACGGCTGCATTTTTTCTGTTCATTTTTTCTTTCCTGCCAAACTGATAACACGCCTGCTGTGCAGGCCATGAATTACCAATTTACCGTGAAGCCAGAACAGAACAATTTGCCATGCACTGAACAGAGACCGGAGATTAATTTTTATGCAACCAGTTTGCACGTGCAGCGGGTATTTGCGAGGCAGATAAACAAAAGCCGCGTCAGTGAAACGCGGCTGGTTGATAAGATTCGTTAGTGCGCAGCTTCGCCAGGGTTAGTACCAAACTGGCTTTGGCTGTAGATATCGGCGAGCGATTTTGGTCCGCTGTGCCGGTTGGATTTGCGGCGATGGGTGAAGACATGTTCTTCATTTTCAATCGCCTGGGCATGTTCCTCTGCAGAATGAAGGAACTCCGGATCCGCCATGGCTTGTTTCCGTAAGCGGTTTACCTGTTCGAGTTTTTCCCACAACATCATACACCTCCCACAAACACTGTTTATATAAACAGTATAGGCGTGTATTTCTGTTGGTCAAGAAAAACCTGTATGTTTAACCAGTACCGCCTGGAATAACCACCTGCAGGGAATGCGGGATCACCGAGAACTGAACCGGCAACTGCCCCACCAGCTCCCCATCACACTGAAAACTCCACGGGTGGTCGCTGTGAATATAGAGCGCTGGTGTCTTATCGGTCAGCACCGCCGGATGGGCATTGATCTTACCGTTCCCAAGGGCGGGCAGGCTCACCAGCCTTTTGAGCAGCGGCATATCCGAAACTGCCACCAGGTCAAAACAGCCGTCACTGACACTGGCATCAGGCGCAAAACGCATCCCGCCGCCGCCATACTGACCAATACAGGCCATCACCAGCAGTCCGCGCAGATCGGTGTTTATGTTTCGTCCCGAGATATGAAAACGGTCAGCCCTGTAAGTGAGCAGGCAGGAAAGCAGAGTGAGATAGTAGCGCCAGGAACGCCCGCCAGCCGGGCCCATTTTCTCGAGAATAAGCGCATCCAGGCCGGTGCCCGCGATATTGATAAAGACCTGCTCCTGAGAAAAGTCCTCCCCGTAGCGTGAAAGACCAACATCGTGGCTGATAAGGCGCGGAGTAAAAAACATCTTCAGCCAGGCATTCACACCGGATGGAATACCATGCATCCTGGCCCAGTCATTGCCTGAGCCCCAGGGCAGTACCGTCAGGGTAAACTCACTGAGCGGAATACCAGACATCCACAATCCCTGCAGCACTTCATTCACGCTGCCGTCACCGCCACCGGCAACAAAGCAGCGCTCTCCTTTGTTCGCCAGCTCTCTGGCCAGTTCAGTGGCGTGTTTGCTGTAGCGGGTAAAATGCGTCTCATACTGCAGGCCTTTCTCCTGAAGCTGATGCGCCATTTCACGCCACTTTTGCTCTGCCTTTCCCCCTCCGGCAAGGGGATTAATAATGAAACACCAGTGCATCGCTGATCACCCGGCTGATTAACTTACCCGTAAAATGCCCGAAATTTCATGGTGTTGAAAGAGATGTTCCATCAGGAAGTGAGCCTGCTCAACTTCCGGCGACCAAACCCGCCTCCCCCTGCATACGGATCTGTTCATCCAGCCATTGGGCAAATGCCTGGTAACGCGGACGTTTTTGCAGGCCTTTGGGGCAAATCAGGTCATACCCACGGGAAGCGCTGACCGGGGCAAACGGGGCTGTCAGGTCCCCGCTTTCCAGCGCCTGTGAAATCAGTGACAACCGGCCAACTGCAATGCCCATGCTGTTTTTTGCCGCCGTCATCGCCATTTCTGAATGATTGAAAATGTACACCCGCTCGCTGACGTCCAGCCCTTTAAGCTCAGGATTATCCTGCCCGGCCAGCCAGCGCTGCCATTCACTGTTGGGCGCGTCTGCCTCAAGAGACTCTGAGCAGTGAATGAAGGTCGCGCTTTCCAGCTGCTCACAGAGGCGGCCCCCACTCTCCTGAAGCTGCTTCCAGTAATCAGGGCTGCATACCGGCACCAACTGCTCATCAAACAGCCTTTTACTGTAAAAGTCACTGTGCAGGGCATCACTGTAATAGATAGCAAGGTCCACCGGTTCATGCTGAAAATCGAGCCGGCTGGCTTTCACACGAAGCTTTACATTGAGATGAGGATAGCGCTGCTGAAACGAAGGCAAACGGGGCAGCAGCCAGCACTGGGCGAACGTCGGAGCAACGCCAAGATAAAGCTCCCCCCGCAGCTCATTAAAACGAATGTCTTCCAGCTCGGTAAATATAAGATCAAATGAAGCAGTCAGCGCATGCTGCAAACGCTCGCCTTCTGCCGTCAGCTCCAGCCGCCGGGTCATGCGTACAAACAGGGCAAAACCGAGCTGCTCTTCCAGAGATTTGATCCTGTGACTGACCGCTCCCTGGGTAATACAAAGCTCATCGGCCGCTTTAGTAAAGCTGAGTAACCTGGCCGCCACCGAGAAGGTATACATGTTTGCCAGCATGGTCTGTTTACGTTCCATTTCGCCCTCATGCATTAATCTTTTTAATCCATAGGAGGATTTTATTGGTTTGTCAGCGACCAAACAAGGGAGTTAAATAAAACCATCTTATCCATACAAGGACCTCAGACAATGAGCACTGGAATTAAAATCACTGTTATCGGCGCTGGTTCAAGCTATACCCCGGAACTGATCGAAGGCCTTATTAACCGCCGCGATGAGCTGCCGATCCGCGAGCTGTGGCTGGTCGATATTGAAGACGGCAAAGAGAAGCTGGCGATCATAGCCGACCTGACCAAACGCATGCTGGCCAAAAAAGGCCTGGAGCATATCGGGGTGCATGCCACTCTGGACCGCATCCCTGCCCTGAAAGGCGCTGATTTTGTCTGTTCACAATTCCGTGCCGGTTGTCTTGAAGGCCGTATCCGTGATGAACGCATTTCGCTTAAGTACGGTATGATTGGTCAGGAGACCAATGGCCTGGGCGGCTTTGCCAACGCCTGCCGCACTATCCCGGTTACGCTTGAGATCTGCCGTGAGATGGAAGAGCACTGCCCGGATGCCTGGCTGCTGAACTTTACCAACCCGTCGGGCATGGTGACCGAAGCGGTACTGAAGCATACTTCAGTCAAAGCCGTCGGCCTGTGTAACGTACCGGTGATCATGCAAAAAGGCATCGCAGAAATGCTGGAAGTGCCGGAGCAGGATGTGATCATGCAGGTGGCCGGTCTTAACCACTTTATCTGGGCCCGCCAGATCCTGCACGATGGTCAGGACAAGCTTCAGCACGTTATCAGCCAAATCCTGAATGGCAACGACACCCTGGTGCCACGCAACATTCCGCCATTTGACTGGCCACCGGCGCTTTTGAAAAACATGGGGATGATCCCGTGTGCTTACCTGCGCTACTACTACACCAGCCAGGACATTATGGACCAGGAACTGGCTGAAGCCGACGGTGAAGGTACCCGTGGTGAAGTAGTGAAAGCGATGGAGCAGCGCCTGTTTGATATCTACCGCAATCCGGAGCTGAATGAAAAGCCAAAAGAGCTGGAGAAACGCGGCGGTCAGTACTATTCCGAAGCGGCCTGTGAGCTGATGAGCTCTATCTACAATGACAAGCGCACCATCATGCACGTCAACACCCGCAACAATGGCGCGATTTCCGGGCTGCCTGATGACTGCGCGGTGGAAGTGAGTTCGATGATCACCAGGTCCGGTCCGCTGCCGCTGAACGTAGCACCATTTGAGACCGATACCCTGCGTCTCATCCAGCTGATGAAGGAATTTGAAACCCTGACCGTAAAAGCAGCGGTTGAAGGTGACCGGAATGCGGCCCTGCGTGCGCTGATCCTTAACCCGCTGGTGAACACCGGCACCATCCTGGAGCAGGCGCTGGAGGAAACGATTCGGGAAAACCTCGACTATATGCCACAGTTCGCGTAAAACAGAGAGAGTCACCTCAGGGTGGCTCTTTTTGTTGCAGTAAGGAAGTCTCAATGAAACTGATTATGAATGCGGATGACTTCGGCCTCACGCCGGGTGTTAACCGCGCTATTGTCCAGTCAATGGAACAGGGTGTTGTCCGCTCCACCACCCTGATGATGAACCAGCCAGGAACCCGGGATGCCATAGCGCTTATCCACTCAGGAAAAGTGCCCAATGTCGGCCTTCACCTGACGCTGACTTCAGGCTACCCGCTCTCACCTGCTGAGAGGGTACCGGACTTAATCCAGAGCAATGGCCGCTTTCTGTCTCAAAAAGAGCTGTTTGAAAAAAAAAAGCTCGATACTGAGCAGGTCTATACCGAGCTGAGGGCTCAGTATCAGGCCGCTGTCGATCAGGGTATCCGCCTTACCCATCTTGACTGTCACCACTTTGCCGCTACCTATCCGGCCACCCGGGACGCGTTTATTCAACTGGCGAAGGAAACCTGCCTGCCCTGCCGCCGGGTCGATATGTTTGTGCAAGGTAACGCGGGGCTGACATCTCCGGATGTATTTAACCTGGAGTTCTTTGATCAGGGCGTCTCATTACCATCTCTGAAACAAATTCTGGAAAAGTTACAATGTCACGATACAGTAGAACTGATGTGTCACCCCGGCTTTGCAGATGAAGCTCTGTTACAGGAACTGAGCAGCTACACCGATAAGCGCGAACTGGAGCTGGAGATCCTGACTTCGGATGAGCTCAAAGGCTGGCTGGGTGAAAACGGTATTGAGCTGATTGGGTTTGATTACTTCCGGCCGTAAACAACAAAAGCCCGCAATGAGGCTTCTTACTGTTGATAGCAGTGTGTTTTCCCGTTGGCTTCTGTCGCGTTGCGTCAAGGCAGCACAATGTTTCAAGGACGCATAAATACAGTCCCTGTAGCTCGGACCTGCCATCCCTGGCAGGAACGCCTTGAAACATTGCACTACCTCGCCGCCTTTCACTCTAATAAGTAATAAATTTCCGGAAATTAAAAGCCCCGCGAACGGGGCATTGACTCATGGTTTAAGCAGGCAGGGCTTTCATCTCCCCTGCTACCAGCTCTGCCTCAGGGCCGAGGATGACCTGGATGTTATGCTCGTTGAGCTTCACTACCCCCATCGCACCCAGCTCTTTCAGCGCTGACTCGTTCACTTTGTTCATATTACGCACCGTGAGACGCAGGCGGGTAATACAGGCATCGATGTGCTCAAGGTTATCTTTGCCACCCAGGGCTTCTGTGTACTGCGCCGCTAGGCGGGTTTTATCGCCAGATGCAGTAACCACTTCATCATCGTCACTGGCGTCTTCACGCCCCGGGGTTTTCAGGTCCAGTTTGATGATAGCTACGCGGAACACCACATAGTAAACCACCGCAAAACACAGCCCCTGAACCACCAGCATATATGGCTTGTTCGCCAGCGGCAGATTCATCGACAGGAAGAAGTCCACCAGACCACCACTGAAGGTAAAGCCAGCAGTCCACTGGAATGCTGCCGCAATCGTCATCGACAGCGCGGTAAGCGCCGCATGGATGACAAACAGAACCGGCGCCACAAACATAAATGCAAATTCGATTGGCTCTGTTACGCCGGTCACGATCGCCGTACCACCCGCAGCGAGCATGATAGAACCCACTTTGGCTTTGTTTTCAGGACGGGCGCAGTGATAAATCGCCAGCGCCGCCGCAGGAAGACCGTAACCCATAACCGGGAAGAAGCCCGCCATGTAACGACCAGTCACACCCAGCTCACCTGTGTTCGACCAGAAGTTACCGATATCGTTGATGCCCGCCAGGTCAACCCAGAATACCTGGTTAAGCGCGTGGTGCAGCCCCAGAGGAATAAGCAGGCGGTTAAAGAAGCCATACAGACCCGCCCCCGTCGCGCCAAGGTCAATAAAACTCTTACCAAAGTTGACCAGCGCAACATACACCACCGGCCAAAGCGCGATCAAAATGTACGCCACCACCAGCATAACCGCCGAAGTAATAATCGGCACAAACCGTCGCCCACCAAAGAACGCAAATACCGCAGGAAACTGGATATTGTGGAAACGGTTATACAGCTCACCGGCGATGATACCTGTGATAATACCTGTAAAGGCATTCACTACCGCGCCGTAAGCTATCTTAGTCTCAAGGCTCATATCCGCGACCGGTGTGCCAGTCAGCTGTGATACTACCGCCGGATCAGAGACCAGAGTCTGAACAATAAACATACCTATCAGGCCTGCCAGGGCAGCCGCGCCGTTGTTGTCTTTCGCCATACCAAACGCCACACCAACGGCAAACAACCAGGCCTGGTTATCCATAATGGCTTTACCGGCATTAATCAGAAATGAGGCCAGCGCATTACCGCCACCGCCCCAGCTTGGATCAAGCGCATAGCCTATACCCAACATTAAGCCCCCTGCAGGAAGAACGGCGATGGGCACCATCAAAGCCTTACCGACTTTTTGTAAATATCCTAATATGTTCACGTAACACTCCTAAGCTTTATCAGTCTTCACTCAGGAGAATACAGTTGGCCGGGTTAACAGGAATATGTGGCTTTATTAAGAAAAGTTAATCCGGTATTTGCCCCCTGTTTTATAGAACTCCAGCGTAATGAAACACCATACTTTTTATTGGTTTTCCCTCACTTTATTCCTATATTTTTTAATTAACAGACATCAATAATCACTCCCCGGACCAGGCGCCATACGCGGCCTGTCTGACTCATTAGCGAGATGCCTATGTTCAACTTTAACAGCAAAAAAACAGAGGAATTAGAGGCGAAAATCGAAGAGCTGCAGGCAATGGTTGACTCCACCAACCGCTGTTTGCCAACTATCGAGTTCGATACCAAAGGCAATATACTGACCGCCAGCCAGGAATTTCTGGATATTGCCGGATACAGCGAACAGGAAGTCGTCGGGCAACATCACTCAGTTATGTGTTTCAGCAGCTACACCAACACACCTGAGTATCGCCAGTTCTGGCAACGACTGGCATCCGGAGAGAAAATGCGCGGTACCTTTGAACGGAAAAACAAACTCGGGGAACGCATCTGGCTGGAAGCGACTTACTTCCCGATCACACTACGTGGCAAAGTCATAAAAATCCGGAAAATCGCTGCCGATGTGACTGAACAAGTGGAAAAAAACGCCACACAAAGCAGCATACTTAAAGCGCTGGATCAGTCTCAGGCCATTATCGAGTTTGAACCTGACGGCACCATCCTGACCGCTAACCAAAACTTTCTTTCTGCCGTTGGTTACACGCTGGCGCAAATACAGGGCCAGCACCACAGTATGTTCTGTGACGAAGATTTTCTGCAGGCTAATCCCAACTTCTGGCAGGAACTCGCCCGGGGTGAGTACAAGGCTGGCCAGTTCAAACGCAAAAACAGCTATGGCGAAGATCTGTGGCTTGAAGCAACCTACAACCCGATCGTCGACCCCTCCGGTAAAGTGTTTAAAGTGATCAAGTTCGCCACCGATATCACTCAGACGGTCAAACAGAACCAGGCCGTGGCCCAGGCCGCTGAAATTGCCTACAGTACTTCGGTCGAAACGGCGCAGATTGCCAAGCAGGGAGCAGCGAGCCTGAATGAATCGGTTGAGGTATCAAACAATATCTCTAAACAGGTAGAAGAAACGTCTGAGCAAATTCATGAGCTGAACGTAAAATCCCAGAGTATCGAAGCCATCGTTTCAACCATCAAAGAGATCGCGGACCAGACCAACCTTCTGGCGCTGAATGCCGCCATCGAAGCGGCCCGGGCAGGTGAACAGGGGCGCGGATTCGCGGTAGTTGCGGATGAGGTAAGGCAGCTGGCATCAAGAACGGCGCAATCAACCAATGAAATCGCAACCGTAGTAACTGAAAACAAGACGCTGACCGATGCCGTTACCCTGAGTATGAAAGAAGTCGCGGAGATCACTTCGGTTGGGGTGGACAAGATCGCCGAAGTGTCGAAAGTGATGGATGAAATCGAAGCGGGAGCTGAAAACGTCTCTCAGACGGTAATGAATCTTTCCCACTAAAGGAGACGATAAAATGAGAGCCCGCATGGTGCGGGCTCTCTTCTATACTATGGACGGTTACCCACTTTTACAGTGCCGTTACCATTAAACCACAGCGCCTCTTTGCGGCGGCGGCCAAGCAGGATTGGGCCATCATCGAAAAACAGGAAGTTCTTCCAGTTGCGTTTAAACACCGACCATTTGGTCTCAATGACGTTGTACTTCTCGTAGCAGAAGTAGACGGTCACGTCGTCCTGCCAGTTCATGTGCTCCTGCACTTCGGCCGGCAGATCGTCTTCGTCTGATTCCCACTCCGGCATCCACTCTACTTCGTGCAGCCAGTTACTGGTCTGCATTGGCCAGTCTGATGAACTCAGACGGTCTGCATCCGGGCTTTGAGGGCTGATGTTCTCTTTCCAGAACTGAGCCGAACGGGCCTGGGTCATTGGCTTGATCTGTTCCAGATCAGCCTCTGCAACAGGCATGGACTGATGAGTAAAAATCCATTTTCTTGAATAGTCGTCCAGCGACATGTAAGACATTGCGTCTCCTTTATTCTTATACTTCGCGCCAGTCCGGATTAACCAGCGCGGTCAGATTGTGGTCCCGCCATTCACCGTTGATCAGCAGGTAGTCTTTGGCGAAGCCCTCTTTCACAAAGCCCATCGACTGCAATACCCGCTCGCTGCGGATATTGTCGGGAATGTAAGAAGCCATAATGCGATGCATGTTCTGCTCGGTAAACATGTAGTTCACCGCCAGGTTCAGGGCGCGCTTCATGATACCGCGTCCCTGAAAGTCTTTGTGCATCGAGTAGCCCACGTTACAGGCATGAAACGGGTGGCGGACCAGGTTACTGAATGAAATCGTGCCGACCATTTTATCGCAACTGGTGTCGATAATGATCAGGTAGTAACCCAGCGCCAGTTTCTGCAGCTCATGCAGCTTAATAAGCCGCTGTGCCCAATGGCCTACTTCATAAAATGAATGCTCACGCTTTGGCTCCCAGGGCGTCAGGTGCTCGCGGTTCTGAAGAAAATACTCACAGATACGATCCGCATCACCCGGATGCGAGCTGCGAACCTGCAGCTCACCCGCCTGTAAATCAACCGTGTACTGGCTCATGGATTAATCGCCTTTTCTTATCCCGTAATCTCGCAGTTTATTGGCGATCGATGTGTGGGATACATTGAGTCTTTTAGCCAGCTTACGGCTGGACGGGAAAGACTGGTAGAGATGACTTAAGATCTGCGCTTCGTACTCTTTCATGATCTCATCGAGTGAGCCATCCAGATTCAGCGCAGCCGGATTGGCAACGTTATCCAGCTCAGGCAGTTCAAAGTGTTCTGGTTTCAGCAGTTCACCGTTCAACTGGGTCATAGCCCGCAACACCATATTATCGAGCTGACGGATATTACCCGGCCACTGATACTGGGAAAGCTTCTCCAGCATGCCTTCATCGAGAACCGGCTTGCGCACACCGAGCTGCTGGGCGTATTTGGCCACAAACAGTTCAAGCAATGGCGCAACGTCGCTGCTGCGCTCACGCAGTGGTGGAATGTGCAGGTTAAGCACATTCAGGCGATAATAGAGGTCTTCGCGGAAACGGCCGCTCTCGGTCAGCTCAGCCAGCTTCTGCTTGGTGGCCGCGATCACACGGACGTCAACGTGCATTTCTTTCTCTTCCCCCACCCGGCGGAACGTGCCGTCCTGGAGGAAGCGCAGCAGTTTGATCTGCAGGTGCGGACTCATTTCCCCAATTTCATCGAGGAACACGGTGCCACCGTCAGCCTGTTCGAAGATACCAACGTGGCCTTTTTCATTGTTGAAGGTGCCCGGCGCATGACCAAACAACTCGGTCTCCGCCACATCATCGGGCATAGACGCACAACTCAGCACCAGAAACGGCGAACTGGCCCGCTCGCTGCGGTTATGACAGGCGCGTGCCAGCATCTCTTTACCGGTGCCGGTTTCGCCTTCGATCAGCAGTGGCTGACTCATCATCGCCAGTTTCTTGGCCTGACTGAGCAGGGATTTGTGTTTGGCCGAAGCGCCGACAAAGTGCTCGAAGCCCAGCGCATTCTGATCGGACAGATACTGCTGCACCGGAGCGTGGCTCTGGGTAGATTTCAGCGTGACCACCGCACTCGCCAGTACGGTTTCGTTGTTCTCACCGCTGATGTAAACCGGCATCACTTCAAGCGCATAGTCCAGTCCGTGCACCACCACGTTGTCGCGGTAGCGGGCTTTACTTTCATCGAGCCATTTAACAAAGCTCAGCTGAGGAATGAAGTGTGAAATGGGTTCACCGAGGATCGACTGACCGTTCGGCGACAGCAGATCACTCGCGGCGTGGTTGGCCACATCTATGGTGCCTTTAAGGCTGACCGACAGTACAGGGTCCGGCAGGTTTGCCAGCAGCGCCATCAGCTCTGTGCTGTGACGCTCACTTGGCATAAACTGAATTTTGCGCACGTCTGTAACGCCCGGGATAAGACGGATTTGCACCATCAGGTCCCGGAAGGTGTCGAACTCAATTTCAGGGCAGTTAAGGTAAATAATACCCCGGCGATCGATCTCAATACCGCGCAGGTCGATCTGTTTGGACGCCAGAATATCCAGCAGTTCGCGGGTCAGGCCCAGCCGGTCTTCGCATAAAACTTCTAAACGCACAGTGTGGTCCATTCAGGTGTCAGAAAAAGTTGACACTAAGTCTGAGACAAGCCGGGTTACCAGTCAAGAAATCCGGCTTTAAATCAATGCCGTGTGCACATTTATCCGTCGTTTTTCGGCAGTTTGAGCTGTTGTAAAATCGAGCGGCGTATCTCACCCAGCTTTATCTGATTGTCTTTCTGCCACGGAACCGGCCGCAGAAGTTGCAGTGCTTTAAGGCCAAGCCTCGCTGTCAGCAGGCCAACACCCAGCCCCTGGGCCGCGCGGGTAGAAAGCTTACCGGCCAGATCCATCGACAACAGATCCATGCCGGCGTCCGCCACCAGTTCACTCGCCCCGGCTGCCGCCATGTTGACGAACACCAGCTTAAGCAGACGGATACGGGACCAGTAACCCAGTTCTACTCCGTACAGGCGGGCAAGATCGTTGACCAGTTTCAGGTTGCGCCAGGCCACCAGCAGCATGTCGGCCACCGCCAGCGGACTGACTGCTACCAGCAGTGCCGACTCACCGGCCGATTTGGCGATCATCTGCTTGCTCTTCTTATCCAGGCTCTGAAGTACAAAGCTGTCGTACATATCCAGTACGTCGTGATCACTGTGGGTAGCGTCAATCGCGTTGACCCAGCGTTCATAGCCGGTGTGCTCTTCTGTTATTCCGCTCTGCTTCGCCAGATTCTGGCAAAACGGCCGCGCTTTACCGATCTGATCCGACTCCATCAGCGCCAGTGCCTGCTCCTGGGTCGAGAAGCGCCGCTTGAGCTTTTTCAGCCGCCAGAACTCACGTCCTAACGCTGCCACACCCATTCCGGCAAGACCACCAATAAAGCCGCCCCAACCCAGGCTGAGCCAGTCCCCGGCCTGAAAAGCGGTAATGATGTTATCCACTGCCTGCCAGCCAAGCAGGCCAAAGAAACTACCGCCGATGGCCGCGGCCCACAGGCCAGAGCGACCTTTGGGTTTCACTGACTGCTCTACCACGTTTTCAATCGGATTCTCTTCTTCGGCAACCGACGGGACAAAGGTCTGCTTTTCGCCAAACTGCATCTGACTGGTCAGCTCCGGAGAGTCCGCTTCGTCTTTCAGCGGCTGGTCAAAGACCTGTTTGGTTTTGAAATCACTCATGACAGCTTGTCTCCGATCAGAAATTGCAGCGCCTTATCCAGCCGGATATGACTGCACGGGGTATTGGTCTCGTGAGGCAATGGAATAAAGCTCTGGAAATCAAAACCATTACTTTGCCAGTATTGCGCCGATGGCAGGCGGGACGGTACCTCACCCGGGAACAGCGTCATCGGCTGTCCGGTTTCGGTGATGCCCTGAATGGCCGCCTGATTGCCGGAAGAAGACGCCACATAGCCCGCTTCGGTCGCTTTGATGGAGGCAATGCTCAGGCAGTTCATTTCTATGTTTTCATACGCGGCGTGCTGCCACGCCGGGTGGATCATCTGTTTAAGCAGAGAAACCAGATTGTGGTGCTGATCCGGCGTAACATGGTCGGCCTTGGTCGCGGCAAACAATACTTTGTCGATTTTGGCCGAGAACAGCCGGTTAAACAGGTTGCTGCGACCATATTTAAAACTCTTCAGCAACTGCTCTATCGCGCCCTGCATATCCGCAAAGGAATCCGCGCCCGCATTAAGTGGTGACAAACAGTCCACCAGCACGATCTGACGGTCAAACGTCGAGAAGTGTTCGCGGTAAAAACGCTTCACTACCTTGCTTTTGTACTCTTCAAAACGGGCGCTCAGCATAGCGTAGTGGCTGTGCTTACCCACCTCTTCCACCGTATCCGGCAACGGGAAAAACTGCAGCACCGGCGCGCCTTCGAGCTCACCAGGCAGGACAAAGCGCCCGGGCTGTACCCAGTGCAGTCCTGCGTCTTTACACTGGTGCAGATAATCAGTGTAAAGCGCAGAAATTCCGGCGAGCAGGCTTTCACAGGCTTCCGCTTTAGGATCAAACGTTTCCAGTGCTTCAAGCCACGGTCCGGCCAGTTCTTTTCGGCGACCTTTCATCGCCTCAAACTGACTCTGACTCCACTGATCAAAGTCCATATCCAGCAGCGGCAGATCCAGAAGCCACTCTCCAGGGTAATCGACAATATCCAGATAGAGGGTCGCGGTCTGAGTGAGGTATTTCATCAGGCCACCCTGAGGGCGGTATTTGATCGCCAGACGAATTTCACTCACGTCCCGGGTCGGCTCCGGCCACTGAGGTGGCTCAGACGCCAGTGCAGCCAGCGCTTCGTCATAACCAAAGCGTGGCACTAACAGGTTGGTCTGAGGCTCACGCTTGGCCCCGATAAGACGCCCCTCACCACAGGCCCGCAGCATAGGCAGGCTGTCATGAGTCGAGGTGTAGAGCAGCTGATTCACTAAAGAGGAGATAAACGCCGTCTTCCCCGCCCGGGAAAGCCCGGTCACCGCCAGCTTCAGATGACGGTCCATCCCCCGGTTAACAAAATCACTGACTTCCTGGGTTATTTTATGCATTTAGTTCTCCGAAAAGGGGTCTGGGCTCTGGGCTCTGGGCTCTGGGCTCTGGGCTCTGGGCTCTGGGCTCTGGGCTCTGGGCTCTGGGCTCTGGGCTCTGGGCTCTGGGCTCTGGGCTCTGGGCTCTGCAAGCACGGTTTCATGCTCAGGCCTTACTGTCACACGATAGCTTCAGCTGCCCACATCACGTATTGCGAACTCCCCCAAGGCCCAGAACCTAGTGCCTAGCGCCTTCTAACAACATCTGCTCCATAGTGTGCAAAATCAACCCTTAACACCAGATGAACAGGATCAAAAAAGGCGCAGCATAATACTGCGCCTGGTACTTTAAAGCCGGATTAATCATCCATCTCGGCGATTTTCACCTTCCAGGTGTCCGGGCCGATCTGGTGGGCGTTGGCACCGCGGGAATCTACCGCTACGGTCACTGGCATATCCTCGACTTCAAATTCGTAGATTGCTTCCATGCCCAGTTCTTCAAACGCCACTACGCGTGCTTTCTTGATCGCTTTCGCTACCAGGTAAGCTGCGCCGCCGACGGCCATCAGGTAGACCGACTTGTGCTTCTTGATTGATTCAATCGTCGCTGCGCCACGCTCAGCTTTACCAATCATGCCCATGATGCCGGTCTCTTCGAGCATCATGTCGGTAAACTTGTCCATACGGGTAGACGTTGTCGGACCTGCCGGGCCTACTACTTCATCGCCCACTGCATCTACCGGGCCAACGTAGTAGATAAACTTGCCTTTCAGGTCCACGCCTTCTGGCAGACCTTCGCCATTGTTGAGCATTTCCTGAATACGTTTATGCGCGGCATCACGGCCGGTCAGGATCTTGCCTGACAGCAGCAGGGTTTCACCGGTTTTCCAGCTCTGCGCTTCTTCCGGCGTTACAGTATCGAGATTCACGCGGCGGGTGCTATCGCCGGCTTCCCAGGTGATCTCCGGCCAGTCTTCCAGCTTCGGTGGTGTCAGCTCTGCCGGACCATTGCCGTCCAGGGTGAAGTGAACGTGACGGGTCGCCGCACAGTTCGGGATCATGCATACCGGCTTGGAAGCCGCGTGAGTTGGCGCGGTCTTGATCTTCACGTCCACCACTGTGGTCATGCCGCCAAGGCCCTGAGCACCAATGCCGAGGCGATTGACGCGATTATATACATCCAGGCGCAGCTCTTCTTCAGCGTTTTGCGGGCCGCGCTCCTGCAGCTCGTGAATGTCGATGTGCTCCATCAGGGCTTCTTTGGCCAGTACCGCAGCTTTTTCTGCGGTGCCGCCGATACCAATACCCAGCATACCCGGAGGACACCAGCCCGCGCCCATCAGGGGAACGGTTTTCTCTACCCAGTCTGCGATATCGTCAGACGGGTTGAGCATCACCATCTTGGTTTTGTTTTCAGAGCCGCCGCCTTTGGCCGCGATCTGCACTTCTACTTTATCGCCCGGCACCATTTCGACGTGCACGACCGCCGGTGTGTTGTCGCGGGTGTTTTTACGCGCACCGGCCGGGTCTTCAAGCACAGATGCACGCAGCGGATTATCCGGATTGGTGTATGCCTGTCTTACGCCTTCATCAATCATCTGCTGAACGGTCAGGTCACTTTCCCACTGAACCTGCATACCGATTTTCACAAAACAGGTCACGATGCCAGTGTCCTGACAAATCGGACGGTGGCCTTCTGCCGACATTCTGGAGTTGATCAGGATCTGCGCGATGGCATCTTTCGCCGCCTGGCTTTGCTCTTTCTCATACGCTTTGTTCAGTGCCTGCACAAAATCGAGGGGATGATAATAAGAGATGTACTGAAGGGCATCAGCAACACTGCTGATGAGGTCTTGCTTACGAATGACGGTCATACGTGCCTCTGTATTATTTCTGCTTCCATGTGTAAGGAAACTGTTTCACATTTCAGGATTCACAGCTTGTCAGGCTCTGCGGAACAGGCTGAATAACAACCATTTTCCGGCGTCGCCCTTTTTGTTTCAAATTATGATACTCTTGCTCGCCATCATGCGCTATGCACGCATTACCCTCTTCGTCACAAATTAAGCAAATGAACGACATCGCAGTGCAAAAAATTTCTCATATTCCAATCGATTACCAACCTGATCTGGCCAGTCGCCTGTTCTCCGCCATCGAGGCTGAGCCATGGTCTATGCTGCTTCGCTCAGCATCGCCGCAGCACCCGGATAACCGTTTTGACGTTCTGGTAGCCCATCCGCTGGCCACTCTGGTGACCGTTGGGGAGCAGACCTGCATTCACCATGAGGGCGAAACGCATACCACAAACCAGGATCCATTCGCCGTGCTCAATGAGTGGCAACAGCAACTGCTTCCCGGGCTGGAACAAATCGGCGAACTGCCTTTTATTGGTGGTGCGCTGGGCTATTTCAGCTACGACCTGGGACGTCGTGTGGAAACCCTGCCAGAAATAGCTAAGCGAGATATTGACGCGCCGGACATGGCCGTTGGCCTGTATGAGTGGGCACTGGTGGTGGATCACAAAGAACGCACTGCCTGCGTGGCAGGTGTTAACGCTAAGGAACACTATCAATGGCTTGTCAGCCAGAGAGCCCCTGAGCGTAAAGCGTTTTCCCTGACCGGTGAGTGGCAGTCCAACATGGACAAAACCAGTTACACCCGCCGTTTTAACCAGGTTCAGGAGTACCTCAAGTCCGGTGACTGTTACCAGATCAACCTGGCCCAGCGCTTCAGCGCCGGATACCGGGGCAGTGAATGGCTGGCTTATGAGAAACTGGAACAGGCAAACGGCGCACCGTTTTCTGCGTTTATCCGCACTGAAAACAACGTCATTCTGAGCGTCTCACCGGAGCGATTCCTGGAGCTTCGTGGGCGTGATGTCGAAACCAAGCCAATTAAAGGTACCCGTCCGAGAGATCTGTCCAACCCTGAGCGCGATGCGGCCCTGGCCCGCGACCTGACTAACACAGAGAAAGATCAGGCCGAAAACCTGATGATCGTCGATCTGCTGCGCAACGATATTGGCCGGGTCGCCACGCCAGGCAGCGTGCATGTGCCGCACCTGTTTGAAGTGGAAAGCTTTCCTGCGGTACACCACCTGGTAAGTACCATCCGGGCCAAACTGGATGCGCAGTACAACGCCACCGACCTGCTGCGGGCCTGTTTCCCAGGTGGTTCAATCACCGGCGCGCCAAAAGTACGGGCGATGGAAATCATCGAAGAGCTGGAACCTCACCGCCGCAGCGCCTATTGCGGCAGCATCGGCTATATCAGCCGCTGCGGTCAGATGGACTCCAGCATCACTATCCGCACCCTGATCACTGACAACCAGCGTATCTGTGCCTGGGCGGGCGGCGGTCTGGTAGCCGACAGCGAAGCCGGTGCTGAGTATCAGGAAACCCTGGATAAACTGAGCCGGATACTTCCGGTCCTGAACTCATAATTCATATTGTTGATATAAGATCACAAAAGGAGCGCAATGCTCCTTTTTTGTGCGTTCAATCCACCCTCCTGCCCTCATTAGTGAACAGCATGTTCTATAGTTAACTGACAACATTAAGAAAAGAGCACTTCCCGCCCGGAGAAGCAAATCGCCAGGCAGTCAGTTGAACAGAACAGGGTCCGTTATGAAAGACATGCTGGTGGTAGAAGACAACCCCTCCATCGCCCGGGTTATCGAACAAATTGGCACATCCGTTGGTTACAAAGTCACGGTCGCGCACTCACTGAAAGAAGTAAAACAGGTCCTGGCGAAAAAACGCGACTTTTTTATTGCCACCATCGACTACTGTCTGCCTGATGCTTACGAAGGCCAGGCGATTGGCTACATACTCAATCATGACATCCCGTCGATCGTGGTCACCGGACGGATCAACAACAAACTCCACTCAGAGCTGCTTAACCTGCCTATCGTCGACTATATCACCAAAGAGAACGCCCAAACCTACCACTATCTGCAGCGGGTACTGCTGGGCCAGTTGCACAACCACAAAATTGGCGTCGCGGTGGTGGATGACTCATTGTCGGTACGCAGCTATGTGGCCAACCTGCTGGAGCGGCGTAATTTCACTGTCCACCCTACCAGCGACGGAAAGAAAGCACTGCGGATGGTCAAAGATCACCCGGAAATCAAACTGGTGATCACTGACTACGATATGCCGGGTATGTCAGGGATTGAGCTCACTCAGTCCCTGCGGCGTTTTTTCTCAGACAGGGAGCTAATCGTTATTGGCTACTCGGCACTGGAACATCCATATCAGTCTGCCCGCTTTATCAAGAGTGGTGCCGATGACTACATGCACAAGCCGTTTTGCCCGGAAGAATTCTATTGCCGGATTTTCCGCAATATCGAGAACCTTCAGCTGATAGAGCTCCTGAGACGCGACTCCACCCACGATATGCTCACCCAGTTGCCGGTTCGAAAGGAGCTGATAAAAAGAATCGACAAACGTCTCGAACAGGGAGAGGCCGGCCAGAGTTACTGCGCCCTGGTCGTTTTTCATATCGACAATATGGAGTCAGTCAATCAGCAGCACGGATTTGAAGCCGCAGACAAGATGCTCATCCATTTCGCCCATCTGCTGGAAACAGAGTTTGGCCAGTATGACCCGGCCCGGCTCCACGCCAGCGAATTTGCCGTCCTGCTCAGCTGCGAAGGAACCGGGGAAGTACGTCGGCGTATAAGCCGTCTGCTCGAAGCAGCACACAAAAGCCCCGCCGATACCGGAAACAATGCTTTGCCGCTCCAGGTGAGTATGGGCTGGATAGAAGTCTGCGATCAGAAAAACGCTGAAGCATGCCTGAACGAAGCTCACCGGAAACTGCCCGCCCCGGTCAATGCCTGACTGTTATCCGGGCGTGAGCCATCATCTATAAACAGCAGAAATACTTCACCAGCCCTTCTGACCAGCTTCGGGACATTATTTTTGAGGGACACCGATGATTATCAGCGGTCACTGAGTACTAACGAGATGCCGGCAAACACACATTCACCAGGCTTATTTGTCAGCCCCACACTAATCACCGGCATTTGACAGAAAGTGGGTTTTACCCGTCACAGGCCAGTTTGCTAATCTTAACTAAAAGGGCAAATAACCCCCACCCATCAAATGAGCACAATCAATATCCTGCAGATATACAAACAAGGACTAATATGGATAAACAGAGCTTTTTACGCCACTTTCTTCTGCAAAAAACAGTAGCTGCACAGGAGCCGGAACTGGTCAGACAGCATGAAAACCGGACCTTTCGTCCCGCCGCCGTCCTTATCGGTCTAGTCGAGAGACCGCAGGGACTTCAGGTGATCCTGACAAAACGGGCTTCACATCTGAAGCATCACCCGGGCCAGGTGAGCTTTCCGGGAGGTAAGCTTGAAAAAGAAGATGACTCACTTTATGCCGCCGCCATCAGGGAGGCCTGGGAAGAGATAGGTCTTTGTTCTGACAAGATACGGCCATTGGGCCAGCTGCCGCCACTCAACACAGTAAGTCAGTTTGAAGTCACGCCGGTACTGGGGCTGATTGACCCGGACTACGCCCTCACTCTGGATCACAACGAAGTGGAAAGTGCATTTGAAGTACCGGTCGGATTTTTACTTAACCCTTTGAATATCCACTCGTTGCATTTCCCATACAAAAATGTGTTGCATAACGTTTTTGCCGTGCCATATGGCAAACATTTAATCTGGGGAGTTACAGCTCAAATCATCCACGCTTTGCAACTACAAATTACCAACCAAATCCACGCAAACGATTAACAATAAAATGTTATCGCATTGTGGATTTCACGATATTCAAAGAGATTCACAAAAAGTTTAGAGCCCTTACTGTAAAAGGCCCACAACCACCTCACAGCCATGTAACACATCATTTACAGCATTAGATAATCTAATGCGTGGCACTAATTTCACTTATGTGTGGCACGTGATTTTCGTGATATATATCCCGTTTATGCTGATTAATCTTCGATGCGGTAGTATTTATTGATCCTGATCCTGACTTTCCTATCAAAAACAGAGAGAATACCGCCTGAAATTCCTGTTCCCAATAAATTTCACGAGTAATTAACTATGCAATCAACAATTGTTACGGATCGCGCCTCAGCATCCAAATCAGGCTGGACCTACAAAGACTTTACCTGGGCTCTTTCACTGTTTGGTACTGCAGTTGGTGCCGGCGTGCTTTTCCTTCCAATTAAAGCGGGTGCTGGCGGCTTCTGGCCACTGGTAATGCTTGCGCTTCTTGCAGCACCAATGACCTGGTTCGCTCACAAAGGCCTTGCCCGTTTCGTTCTGTCTGCTTCTAAAAACGACGCTGACATCACCGACACTGTAGAAGAGCACTTCGGTAAGACTGGTGCTAACATCATCACTTTTGCTTACTTCTTTGCCATCTACCCTATCGTTCTTATTTACGGTGTAGGTATCACCAACACAGTTGACTCTTTCATGGTTAACCAGCTGGGCTTTGCTTCAATGCCACGCTGGCTGCTGTCTGGTGTACTTATCACTGCAATGACTGCAGGTGTAGTATTCGGTAAAGAGCTGATGCTGAAAGCGACCTCTGCGATGGTTTACCCTCTGGTATTCATCCTGCTGGCTCTGTCTTTCTACCTGATCCCTGACTGGAACACTTCTATGATGGAAGTTGCCCCAGACTGGAGCACAATGCCTTCTGTTATCTGGCTGGCAATCCCAATCATCGTATTCTCGTTCAACCACAGCCCAATCATCAGCCAGTTCACCAAAGAGCAGCGTCTGAAGTACGGTGAAAACGCAGTTAAGAAAACTGACATGATCACCGGCGGCGCATCTATGATGCTGATGGGCTTCGTTATGTTCTTCGTATTCTCTGTTGTACTGTCTCTGTCTCCTGAGCAGCTGGCAATGGCACAAGAGCAAAACATCAGCGTTCTGTCTTACCTGGCGAACGTACACGAGTCTCCGCTAATCTCGATTCTTGGTCCTGTAGTTGCTTTCGCAGCAATCACTTCAAGCTACTTCGGTCACTTCCTGGGTGCACACGAAGGTCTGGTTGGCCTGATCAAGTCACGCTCTTCTTCTCCTGTTAAGAGCATCGAGAAAATGTCTCTGATCTTCATCGTGGTAACCACCTGGATTGTTGCGATTGTTAACCCATCAATCCTGGGCATGATCGAGACCATGGGTGCACCAATGATTGCTGCAATCCTGTTCCTGATGCCTGTATTTGCTATGCAGAAAGTACCTGCAATGGCTAAGTACAAAACTTCAGCGTTTGTACAGGTTTTCACAGCAATTTGTGGCCTTGCGTCAATTAGTTCTGTAATCTACGGCGCTCTGTAAGTTCGTAATCTTACGAATTCACTTCTGACTAAGCCCCCGACTCCCCGGGGGCTTGCTACCAGGTAAAAAAAATAAATATGATCAGCGTATTTGACATCTATAAAATCGGGATTGGGCCTTCGAGCTCACACACGGTAGGGCCAATGAAGGCCGGTGAATCTTTCGTTCAGGACCTAATGGAAAAAGGCCGCCTGAATGACGTGAATCACATTAAAGTGGATGTTTATGGATCCCTTTCTTTAACCGGGAAAGGCCACCATACGGATATTGCCATTATTCTTGGCTTAGCTGGTAACTTACCTGAAAGCGTGGATATCGACGGTATCCCTGCTTTCATCGATAACGTAAAAGCAAATAAAGTTCTGCCACTGGCTCACGGTAAGCAGGATGCCGCTTTTGACTACGATGTTGACCTGACTTTCCACACCGATAACCTGGAACTGCACGAAAACGGCATGCAGATCCACGCATTCTCCGGTGAAGAGCTGGTTCACACCAAAACTTACTACTCTATCGGCGGCGGTTTCATCGTTGACGAAGAGAACTTCGGCAAAGAGTCTGACGACGAAGTAATCGTTCCTTACGAGTTCAACTCGGCTAAAGAGCTGGTTGACCTGTGTAACGACAACGCTCTGTCTATCAGCGCGCTGGTAATGGCTAACGAAAAAGTAGTCAAAGACACCAACAAGATCGAAGAAGAATTTAAGGCTATCTGGGATACCATGACTGCCTGTATCGACCGTGGCCTCAGCACGGAAGGTGTTCTTCCTGGTCCTCTGCGCGTTCCACGCCGTGCTGCTGCCCTGCACCAGCAACTGAAAACCGGTGAGCGCCTGAGCAACGACCCAATGACGGTTGTTGACTGGGTAAACATGTACGCATTCGCGGTTAACGAAGAAAACGCAGCCGGTGGCCGCGTAGTGACTGCACCAACCAACGGCGCATGTGGCATCATCCCTGCTGTTCTGGCGTACTACGATAAGTTCATCTCTCCTGTTTCAGAGAAAGAGTACACCCGCTACTTCGCCGCTTCCGGCGCAGTTGGTGGTCTGTACAAGCAAAACGCTTCTATCTCTGGCGCAGAAGTTGGTTGTCAGGGTGAAGTGGGCGTTGCCTGTTCTATGGCGGCAGCAGGTCTTGCAGAACTGATGGGCGGCAGCCCTGAGCAGGTTTGTATGGCGGCTGAAATCGCGATGGAACACAACCTGGGTCTGACCTGTGACCCGGTAGCAGGCCAGGTTCAGGTACCATGTATCGAACGTAATGGTATTGCTGCTGTTAAAGCGATCAACGCAACCCGCATGGCAATGCGCCGCGCATCTGCACCACGTGTATCTCTGGATAAGGTTATCGAAACCATGCTGGAGACAGGTAAAGACATGAATGCCAAGTACCGGGAAACTTCCCAGGGTGGTCTGGCAATCAAGGTTATCTGCTAATACACTTAAAGGGCATGGAATTCCATGCCCTTTTTTATTAGTCAGTAAAAGTCAGTCCGTTATGATCGCGCTTAAAAAACCAAAATTAAAACACTTCTCAGCGCTGATGGAGCTCAACGTCACCAAAGAGCAAAAACAGTTTGTTGAGACATTTGAACACCTCTATGAGCACCGTTCAAAAGAAGATGTCATTTATGCCATCACAAAAGATGGCACCATGCTGGGCTTCTTTGCGCTCGACTTCGGCCTCAGCAAAAAATACACCTTTGCCTCCAACAACGAAATCGAGATTAAAAACCTGTTTATCGACCAGAGTCATCAGGGCCAGGGCGTAGCCAAAGCCGCGCTGAAACGGCTGGAGTTATATATATACTCTGCCTATCCTGATGTCCGCTCTGTCTGCATGCTGGTGGACAAACGGAACGAGGGTGCCCTGCGCTGCTGCCTGTCGGCAGGGTTTGAGGACACTAAGAAGTCATTTTATGATGACGATTCAAACAAGATCATGGTGCTCAGAAAAAGCATCAGTGCTCCATAACAAAACCGGGCTCAACGAGCCCGGTTTTTCTTTCCTGTACCTGTTACACCGTAAAGAACTGACGCGAGAAGAAACCCATGGTGATCAGCGTACAGCCCAGACCAAACAAACACAGCAGCGGCGTTTTGATCCTTGGGTAGCGCTCCACCAGCAGAGCTATCGCCAGATATGTCGGATACAGGCCGAAGAGATAACGCGGCATGGCGTTCACCCCGGATGAAAACGGCAGATAGAGGTTGATAAACATAAACACCGCTTCAGCATAACGGCGTTGGGCCACCAGCCAGGCATTGAGTGCAAAACCCGCCAGCGCCATCAGGGTCAGGTAGAGCTTCACCCCACCCTTTTCAAAGCCATACTCAATCCAGTTAAGCGGGTGAGTCAGGGTCCGCCCCCAGGCTATCTGTATATGACCAAAGGCAAGCGCATCACCGGTCAGCCAGTAGAGATAAAGCATGTAACAGAAAAAGCCCAGCGGGATCACCCACACTGCAGCCCAGGCTTTAAGTACGCCAGTCTGCAGGGTTTTGACTCCCTGCCAGCGGTAGTGCTCAAACGCGATGATCACCACAGAAAATACCAGCATCACACCCAGATTACGTGTGACTGCGGCAATCATGCCAAACAGGGCCACCCACAGCCACTGCTGACGCGCAGCAAACAAAAATGCAGCCGCCACCAGAGCGATAAACAACGGCTCCGAGTAGCCAGCCATGCCATAAACCGTGAACGGAGAAAAGCACACCAGCCAAATCATGGTAAGGCGGGTATCCTCTTTCAGGCCGGCCTGTTTAAGGGCCAAAAGAAGTACCGGCACGCTAAGGGCAAAAGTGATGTTAGAAACCAGTATCAGCGCCAGTTTGGCGTCGCCGGTCAAAAGGTTCATCACCGTTCCCAGCAGTGGCGTTACTGGCATAAATGCCCAGCTAGCCGCATTGTGTCCACTCAGCCAACGCGGTACCGGATCGTAGCCGTGTTCCATGATCCGGGTTGACCAGATACAGTCAAACCGGCACGCCGCATCGGTCAGTGACACTTCGGCAGGGTCAATCAGACCCATCTGCCCGGACATCACATAGCCGATAAAATAAAGCACTACCCGGCTCAGCAACACCGCCAAAATCAGGGTCCGCCACTCCTGATGGCTCAGGGTCAGCTTATCGTTCATGACTGCACTCCGCTTTTACTTTCCTGGCTTTTTCTTTGCTGGCTGATTATTTCCGGACTAATGTTTGTCAGGCCAGCGCTTTTCAGACCGACACGCTGCAGGCCAAAGCTTTTCACCAGCAGCGGCATATCCGGGGTCAGCTCAAGGTAGTGAAGAGGCGTGTCCGGACCGGAAAGATCAAGTTCGACCACCAGCCGGTCTTTTTGGGTGACTGCGGTCTGGGGGCGACCATCAAGAGTCACGATGGGTAACGGAGTCTTGTCTGACTGAACCCCGGCAAGTTCAAACACCATCCGCTGTTTACCACCACCATTTGAGACCGAGAAATAGACTCCTCCTGTGCTGTCCAGTGGCCTGCCCTGCTCAGTTGCGGAGCCCCACCCTTTACGGGAAAGTGCGGACAAACGTTCCCGGGTATCAAGCATTCCTTCTTCAGGCAGCTCAAAACGGTCATCATTCCCGCCCCAGTAGAGAGTTTTCTTTTCGAGGTAATAAGTCTGATATGAAAAGGAAACATCCGGACTCGCAGCAAGGCTGAGTACCCACAGGTAGAACCCGGACAGCGATACCAGCAGGAGGATCAGGCTTCCCCGGAGCACCCTGCTATCATAGTTTGATTTGAAATACATGGTTTTGTGCTTACATTAGAAACGGCTAAACGGGTAGTTACAATCACTATCCGGTTCACAATTGTGAGACACATCAACAATGATTTGTCATGGAACTGTAAATTTATGTTACCGCCACGCCCGCCGCTGCCCGTCCATGGTTCCCGGACGGATAAAGGCGTTTCTGTTCCGGCTCATATTTCCGCACCGCGAAACGTGCCCGTATCACACAAACATTTAACAAGTAAGCAATATTCCATCATATCAACTAAAATTCAGCTGTCAGCCTGGAAAAAAAATAACGATTATTATGACTTTATCTATTACTTCTAAACTGCTGGTCACCCTGGTCGCCGTATTTACCCTGGTCCTCACCACCTCAACCGGCTACCAGTACTACCAGCAACGGGAACTGCTCAATTCTGTGCTCAGTGAACAACTGCACGACAAAGCCAGCAACTATTTCGACAGCCTCAACATGATGATGCTGACCGGCACTATGACCCAGAAAAATACTCTGCGGGACAAAGCGCTGGCTCAGGATGGCATTGAGCAGGTCCGGGTGATCCGGGCACAAAAAGTCAATCAGCTATACGGACCAGGCGGTGATGACCAGAAAGCACTGGACAATATCGACCAGCGGGCACTGGACGGGGAAACGATCATAGAGCCATTTTCAGGCAACTGGGGGAAAGGCCTGGTGGTCGCCCTGCCAATGAAAGCCAGCGAGAACTATCGCGGCACCAATTGCATTGCCTGCCACATGGCAGAAGAAGGTGAAGTGCTGGGAGTGATCCGTATGGAATACGACCTTACCAAACTCAACCGTATGGTCAGCCACCGCACCATCATCGCTGTTGCCATCATGACGGCCATCGCCGGTATCGGTTTTGTTCTGGCGCTGATGATGATCCGCCGCATCATCGTTAAACCGATGAAAATCACCTCCCGCTTTATGGAGCAGGTCGCGAGTAACAAAGACCTGACCCTGCGCCTGCCTGTTGAACGTAAAGATGAAGTGGGACGGCTGACCAAAGACATCAATTCACTGCTCGATGCCGTATCAGACGGGATGAACCAGGTTCAGAAAACGTCGCATGCGCTGGCTATGGCAGCGGGTGAGCTGACCGAAGTCGCACTGAAAACCGACCAGGCGACCAACAAACAGCTGGAAGAAACCTCGGATGTGAAAAACAGCATGCAGGAGCTTCAGCAACAGCAATCCCATATTGAGCAGGCTACCAACGATGCCTCTGAGCTGATCACTCATACCACCCATACCGCTGACAGCGGAGCGCAACTCGCCCATACCGCCAGCGATGATATCCGCGGTCTGGTCAGTGACATCGACGACGTGAAACACAATATCAGTGAGCTCAATGATCAGACAGAACAGGTCAACAGTATTCTGGCCGTGATTAAAGGCATCGCGGAACAAACTAACCTGCTGGCGCTGAATGCGGCCATCGAAGCCGCCCGGGCCGGCGAGCAGGGACGTGGCTTTGCCGTAGTCGCTGATGAAGTCCGCAATCTGGCCAGCAGTACCCAGGATGCCACGGGCAATATTGAGGCTATCATTGAGAAACTGCAGCAAGGCAGCCAGCAGTCACTCCAGGCCGTAGACACCGTCTGCCTTGAGGCTCACGAACGGTCTCAGTCCATCGAAACGCTGTCTCAGACTCTGGCAAGTGTCGTGGACGAAATGAACCAGGCAAACCGGCACGCTGGCAGCATCCGCGAACAGGTTCAGATGCAGACCCGGGTGAACGACTCCATCAGTGAGCGAATCAACACCATCACATCACATGCAGACCAGACCTCCTACTCTGCGGGTAAAACCCGTGAGATCTGTATATATCTTGAACACCTTTCCGAACAACTTGAGTCATTACTCAATCAATTTACCCTCACAGGCGATAATAAAGGTTGAAGCGAATGATTTGACAGGTAAACTGTCAGGTTCAAACTATTTAACCCGGCTCTCTGGGCCGGGTTGATTTTGTGACTTCAACGGAGAATTAGCACAACATGACTTACGCGCCTGTAAAAGACGTACTAAGCGGTAAGCTCGCGGTAGACAGTGAAGTAACTGTCCGCGGCTGGATCCGCTCACGTCGTGATTCCAAAGCCGGAATCTCTTTCCTTGCCATTTATGACGGCTCTTGTTTCGACCCGATTCAGGCCGTGGTCCCTAATAATCTGAATAATTACCAGGAAGAAGTTCTGAAACTGACCACTGGTTGTTCAGTTGAAGTCACCGGTACTGTGGTTGCATCGCCAGCCAAAGGTCAGGATTTCGAACTGGCTGCAACTGATGTGAAAGTTGTGGGCTGGGTTGAAGATGCAGATACTTACCCGATGGCGAAGACCCGCCACTCTATCGAGTACCTGCGTGAAGTGGCTCACCTGCGTCCGCGTACCAACGTAATCGGTGCGGTAGCACGTGTGCGTAACTGTCTGTCTCAGGCAATCCACCGCTTCTACCACGAGCAGGGTTACATCTGGGTATCTGCGCCGCTGATCACTGCCTCTGACTGTGAAGGCGCCGGTGAAATGTTCCGCGTTTCTACCCTGGACATGCAGAACCTGCCACGCACTGACAAAGGCGATGTGGACTACAACGAAGATTTCTTCGGTAAGGAAACCTTCCTGACTGTATCTGGCCAGCTGAACGCAGAAGCGTATGCGTGTGCCCTGAGCAAGGTTTACACCTTCGGCCCGACTTTCCGTGCTGAAAACTCAAACACCAGCCGTCACCTGGCGGAGTTCTGGATGGTTGAGCCGGAAGTAGCATTCGCGGACCTGAATGACGTGGCTGGTCTGGCAGAAGAAATGCTGAAGTACGTGTTCAAAGCGGTTCTGGAAGAGCGCCGTGATGACCTTGAGTTCTTCGCCCAGCGCATCGACAAAACCGTTATCGAGCGTCTGGAGCAGTTTGTAAGCTCTGACTTTGCTCAGGTTGATTACACCGATGCTATCCAGATCCTGCTGGATTCAGGCAAAGAGTTCGAGTTCCCTGTTGAGTGGGGCATCGACATGTCTTCTGAGCACGAGCGCTACCTGGCAGAAGAGCACTTCAAAGCGCCGGTAATCGTGAAGAACTACCCGAAAGACATCAAAGCTTTCTACATGCGCATGAACGAAGATGGCAAGACTGTTGCTGCAATGGACGTTCTGGCACCGGGCATTGGTGAAATCATCGGTGGTTCTCAGCGTGAAGAGCGCCTGGACATCCTGGACGCCCGTATGCGCGAAATGGGTATCGACCCTGAGCACATGAACTGGTACCGTGATCTGCGCCGCTACGGCACCGTGCCACACGCTGGTTTCGGTCTGGGCTTCGAGCGTCTGGTTTCTTACGTGACCGGTATGGCGAACGTACGTGACGTGATCCCGTTCCCACGTACTCCTCGCAGTGCAAACTTCTAAAGCGCACGCTGTGTGATAAAAAACCGCCATTCGGCGGTTTTTTTATGCCTGAAAAACAGGATAAATCGCTGTTTTCGCACCATACTTATAGTACGAGCTAAGGAGGCATCACATGAAAGACTTCAAACTTGACGATCTGGCATACAAAGGTGAATACGAAGAAGTTCATAACTGGGACTTCAATGGTCAGCCCTACTACTGGCACCCTGACTGGATGCATGTTGCAGAAGACGCGATGGGGATCTTTCCTAAAGCTCCAATAGATGTACCTGAAGGAGAGAAAGCCACTCAGGAACACGCAGAAGCTGCCATCATCAAACACCTTAGTGACAAAGACAAATAAGCCATACATACCAGCCCGGGAGTTACCCCGGGCTTTGTTTGTCTGTAACTCCGGCGGGTTGCTGAAACTGAGCTCATCAGCGAAGAAAAAACCTGTCGCTCCGGTCTTATGAGTTATAAAATCTGGCTTAACAATAAATACAACTGATAATTATTATGAGCTCAACTATGAAACCGTATAACGCATCCCTGACGTTCAGCCTCTATCTGCTGGCTGGCGTGCTTTTTGCGACATACGGCGGCCGGGTCTGCCCTATGCTGGAATCCCTGACGGTCGCTGAAGTTTTTATTCACGTATCGGTGACCTTCACCGGGTTGTTTGCCGTAAGGCACTTCCTGCTGCGTAATCACCATTTGCTGCAAAGCTTTAACCACGCCAGGCTGGATACGCTCGCATTTTTCATCGCCAGCCTGCCACTTGCCCTGTTCTACAATACCCGGTACCAGTTCCCCATCGACAGTAATATGAAAGTCGTGTTCGGTATGGCCCTGTTTGGCTTTTTTACCGGTATCCTGCTTCAGCTGACCGCAAAATCCGACCAGTTTGACGAGCTTCTTAAACAACCCCAAATACTGACCCGCCTGAGCGGTGAGCGTCAGTCACTGGTGAAACAGATGATCCAGCTGGTTGTATTTCTGGTCGCAACCCTGATAGTCATGCTCTCACTCATTGCATATAAAGACCTTATCTGGCTGGAGCACAACCCGGACAAAGTACTGGATGGTACGGGCAATATCAGCATCATCAAAGAGTTTGCGTATATCGCAGTGGTGCTTGGCGCCTATACCGTTGCCATACTGACCCTGTGGAGCAAACTGATGAAACAGGTCCTGCTCAGCCAGGAAGTGTCTCTGGTAAAAGTAAGCAATGGAGACATTGATACCCGGCTGCCGGTATTTGAACACAATGAACTGGGCTCAATGGCTGCCCTGACCAACCAGATGATCGACAGCCTGCAGGCGAGTCAGAACGAAATCAGTACAACCCGGGATGTGGCGATTAACAGCCTGGCCGCGCTGGCAGAATCACGCGACAACGAAACCGGTGCCCATATTCTGCGCACCCAGGAATATGTACGTGCCCTAGCCTGCCATCTCGCCGGAAAACCTGAACATCAGGAGCTGCTCACCCCGGCCTATATCGACCTGCTGTATAAATCCGCACCATTGCACGATGTAGGTAAAGTCGGCATCCCCGATGCCGTCCTGCTCAAACCGGGGAAACTGACCAGTGATGAGTTTGAAGTGATGAAGTCTCACCCTCAGATAGGTGCTGACGCACTGTCTATCGCGGAAAAGCAAATGGGCAGCAGTTCGTTTCTGCGGCTTGCGAAAGAGATCTCCCTTACCCACCATGAAAAATGGGATGGCAGTGGCTATCCAAATGGCCTGAGCGGAGAAGCGATCCCCCTCTCTGGCAGGCTGATGGCACTGGCCGACGTGTACGATGCGCTTATTTCAAAACGGGTATATAAACCAGCGTTCAGTCACGATGAAGCGCGCCAGATCATCCAGGAAGGCAGGGAGCATCACTTCGACCCGCAGGTAGTCGAGGCGTTTCTTGCCACAGAAAAAGAGTTCATTGCCATCGCTGCACGCTACAGAGACGCGCATGAGGAGCCGGTCTCCCCGGCTGAGCTGCAACCGCAAACCTGACGCGACCTATGTCAGAAAACCACGATTTGTTGTCATTTTTCGACCCGTTTCGTGGTTTTCAGCCGGGATTTCATGACCTTTATCAATTTATCTCTTCCAAACAAACTAAATGTGTAGTTTTCTTCTATTTGCTGTTGTGTCAGCAACAATGCAAAGGTATAACTGATCCTGAATTTAACTTAACCTGATCAACATGGATGCCGATTAATATGTTTGAAAAAGTCATTGCCGCGCCTGCGGACCCTATTCTTGGCCTGACGGAAGAGTTTAAAAAAGATACCCGCGCAGAAAAAATCAACCTGGGTGTTGGTATCTACAAAAACGAACAGGGCCAGACCCCGGTTTTAGCAACAGTAAAGAAAGCTGAAGCTGCCCTTCTGGAAACCCAGACCACCAAGTCTTACCTGACCATTGAAGGTACCGCAGAATACGGCCTGGCAGTACAAAAACTGCTGTTCGGCGCTGACTCAGACATCGTTGCAAACCAGCGAGCCAAGACCGCTCAGGCACCTGGTGGCACCGGCGCACTGCGCGTGGCAGGCGAGTTCATCAAACGTCACCTGGACAGCGGCTGCATCTGGCTGAGTAACCCTACCTGGGCGAACCACAACGGTGTGTTCACTGCGGCAGGTCTTGAAACCAAACAGTACAGCTACTACAACGCAGAAGCCAAAGAGAAAGACTTTGATGCGATGCTGACCAGCCTGCAGGAAGCCAAAGCGGGTGACATCGTTCTGCTGCATGGCTGCTGTCACAACCCAACCGGTATCGACCCGACGGCTGATGAGTGGGAAACCCTGGCTAAGCTGTGTGCAGACAAAGGCCTGCTGCCTCTGTTTGACTTTGCATATCAGGGCTTTGCCAAAGGCGTGGAAGAAGATGCAGCCGGCCTGCGTACTTTCGCCAAATACAACGACGAAATCCTGGTTGCCAGCTCGTTCTCGAAAAACTTCGGTCTGTACAACGAGCGTGTCGGCGCCTTTACCCTGGTAGCCAAAGACACTGACGTTGCCACCACCGCATTCTCTCAGGTTAAGAGCATCATCCGTTCAGTGTACTCTAACCCGCCGGCACACGGCTCAGCAGTAGTGACCTACATTCTGAACCACGCTGAACTTCGCGCAGAGTGGGAACTGGAAGTAGCAGAGATGCGTGACCGTATTCAGGAAATGCGCGAGCTGTTCGTTGCCACCCTGAAAGCAGAAGGCGTTGAAGCAGACTTCAGCTTTATCGAGCGCCAGAACGGCATGTTCTCTTTCTCCGGCCTGACCAAAGACCAGGTTAACCGCCTGAAAGACGAGTTCGCTATCTACATTGTTGGCTCCGGCCGTATCAGTGTGGCAGGCATGACCAAAGCTAACATGGGCCCGCTGTGTAAAGGTATCGCTGCGGTTCTTTAAGTCAGTCTCATGATTGCAAAGCCAGCGCTGGAATGCGCTGGCTTTTTTGTTTTAAGGCTCTGGGTACTGGGTACTGGGTACTGGGTACTGGGTAGAAGATTGTGAGCCCTACCCCACTATCCTTGCAACTTCTGCAATTCCATCTCAGTTTTATGCTTATATATTTATCAATTGACGCATTTATGTTGATAAATTCAATAATTGATTTCAATCACACTTTCAACATTTAGCTATGGTAAAGTTCCGGGCATAAGAAATCGAAATTGCTTTAAATTTGAGAAAGTTATGGCCAACAAATCCTATCCGGATGACTACAATCTGATCTCCGTCACCGATCCTTCCAGTATCATTACCTCTGCTAACCCGGACTTTTGCGACGTTGCCGGTTATCAGCAGGAGGAGCTGCTGGGTAAACCCCATAACGTGGTCCGCCACCCGGATATGCCCAAAGCGGCGTTCGGACAGCTGTGGCAGTACCTGAAAGCAGGTGACAGCTGGATGGGATTGGTGAAAAACCGCTGCAAAAACGCAAGCGACCATTACTGGGTTTCAGCGTTTGTAACCCCGATTATCGGAAAAGATGGCGGGATCACTGAGCACCAGTCAGTACGCTCAAAACCAACTCAGGCACAGATCGACCGGGCAGAAACCCTCTATAAAGCAATGCGCGAAGGCAAGTCGCTGCCTTTTGCCGCACGGTTTAAAAAATCCTGGTCCGGCTGGCAACTTGCCCTGTTTACCCTGATATCTGCAGCGGGTGTGGCCGCTATGACCACCACCGCACCGTTCTGGCTCAGCGCCGTTATCACCCTTGCCGGCCTGGCAGGTCTCGGAATTTCTGCCGCCCAGCATAAACGCCTCGGACAGGTTCAGGCTCTGGCGAAAGCCTCGTATGACAATGAGCTTATGGAATACCCTTATACGGGAACCCGGGACGATTACTCCTGCCTGGAGCTGGCGCTGATGATGCGCAAAGCCCAGCTAAGAGCCGTCTCAGCACGCACCGCCGAAACCGCTGGTGCGCTGCTGGTTTCTGCTGAAGATGAGTTTGCCAACACCCAGACCATAGACCAGCAGCTCACCCAGCAATGCAGTGAGACCGAACAGGTGGCAACTGCAGTCACCGAACTGACCCACTCTATTCAGGAGGTCTCTGACAGCGCCATTAACGCCTCCAAAGCCACCGACGAAGCCAACCGGGAATCTGTCAATGGCATGGCAATGATCGAAACCACCATGACTGCAGTCAGCGGCCTGGCTCAGGAGCTGGATCACTCAAAAGAGGTCGTGGATAAGCTCGCCAAAGACAGTGAGAAGATTGAGCAGATCCTGGACGTGATTGGCGCGGTATCTGAGCAAACCAACCTGCTGGCGCTGAACGCGGCAATCGAGGCCGCCCGTGCAGGCGAAGCAGGGCGTGGTTTCGCCGTGGTGGCCGATGAAGTGCGCAACCTGGCCTCACAAACCCGCTCTTCGACCGATGAGATCCATCAGATGATCAGCGAGCTTCAGGCAACGGCAAACGAGGCCGTCACCCTGATGTCCCGCGGCAGCCAGCTTTCCGGTGAATGTAATGAGCGGGCTCAGGAAACCGGAGAAGTACTGGGCCGTATTACCCGGATGCTGGATAACGTTACCGACAGCAGCCACCAAATAGCGGGCGCGGTCAGCCAACAGGCGGAAGTGACTCAGGAAATCAGTCGTAATGTGGTGAACATTCAGCAACTGGCAGGCGATACCAGCGACAGCGCAAACTCTTCTGTCACCCGTACCAGTGAGCTGGTTGAGCGGCTGGAATCCATGCAAAGGCTCATCGCCCAGTTTAAGAAATAACGTAAACCGCGCCCGGCGCGGTTTTTTTTCGTCTCTGCATTGGTTACGATGGAGCAAATTCGTCAGACAGGCCAATTATGCAAGCCGAAATACTGGAAATTCAAAGCTTTCTTTCATCCTTCCCCCCTTTTGATCAACTGCCAGAGGAAACCGTGGCAGAGATCAGCCGGCAGGTCGAAATCTCCTACTACCGTGCCGACACGCCCATCATTCACTTTGGTGACCATATCCATGACCTGTACATAGTTCGAAGCGGTGTCGTCGAGGTTTACCGGCGTAAAGGCGAGCTGTACAACCGGCTCGATGAAGGTGACCTGTTTGGCCAAATGGGCCTTCTGACCAACAACAAAGTACGCTTTCCGGTGAAAGCCATTGAAGACAGCCTGGTTTACTGCATTCCCGAGGAGCTGTTCCAGAAGCTGTATGACGAGTTCGACAGTTTTGCTGACTTTGTGGAAGTGGAAGACTCCACCCGTCTTCGTCAGGCTATTTCCACCAAACAGGAAGCCAATGACCTGACCACCTCCAAGGTGCGAACCCTGATCACCCGCGAGCCGGTTTTGATCAGCCAGACGGAAACCATCCAGGAAGCGGCGATTAAAATGGCCGATGAGAACGTATCCGCGTTGCTGGTTGTCGATCAGGAAAGACTGGATGATGAAGATGACAACGGCCTGCTGGGCATTATTACTGACCGGGACCTGTGTACCCGCGTTCTGGCGGCAGGTCTGTCTCCTGAAGACCCGGTCTCGGATGTGATGACACTGGAAGTGGTCTGCCTGGACCACAACGCCTACGTGTATGAAGCCATGCTGACCATGCTGCGTTACAACGTGCACCACCTTCCGGTACTGAAACAACAGCAGCCACTGGGGATCATCGAAGTGCAGGACATCGTCCGCTACGAGTCCCAGAACTCACTGCTGCTGGTGAGCAGCATTTTCCAGCAGCAGACCGTGGCAGAGCTGGAAACCCTGTCTGAACAGGTCAAGGACAGCTTTGTACGTCTGGTCAACGAAGACGCCAACAGCCACATGGTCGGCAGCGCGATGTCCGTGATCGGCCGGAGTTTCAAACAGCGTATTATCGAACTGGCCGAAGAAGAGCTTGGCCCGCCGCCAGTCCCGTACTGTTTCCTCGCTCTTGGCTCTATGGGCCGGGATGAACAGCTGATGGTGACAGACCAGGACAACGCCATCATTCTCGATAACGGCTATAACCCGGACAAGCACGGCGATTACTTTGCCGAACTGGCAAAATTTGTCTGTGACGGTCTGGCGCGCTGTGGCTACACCTATTGTACCGGCGATATTATGGCGACCAACCCGATGTGGCGAATGACCCGCTCTGAATGGGAAGAGTGCTTTGGTGACTGGATCGATAATCCGAACCCGAAAGCCCTGCTGAACGCGTCGATCTTCTTTGACCTCGATGGTGTGTATGGCCGCCTGAAATGGGCCGAGCAGCTCAACAGCTTCATCGTGCGCCGCGCCAAGCGCAATAACCGTTTCCTGGCCTGTCTTGCGCGTAACGCCCTCAACCGTACTCCACCGCTGGGCTTTTTCAAAAGCTTTGTAATGGAGAAAGACGGCCGCCACAAGAACTCGATTAACCTCAAGCGCCGGGGCACCGCGCCGCTGGCAGATCTGATCCGGGTACACGCTCTTGCCGTCGGATCACGGGCACAGAACTCGTTTGAACGCCTTGATGATATTCAGGACGCTGGCATACTGCCTCATGGCCGGGCACAGGACCTGCGTGACGCGATGGAATTTATCTCCATGGTGCGTATCCGTCATCAGGCGATAGACGTGGAGAACAACATTGAGCCGGACAACAACGTTGAGCCGGACAATCTGTCTGACTTTGAGCGCCGCAATCTCAAAGATGCATTCCAGATCCTGAGTAACAGCCAGAACTTCCTCAAGTTCCGCTACCAGGCAAACACGTTTAAGTAAGGCGGACCGGAATTATGCTACGTAAATTAACTGAAAAACCAACGCCAGACTGGCCCCAGGTGTTTGCCCAACGGCTCGAATCGGCCAAAGATGACCGGCTGAAAAGCTTCTATCAGCAGGGTGTCGCTGCCAGGGAAACACCACTGAGCGAGGTACCGTTCGTGGCGCTGGACTTTGAAACCACCGGCCTGGATGCGGAAAAAGATGACATCGTCAGTATTGGCCTGGTGCCGTTTAACCTCAACCGTATTTACTGCCGCCAGGCCCGCCACTGGATTGTGAATCCTCAGTCGCCGCTGCAGGACGAATCGGTGGTGATCCACGGTATCACCCATTCCGATATTCTTAACGCACCGGATCTGGACCGGATCATTGATGAAGTGCTGGCCTCGCTGGCCGGAAAGATTGTGGTGGTTCACTACCGCAACATCGAGCGCAACTTCATGGATAAGGCGCTGCTCGCCCGCTGGGGTGAAGGTATCGTGTTTCCCGTGGTCGATACCATGGAGCTGGAAAACCGCATTCAGCAAAAACAAACCGGTGGCTGGCTGAACCGGCTGAAAGGCAAACGCATGCCAAGCATGCGCCTGGGCACAACCCGCGAACGCTACGGCCTTCCGGCCTACCCGCCCCATCACGCGCTGACCGATGCACTGGCAACTGCCGAGCTGCTTCAGGCGCAGATCCAACACCACTTCAGCCCGGACACACCAATCAGCCATATCTGGCTCTGATACCGGCCTGAATCACCAGGCAAAAATCGGATACAAAAAAAGGAGGCTCAGCCTCCTTTATTTAACCCGGGTGACTTATCAGTAGTCACGCTCGGTACGCATACCCATCACCAGGCTGACACACATCGCCAGCAGGATGAAGGTAAATGGTAATGCGGTGGATATAGCCCCCGCCTGCAGCGCCTGAATCGCCTGGGTTCCGCCAACCCAGAGCAGCGCAGCCGCAATCGCACCTTCCATAAAGGCCCAGAATACGCGCTGAACTACCGGCGCATCCACTTTACCACCAGCAGTAATGCTGTCGATAACCAGGGAGCCCGAGTCTGAAGAGGTGATAAAGAACACCAGTACCAGCAGCACTGCAATAACAGACAGTGCTTTACTGAACGGCAACGCTTCAAACATCTCAAACATCGCCAGTGGCACTTCACGCAGACCATTTGCGCCCAACACGCCAACTTTATCAACTACCTGCTCAATAGCAATGCCACCAAATACCGACATCCACACCAGGGTAACCGCCGTTGGAACCAGCAGAACCGCTACGATAAACTCACGAACAGTACGGCCTTTAGAAACACGGGCGATAAACATACCAACAAATGGTGACCATGAAATCCACCAGGCCCAGTAGAACACTGTCCAGCCCTGGAACCAGGCTTCGTCTTCACGGCCATGCGGATTACTTAGCGGGATAATGTTCTCCAGATACGCCGTCAGGGTTGTCGGGATGGAGCCCATAGCCACAGCCAGGCTCACAACAGCGACAAACACCAGCAGTAGCAACGCAAGAATCATGTTGACGTTACTGATCACCTTAACGCCACCATCGATACCACGCAGTACCGATACTACTGCCAGCATGGTTACGATGAAGATCACCACGATCTGCAGACCCATACCGCCATCGATACCAAACACATGATTAATACCGCTTGCTGCCTGCTGCGCACCCAGACCAAGTGATGTCGCCAGACCAAACAGGGTAGCCAGTACTGCCAGGATATCCACGACGTGACCAGCCCACCCCCATGCGCGATCACCCAGCAGCGGGTAGAAGATCGAACGCATCGACAGCGGCATACCTTTGTTATAAGTGAAGAACGCCAGAGACAGGGCAACCACACCGTAAATCGCCCACGGGTGCAGACCCCAGTGGAACATAGTAGCGCCCAGCGCAAGACGCGCGGCTTCCGGGGTATTTGGCGTCACATTCAGCGGCGTTTCATACCAGCCGGTATAGTAAGCCACCGGCTCGGCCACACTCCAGAACATCAGACCGATACCCATACCAGCAGCAAACAGCATTGCCAGCCAGGAAAGGAAGCTGTAGTCCGCGATGGCTTCACGGCCACCCAGGCGAATGCGGCCATAAGGGGAGACAATCAGCGCAAGGCAGAAAATAACAAAAATATTACCCGCCCAGATAAACAGACCGTCAAACGACTTGATGATCTGGAACTTGATGCCATCCAGCGCACCTTTTGCCACTTCCGGGTCAACCACCAGGGCTGCAATCAAAAACAGGGTGATCAGACCGGCACTGATACCGAATACCGGGTTATGGACATCAAAGCCCCACTTCTGTACGTTGTCCTGACCTACGGTATAGTCAGTACTGTCTATACTGTATTTATCAATTCCTTTAGTCATTAATCCTCTCAGCTTTGCGAATCAGAGGTGAAATGGTATGTGCAGTAATATTTAGTGAACATACTATTTCACCACTTAAATTTTGCCTCATACTACACAATGTACTCCACACCGGCCAGACTCCTGATTGATAATTGAGCACAAATTCCAATAAATACCTTTTGGACGGACAAATTATCACCACAAAAGATAATTTTATTAATTCGCACACTAAACAAAACACCGCCAACGCAAGCCCGGGACAAGCTGGCAAGGCCAGCATTTTATGAAACAGACAGAGATAAACGCCTACCCAAATCGCATCCGGGGAGAAAAACGTTTTGAAACCTTTGAGGTTTAAGGTAACTTAGGCCCACCTTGGGTTTTCGGGTAGTTAACATTGGACAAGCACGAAGAAGTTCTCTTATCTCTGCGCCAGATCATTCGCGCAATCGACCTGCACTCTAAAAAGCTCAGCAAAGAATCCGGCCTTACCGGCCCGCAGCTGATGCTGATGCGCTCCATTCAGGAGCTGGGTGAAGTCACCATACGCAACCTGGCCAACCATACCAATATGAGCCAGGCGACCGCGACGGCTATCCTGGACAGACTGGAGAGAAACGGCCTGGCGCAGCGCGTGCGCAGCCAGACCGACAAACGCAAAGTACACGCCTATCTGACCGAGGCTGGCCAGAAAGCACTGGCTCAGGCGCCACTGCCGCTGCAGGACACCTTCGTCCGCCGGTTTCAGCAGCTCGAAGAGTGGGAACAGAGCCTGCTGCTCTCTTCCGTACAACGCATTTCCAGCATGATGAACGCCGAAAATATGGAAGTCTCCCCGGTTCTTGAACTGGGCAGTCTGACCAAACCAGAGAGCCAGGCATAAGAGCCGGTGACCAATACAACAAGGGCCTGAATCACTCAGGCCCTTTTTCATTACTAATCCACAAATCTGGCTTTTTCCCGGAACGTCTCGTGCAGCTTCAGTTCAAAGCGCTTTAACTGACTTCGGCTGAACAACCACTGCCCTTTTTCCCCGATCGTAATCGCAATCTCAGACACAGGTTTACCGGCCAGGATCTGTTTAGCTATCTGAGCGGCGGTTCTGCCCTGCTCGACACCAAACAGCACCAGCCCACCGACGGTCATATCACTGCCTACAGTAAAGTCCCAGAAACAAAACAAAGGCACTTTGACATGCTCTGACGTCCAGCGAATGACTTTTTCAGCCGGAACGTGCTTACCCTCAACATCGGTCAGCGTATGGTACAAACCAACGTATACCGCCTGATAACCCTGCTCCTCCAGGGTGAGTACGGTTTGCTGCCATTTCTCCCAGGAATTGATCAGCTTAAGATGGACATTGATACTGGCAAGTTTTATTTGGTTTCGGCCTTTAAACACCTCTTCCAGCGTCACCTGAGCAGTTGTCCCCCCATCATAAAGCACAAGTACCTTATTCGCTTTGAGCATCTTGTTCATCTCAAAGATGTTACGCTTCACCAGAGGACGCTCCAGCACACCAGTAATATTACCGCCGTAATAAACGCCATAATTGCGGGGATTATTGTTCACTCCAAGAAAAACGACCGGTGTCGTCTCTTTCATAAAGCGCTGACTCAGGTAACGAAGCGCATTGTCGTCACCCATGATGACCAGGTCGGGACGGATTTTGAGGTAATACTGCCAGGCACGCTCAGCGGACTGGGCATACTCATGCGGTGGGATCCGTTTGGTATCCATCTCAAACGTCAGTACTTCATACTCACCATTGAACACCTCGTGGATACCGGCCAGGTAATCCCGGTCCCATGAATAGCCAGAGTGATAACTCTCAATTACCAGTACTTTCTGCATAGCAAACACAGGCAGCGAAAACAGGGTCAGCAGCACAGCAGAAATCAGTCTCTGCCAGATACCACAACGTATTGTGTTCATTCTCTCTCCCCTCACGGCCATTACAGCAGGCCGGGATGCCTGACTGATATTACTAATAATAGTCACCACACCGGGGTTGTGCACCAAACGGGCACAAACAAAAAGAGCCGAGCGAAAACATAAGGTTACATCAACACAATAAAAAAAAAGGCCCCGGATAACAATCCGGGGCCAGATATCCTGCTGTTTCCTGCACTTTATCGTCAGGGGGATACTCAGTATCACACAGCTTTATAGATAACTTTATTGCCTGACAGCTGCTCTTTTACAACAAGGTTTTCTTCAAGAAGTTTCTTCAGAGCGCCGGTAGCCCAGGAAGCGGCTTTGGCATCTTCCTGACCCGCTGCAAGGCCGATGCCTTTCGGGTTAATACCTTCTGCGTTAGTAGCAACGATATCCAGTACCTGTTGCTGTTTAGGCGTCAATGCTACATCTGCTTTTTTCGCTGCAACTACTTTCTCTGCTGCTGGTTTTGCTGCTGCTTTCGGCGCAACAGTCTTCTCAGCAACTGGCTTGGCAGTTTTGGTGTCAGCCACGTTCGCGGCTGCAGCTTTAATGCGTTTTTGCAGTTTCATCTGCACCTTACGCTTATGTGCAAGTCTCATCGAGTATTTCTCCGTTTCACTGCATTCGGCGCAGTGGTCAAAATTTGAAGCGCGTTTTATACCAAAATTGAAGGCAGATTTGTAGTCTCCGGGGAGATTTCGGGTAAAAAATGGGGTTTTGATGCGCGTCAGGCTATTATTTAACCAGACCCGCAGTCACAGGGCAGCAAACATGCAAACGCTTCAACTCAGTAATATCCCCTTTCGCTTTTCCTCACCGGCGGGAAAGCTGATCCTTATCCTGCTGGCACTGATTTCTGTCTTTCTGATTTTCACGGCCCCGGGTCTCTTTCAGGCACTGATGTCTGTGGGCGCAATACTGGCGATTGCAGCAGCGACCTGGTTTATGATAGAGCAGGCCCGGGTAGGCTATACCCTGACTCAGACGCATTTCCAGCAGCACCTGTACAGAGGTGGTTGGGTACTGCGCTGGCATGATGTTCAGCAAATTGGCGTCTGTAGCTGCAATACCGATGGCTGGCATCAACCCCTGCCCTGGATCGGCATCCGGCTTAAAGACTACCGTCCATACCTGGAGAGTATCTGCCCCCGGGTTGCCACCCAAATCCTGCTTGAGCAGCGTGCCCTGCTCTACCTTGGCTGCAAACAGGCCGGAAATGCCCAATCGTTTGAAGACATAGTTCTGGACAGTCACAACTATATTGATAATCAGGGAAAGGTTTACACCGGATTACTGGCGATGCTGGCTAACCGCATGCGCCACCAGCGGGCGTTTTTTGGTTATGACCTGTTTATTGCTGCGTCAGATCTGGACAGGGATATTGATGAGTTTGTCGGGCTGACAAGGCGCTACCTGGCAGCAGCGCCTGATTATGACTGGGCCGAAAGTCCGGATCAGTAAAGTGGCATCTCGTCCGCTACAAACGGGTTGCTGGCGCGTTCACGGCCAAAGGTGGATTCAGGACCGTGGCCAGGTACAAACGTCACCTCATTGCCCAGCGGCCACAGCTTGGTTTTGATTGAGCTGATCAGGGTATTGAAATCCCCTTTAGGAAAGTCTGTACGGCCGACACTGCCGTTAAACAGCACGTCACCAACAAACGCCACCTGCGCTTCTTCACTGAAAAAGACTACGTGACCTGGTGTATGACCCGGTGTATGCAGCACTGACAGGGTTTGCTCACCAATAGTGACAACGTCACCATCTTCCAGCCACTGATCCGGTTCAAACGCTTCAGTCAGCGGGAAACCAAACATCTGACTCTGACCTTCCAGGCCCTGAAGCCAGAAGTTATCATCTTTGTGCGGACCAACAACACGGCCACTCACTTCACGAGCCAGCGCCTCGGTACCACCGACGTGATCAAGATGACCGTGAGTCAGCAGGATTTGCTCTACCTCAACACCCAGCTCTTTGATCAGCGCTGCCAGTTGCTTAACGTCGCCGCCCGGGTCGATGACTGCCCCTTTCATGGTTTGATCACACCACAGGATTGAACAGTTTTGAGAAAAAGACGTGACCGGCACGATTTGATATTTAAGAGCCATGAAAATACTCGTTGTTGCAGTTCAGAATGGCAAAACTATGACAGCTGCCACGGGGTTTGACAAGTATTCAAACCCTTACTGACATCAGCAACTTATTTACCACGCGCGGGTTGGCCCGGTATCAATATGAACAAAGTCACTGCCCGGGTAATAACCAACCCCACCGGCTTTCAGCGATATCGCTGCTCTGCGCACATCCGCCAGTTTGACCCCATCAATACGCAGGTCAATGGCCTGGCCCAGCATGTGATAGCTTTTCTTTGCCACCCCGGAAGATTTGCCCCGCAGCATTTCATTGGTTGCCGGAGAGCGGTAGCCGGAAATGATCTGCACTTCGTTTTCTGTACCAAGTACAGACTGAATGGCGCATATCTTATCCAGCAGCAGACGGTCCATGGTATGTACTTCATTACGGCGGAAATCACGCAGGATATGGTCAATTCTTGCCAGTTCTTTGCTGATATAACGGGAACCGTCAAAGTAACGGGTTTCCAGGGTTTCACCAGTGTGGAGGTTGCTCAGTAGCAAAATGCGGGGCTTTTGCGCCAGGGTTGCCAGAGCCTGGCCTGGGAACAGTGCACTGGCCGCTGCGCCGGTGGCGGCCAGCTGAAGAAAATGCCTGCGTGTAAGTTGCGAATTCACCATAGTCTGTCGTACTTCTTGTCCGGGTCTGCGTTTACTCGTGCATTTTTGAATGCAAAAACGGGACCCTACCGACAAAAAAGCGACCGGTCAATCCGCAATAAGCGGCAAACCAAGGTGATTTAACAGATTAACTATTGAGCAGAAAGCAAATTATTCAGATCGACAATTTTCGTCATTTTTGCGTCAAAATTTGAACTCTTACTCAAATGATCATAACGGTAGATATCGGGGCGGAAATGTATTTCCCCCCCTTCGAGCCATACCGTCTGGTAAATGATGTGCACCGGGATGCGGTTCTTCAGGGTGATCGCCAGTGTATCTTCCGTCGTCAGGCTGGCTTCATCAACCGGTTGCGCCGCTGAACGCTCCAGTAACAGTTTTGCCAGTATTTCGGCGTCCTGAACCCGGATACAGCCGGAGCTGAATGCCCGCCGCTCACGGGTAAACAGTTTTTTGGCCGGAGTATCGTGTAAAAAGATCGCACTTTTGTTTGGGGTATTGAACTTATACAGACCAAGTGCGTTATAAGGGCCGGACTGCTGACGCATCCGGTACGGGAAACTGGCCGGAGTCATCGCGGTCCAGTCAAGCTCTTCCGCCTTTATTACTTCTTTGCTGCGCCAGTTATCTACGATCTCATAGTGATGCTCACTCAGGTACTCCTGGCTGTTGAAAGCTTTGGGCAAAATATCGTTAACCATGATCTTATGCGGTACATTCCAGCTAGGATTAAGGATCACCGAATCCATCCGGGTATCAATCAACGGTGTCTTACGCGATGGTCTTCCGACAATCACTTTTGAGGCGAACTCGGTCTCCCCTTCGTTCCAGTACCACAACTGATACTGGGGAACATTCACCAGCACCAGGCGATCACGCTGCACCGGCCAAATCCGCATACGCTGGGCATTGAGCGCAATCAGACGCATGCGCTCTTCTACCGGACGGTTAAGCCAGTAAATGGTATTGGGACCAATCACGCCATCTGCTTTCAAACCATGACGACGCTGAAACTCAGTTACCGCTTTCTGGGTATATTTATCGTACCAGCCGTTGGATGAATTGATGGAAGAGGTATCAATGCCAACCAGCTGAAGCTTAAGTACCAGTTCCGGCTTATGAGTGAGTTTATCCCCTCTTTTTACAAGCGTACGGCTTTGGCGGTACTTGGCCATAAACACATTCACGTAGTCACTGAGCGCCTCTGCCGCTGCCATGTGCGCCGCATAGCCCGGGATTTCAGTATCGAGCTGAGCAATAAATCCAGGCAGGGTATCACTGTCTACGGCAAATCCCAGCCGTGACAGCGACTCTGCGTGCGGAGGTGGCAGATACTGCGGCAGGCGTCCGCCAAAGAACCAGCCTTTACCATATTCTGCTGCCTGGTCTGCATAACTCATGTAGCTGAGCAGGGTGTCAGTCGCCAGAATGTCGTATTCCTGCCAGCGATTCTGATAACGCGCCTCTTTCAGCTCCAGCAAACGCTGATAGAACAGATCCCCGACATCCGCCAGTACAACAAACTCCAGCCGGTGTTCAAAAGCCTTTATCGCATCATACTGATACCACACAGGCTGAAACTGGTTATGGGCATAAATCTCAGCCACCTGTTCATGATTGGCAAGAACCGTATCGGCCGGAATATGGCCCGATACCCAAAACAGAGCCTGATGCTTGTTGTAAGCAAATCCAAAAGAAGAAAAGCACAGCAATACCGTTACTAACAGATACCGGACTCTCATCGCTGCACTCCTTGCGTGGATATATAAGAAAGGAACCGTCCGCCAGATTGACAGCAGACTTTAATAGTATGGCAAAAAATCCACTAACTTTTTGATGATTCCCTGACAAAAACAGTAATCAATAGTTATGACAATGAAATGGCGCAGGAAATAGCAGGACATACCAGATGACCGCCAGCTTGCTCCTTACATCCCGGTCGCTATCTAAGCCCGAACATCCGCCTGACGCAGGAGTCTATGCCGGAAAACTGCTGCAGAAAAAACGTCAAAAACCCCGGTTTTGACGTCTGTTCCCCCGGGCAGAAGTGTGACCACAACCACAAAATCCGCACCATCGGTTCATAGTCAACATTTTGCGCGCCAAATCACACCCCGATCCTGATCACGCTTTTGCGGATTTTTACCCGTTTCTGAGTTGATATGCCTCGCAGTTTTTTCGTCAAAATCAATATTCCTGTTTTAACGGAGTTTGTATCCGCTTGTTTTTATAGACTTTTGAACGCAATCGAAAATCCGGGTTTTGAGCAGGATCACATTCCGGCTTGTTTAATTTCGCGCTTAAAAATAACTAACGATATGTTGAAGCGGTCGATGAGATTTTTTGAAGGTATGTAAGATGTTTAAGCGCAACTTTGTCACTGTTTCACTGCTTGCTGGCCTGGCGGGCTGTTCTTCTCAGCTCACCTCTGAGCAGCAGATTGTTGACCAGATTGCTGATAACCTAGATATGCACTATACGGTTCTGACCAACCATGGTGCCAATGACGGTCTGGCCTGTCAGGCACTCGAAGCCGAATGGGCTTCGTGTAACAAAGTCAACCTGACCATGACTAACCAGGGCGATGCCATTACTTCCAAAGACTGGGCAATCTACTTTCACAGTATTCGCCTGATCCTGGATGTGAACAGCGACCAGTTCAAAGTCACCCGGGTTACCGGTGATTTGCATAAACTGGAGCCAACTGAAAAGTTTGACGGCTTTGATGCAGGTGAAGTGGTTGAACTGCCGCTGATCGGCGAGTACTGGCAGCTGTTTGAGACCGACTTTATGCTGGGCGCCTTTGTCGCTTCACCCGGCAGCGAACCTAAACTGATTGCTTCGCTTAACACCGAAGACGTCAGCTCATTTGTATCCGGTCTTGAGGGTGACAACCTGAAACGTACCCCGGGTGACAACAATGTGTTCGCGACTGCGCTTAGCCGTTATGAGAAAAACGCAGATCTGGCCCCTGCCGATGTTTCCACTGCCCTTCTGCCTACCCCGCTTGAAGTAACCGCAGGTGAAGGCAGGGTCAGCATTGAGCAGGGTCTGGCTCTGCCTGCCGATCTGTTTGATACAGAGCAGCTCGCTGCATTAAACCAGCGTGCCGATCTTATTGGCATTGACCTCAGTGGCGTGCTGCCTGTCAGCATCGCGATTGTTCCCGCTGAGTTCGGTACCGATCTGGCCAAATCCGGTGCCTACCAGCTTTCGGTAGCTGAGTCCGGCATCACCATCCGTGCTTTCGATACAGCCGGTGCCTTCTACGCCATGCAGTCTGTCTTTGGCCTGACAGACAGCATGAACGCAGAATCACTGCCTGTTGTCACCATTAAGGATGCTCCGCGCTTTGACTACCGCGGCGTAATGGTGGACGTGGCACGTAACTTCCACTCCAAATCCGCGATTCTGGCCACCCTTGACCAGATGGCGGCTTACAAAATGAACAAGCTCCACCTGCACCTGACTGACGATGAGGGCTGGCGACTGGAAATTCCTGGCCTGCCTGAACTGACCGACGTAGGTTCAAACCGCTGTTTTGACCTGGAAGAGCAGAGCTGCCTTCTGCCTCAGCTGGGCTCGGGCCCAACCAGCGATAACTTCGGCTCGGGTTACTTCAGCAAAGCCGACTACGTTGAGGTCCTTCGCTACGCAAAAGCGCGCCATATCGAGGTGATCCCTGAAATCGATATGCCGGCACACGCCCGCTCTGCAGTCGTTTCGATGGAAGCCCGCTACCAGCGCCTGCTCAAAGAAGGGAATGAAGCGGCAGCCAGCGAATACCGCCTGATGGACCCGCAGGACACCTCCAACGTGACCACAGTGCAGTTCTACGACAAGCACAGCTTTATCAACCCATGTATGGAATCCTCCACCCGCTTTGTGGACAAGGTGATTTCAGAAGTGGCGGCCATGCACAATGAAGCCGGCATGCCACTATCCACCTGGCATTTCGGCGGTGACGAAGCGAAAAACATTAAACTGGGTGCTGGTTTCCAGGATGTAAACGCACAAGAGAAAGTGAGCTGGAAAGGTGACCTTGACCTGTCAAAACAGGATAAGCCATTTGCCAAATCCCCTCAGTGCCAGACACTGATCGATAACGGCACCGTGAGCGACTTTGGTCATCTGCCAAGCTACTTTGCTGAGCAGGTTTCGAAAATCGTTGCTGATAAAGGCATCCCGTCTTTCCAGGCGTGGCAGGATGGCCTGAAGTACAGCGAAGGCGGCCCGGCAGCGTTTGCCACTGAAAATACCCGGGTTAACTTCTGGGATACGCTTTACTGGGGCGGCACCGCTTCTGTGTATGAGTGGGCGAAAAAAGGTTACGACGTGATTGTTTCCAACCCGGATTACGTCTACATGGATATGCCTTATGAAGCCGACCCGAAAGAGCGCGGCTATTACTGGGCAACCCGCGCGACAGACACCCGTAAGATGTTCAGCTTTGCGCCGGAAAACATGCCACAAAATGCCGAGACCTCACTCGACCGTGACGGCAACGGCTTTACCGGTAAAGGCGAAGTGGAAGGCAAACCTTTCTACGGCCTGTCTGCCCAGCTTTGGTCTGAAACCGTACGTAATGACGAGCAGTATGAGTACATGGTCTTCCCGCGTGTACTGGCCGCAGCAGAGCGCGCCTGGCACCGCGCTGAATGGGAAAACGACTACAAAGCGGGAACTGAATACTCACAGCAGACCAGCCTGGTCGACAAACAGGCTCTGAGCCGTGACTGGAACCGCTTTGCCAACCTGCTCGGTCAGCGTGAACTGGCAAAACTGGAAAAAGCAGGCATCGATTACCGTCTGCCGGTACCGGGCGCGGCGATCAACGACGGCAAACTGGCGATGAACGTTCAGTTCCCGGGTGTGGCGCTGCAATACTCACTGGACGGTGAAAACTGGCTCAGCTACAGCGATGACAACCGCCCTTCGGTTGAAGGTACGGTCTGGATCCGCTCTGTATCGGCCAGCGGTGAGAAAGCCAGCCGGGTGACTCAGGTTAACTAACCCCTCAGGTGCAATCCCGTCACAACCGGCGGGATTAGCTTAAAAAAAAGCGCCTTCAGTTGAAGGCGCTTTTCTTATGTTCGTCCTGGCAGTAACCGGTTAAATATCCAGCTGATGCTTACCGTGAGATACCTTGGCTTTCAGATAGCCTTCATTGCCGTCTTTGATGTGCGCAGCAGTGTGCACTACCTCGGTAATCTCAATACCCAGCTCAGTCAGCTCATTAATCTTTTTCGGGTTATTGGTGATAAGGCGAATTTTTGTCACACCCAACGCCTTCAGCATCTGTGAAGCTTCGGTAAAATCACGCAGATCATCGCCAAAACCCAGGTGGTTATTGGCTTCGTAGGTGTTCATCCCTTCGCTTTGCAGACGGTAAGCATCGATCTTATTGTACAGACCGATACCACGTCCTTCCTGACGAAGGTAAAGAATGATGCCGCCGTGCTGGCCCATCTTTTCGATGGTTTCATCCAGCTGCTCACCGCAGTCACAGCGCGAAGAGTGAAAAACGTCTCCGGTCAGACACTCAGAGTGCATGCGTACCAGGGGTACGGTCTGATTTTTATCCGCCTGTTTGAAGATTACCGCAACGTGTTCTTTGTCCGACTGCAGGCCGCTGAACGACAGAATTTCTGCATCAATATTGCTTTTGGACCCGACTTTTAAACCTACTCTGGCACGTACTTCTGCCATATCGCTTCCCACTCTTACTTTCTGTAACCGCAGATCATGCGACCTGCCGCTTTTGATGACTTCTGATTATCCGCTTATATTGGGCCGCTGAACAGCAAAATCAAGTTATTGCTTATAAAACATCAGATGAAGTGATGTGTTGGAACAGGGCCTGGGCGGAAAATGATAGTAGCAGTGACGTTATAATATAACAACACTGTAATTGGTAAGGTCAAAACGCAAAAAGCCCGGAGAAACCGGGCCGAAACGGGAGATAACGGAAAGGATTAGCGGCTGTTTTTCTTCTGCCAGATCACCAGTTGCACCCACATCTGCTCCAGCTCAGTAAGCTCTTCCTGAGTCAGCAATGCAATTGTATCGTCCACGCTGGCACTCTGGCCCGTGGTCGCAATTCTGGCGTGAAAATCTTTTTTAAGTTGTGATATGACCGGTTCCACTGCTTATCACCGTTATCCGTTCTGCTGATAATTTAGTCTGACTGCTGTTTTTAGTATTATTTTCAAACAGATCTTATCATTATTGATCGTCAGCACCCGGTTTGGAACAACAAAACTGAACCGCGATCACATTTTTAAACTGAAAATTTGAGCTAATTCTAAAAGTTCATTTCTTCTGGTCGATAACCTCTCCCTTATGTCCCGCTTCTCCTTGCCGTGCCTTTAAGCTTCATCGTCACATACAGGCTCAGCATAACAAAAATAATCAGCGGCAATATCCAGAGCAGCGCCGACTGAGGACTCATCTCCGGCCGGTACAAAACAAACTCTCCATAGCGGCTCACCAGCTCTGATTTGATCTCGTCATCACTTTTGCCCTGATTAACCTGCTGATAAACCTTCAAACGCAGGTCCATAGCCACCGGTGAATTAGACTCAAGCAGGTTCTGGTTCTGACACTGAGGACAACGTAACTCTCTTGAAAGGCCCAATGCACGTGCTTCAAGCGCAGGCGAACTGAACTCAAAGCGGGCAAGTTGTTCAGCGACCTGTCTGTCAGGTGCGACAAACAGGTCACCAGCCATACCGAAACCACTTATCAGGCACATGGCCAGAAACAACGCAATTCTCCGGCTCATTGGTTCATCTCCTCGATAAGGGGCATAAACTTCTGCTGCCATACTTCAGGCGTCAGCTCACCCAAAAAGCGCTGCCGTATCACTCCTTTGCTGTCCACCAGCAGGGTTTCCGGCGTTCCGACCACCCCCAGTTCATATCCAAGCTTCGTCTCTTTATCAAACAACGTCCTGATATAAGGGTTGCCGTTCCGCTCAAGATATTGAGCTGCAGAGAAAATATCATCCCGGTAATTCACTCCCAGGATCGCTATATCCAGCCCCGCCAGCTGAGTCAGGTAATCATGTTCAGCAAAACAGATCCCACACCAGGAAGCCCAGACATTGACAAGCGTCCAGTTATGCTCAGAAAACAGCCGCTGATCAATCATCATCTCAGGAGCAGTCAGCTCCGGCAGGCTGAACTCCGGAAATGGCTGACCGACCAGTGCCTGATTGGTCTTATCCTCCGGCTGATAAAGCGCGCTGAACAGAACCAGTACGCCTCCCCCAAGCACCAGGCACAGCAGCAGTAGCTTAACCATCCTGCGCATAGTCACTCCTCCGCCGTTCACTGAAACGAATAACGATACCCGCCACTGGCGCAAAGGACATCAGCAGTGCACCCAGCCAGATCCAGCCGGTCATCGCCCGAAACTGGATCCGTACCGCCCAGGTTTGTGGCGCCAACTTGTCGCCCAGAGTCAGATAGAAATCCCCTGACCAGCCAGAGCGGATCGCGACCTCGCTCATCACTACTTCCCGGGACATATAGTGACGCTTTTCTGCCGTTAACAGAATGTCCGGCTTGTTTTCATTGACCAGTGCGAGTCTGACTCTCTCTGCGGTGTAGTTTGGCGCGATGTAGTATTCGCTCCCCTGCCAGATCAGCTGATGCCCGGCAAAACTGCCCTGATGCTCTGGCGATATGATCAGGCTTTTCTCATACGAAAGTGCACTGTTGCCGTACGCCCCAAGGCAGGCGACAACAAAACCAGCATGAGCCAGGAACCGGATGCCGGCTCCCTTCGGTGAATGCCGGAGCATCTTCAGCTGACACAATAGTGTCACGGCAGCGAGAGCCATCATCAGGCTGTCAGCCAATGAAAGATTCAGCAGCGCGCCTGCCGGAATACCTGCCAGTGCCGCGAGCGAGACCACTTTAGACCATGACCTGACATGAAATCTCCGGACAGAAAAGTCCGTGTAGTGCAGCATACTCAGCAGCCCAAGTGCCGCAGCACTGAGGGGGGAAATAAGTTGATTGAAATAAGGTGCGCCGACAGAAATTGAGCCAAAGCCAAACAGATTAAGCAGCATCGGATAGAAGGTCCCCAGCCCGGTGATAAAAGCCGCCAGTACGGCAAGGCCAGCCGCCACCAGCAGGTACACAGCCGGAGACCAAAGGCCGTTCAGGGGGCGTTCATCGATTTCATCACTGCGCCATACCAGCAGGCCTGAGGCACTGAACAGCAGCAGGCTCAAAATACCCAGTAAAAGCAGTCCTTTGGTCGGATCGAGCGCAAAAGCATGCACTGAGGTCAAAATACCAGAGCGGATCAGAAATGTACCCAGAATACTCAGACAAAAAGTGCCAATCGCCAGGCTGTAACTCCAGAGCTTGAGCTGCGATAATCGCTCACTGACGACAAGGGTATGGATCAGTGCCAGTGAACTCAGCCAGGGCAGCAGGGAGGCATTTTCAACCGGGTCCCAGAACCACCAGCCTCCCCAGCCCAGCTCCTTGTATGCCCACCAGGAACCGATAACAATGCCCAGCGTCAGCCAGGCCCATGCCCAAAGATTCCAGCGGCGGCAAAGTGCAAACCAGTTTTGCGGAATTTCAGGCATCAGCAGTGCTGCAAACGCCAGTGCAAAGATGGCGGCAAAACCCACGTAACCGAAATAGAGCATAGGCGGATGGATGACCAGGCCGATGTCCTGGAGCATAGGATTTAAGTCATGCCCGTCTGCAGGCACCATAGTCACGGTGTCAAATGGATTGGATGCAAACAGGATAAAAACGGCAAATACCAGCGTCATTGCCTGCATGACCAGCAAAAAACGATAACCATATCCGGCACTCAGACGGCGGGCGCTCTGATACACCCATACCGCCCACCCATTAATGGTCACCAGCCAGAACAGCAATGAACCTTCATGCCCGCCCCATACCGCAGCAATACGGAAAAACAGCGGCAGGTTCGAGTTTGAGTGATTCACCACATACTGCAGCGAAAAGTCGTGGACAACAAAGGCGAGCCCGAGCACTCCGATAGCAACCAGACTCGCCAGAAAGCCGAGGCCGGAAAAAAACGGGACAAAGCTCACCGCTTTGCACCGCTGCGGCCTGACCATATAACCGATAGTCAGCGATATCCCCATCAGGGAAGATACCGCGACCATCACCACAGCAAATACTCCAATGCTGGCTAACATAACTTCCTTTTCTTAATCCGTCAGGATCACACCAGCGTCATCTGACCGGCATACAGAATAAACGTCCTCAGCATCAGCACGCCGATAAGACTCATACAGGTTACCAGCAATATGTACGCAGGACTGTGACGCACCGCTGCCGGTGAAACGGCATTAAGCACCAGAGGAGACAACATGCCAAACAGCACCACGCCCCACCAGAACCAGCTTGCCCAAAACGTACCGGTCAGGGCATTCCATGCTGAGGCTTCTGCCTGGCCGCCGGTTAAGATAAGGCCGGAGAAAAACGCCACCAAAACAAACAGCTCAAACAACACAACAGGGCGCTCAAATCCGTGTACCCAGCTGACACTGGCACTTTTTGGAGACTCTTTGAAACCCAGGATGCCAAACAGCAGACACGAAGCAGCGCCGGATGACAGGCTGGAGAACAGGAAGAGTATCGGCAGCACCGGATTGTTCAGCATCGGATAGGTTTTCAGTGCAGACAACAGAAAACCTGTGTACGCGGCCAGGATCACCGCCATCACACCAAGGCTTATTTCTATTGCATTTTCAAAGCGTTTAAACGCTTTAAGCCAGCCGTCGATAAATGCCAGTTTTCCATCAAGGAAACGGACAATCACCGGGTGAAAGATGATCCCTATCCAGACAAACAACACTATCAGATAGAGCTGAAACAGGATCACACCCATCGACATGATAGAAGTCGGGTTATAGAAAATCATGATCTTCCAAAATGACAAAGGTTTGGTCAGGTGGAAAATCAGGATAAGCAGGCCTGCAACAATGCCAAACGGAGCAATCCATGCGGTAGCCTTAATGATTCCATTATCAGCCGGGTCTCCCTCAATCACTTTTCGTTTCAGATAAATGGCGATCATCACCGCACCGGCAGACATCCCGGCCAGGAAGAGATAAATCGCAATGATCCAGTCCCACACTAAGGAGTCAAACTGGAACGCAGCTTGCCAGGTACTCATGACTTCACCTCCCCTTTCTCATGCGGCACTTTGTACAGTTTTGGTTTGGTACCAAGGTGGACTTTATCCCGGTAGACGGTATGGCTGTTTATCACCTCATTGACTTTACTTGATGGGTCATTAAGGTCACCAAATGTCAGTGCTTTCGTCGGACAAGACTCAACACAGGCAGGCAGTTTGCCCTGCGCCAGGTTGGTATCCCGGCAGAAATTACACTTATCCGCTGACTTGTTCTCAGGATGGAAGAAGCGCACCTGATAAGGACAGGCTGCCAGACAATAGCCACAGCCCACACACTTCTCTTTATGGACATCAACAATGCCGGTCTCTTCATCTTTATAGGCCGCGCCCGTCGGGCAGACGTACACACAGGGCGGGTTGTCACAATGCTGACAGGAAATCCGATCGAATTTGTAATCCACATCCGGAAATTCACCCTGCGGTTCACTTCGGGTAATGGTCAGGCGGGATACGCCTTCGGGAACATTATTCACTTCCCGGCAAGCATCCATACAGGCGGTACAACCTATACATTTGGTTTCGTCGTAGACCATGCCATACTTTTTCATTTCCTGCTGCGCCGCCTCAGCAAATGAACGGGAACTGACCATCACTGTGCCGGCCAGGCCAGATGTAACAATCAGGGCACCGGCACCGGTCAGAAAGTTTCTTCTGGAGCAACTCATACTATTGTTCCTCCTGCTTTGCTTTCAGATCCGTAATATCGGAATGACAGTCGACACACATTTTGATCCTGGCTTTGCGCTGTTTCTCCAGCACACCTTTCTCCTTACCATGAACTACATGGCAATTCGAACAGGTCAGATTCTGTGCGTGCACATCGTGTGTCCAGCTGTCATCGCGCAACTCCTGTGGCTGGTGACAATCGGTACACATAGCATTGGCAGAGAGGATTTGAGAATGGCTGTAAAGAGATTTACCGCTGCCTGGCTCAGATTGTGCTGAGAAATACTTAATCACCACAGGAGCGCCTTCACGATGGTCAGGCCCTATGCTGTTATGACATTCCGTACAATTAACTTCACGGCCCAGAATGACTTGCGCATCCTCCCCGTGAGAACCGAACAATGTTTGCTTCGCATCCTTATGACATTGGGTACATTTATAGTCGGGATCACGAATCAGCGACACCTCGTGCCGCGCTGTGTCTGCTTCTGCACCAGAGTCAGAGGCATCTGCAGCAACATTGATTGAAAATCCACAGGCACAAAGCAAAAGCAGCAGCCTGAGCATTGTGGCTATGGTCAATTTAATATTGCCCATGTTTATCCTTTCCTTTTAACCAAAAATGGCAAATAACCGACCTCAGAACTATTAATAACAATCCTGACTGAGAGTAATTCTTATTTTGGATAAGCCACAACGCCTACCAGTCAAGTATATTATTTAACCAGCAAAGCTTCTCATGTTTGTTGCTGAACAGTGAGCGGGCTCACCTTTCTTTTTCAAAACTAACATCCTGTTTTAGCAGCAATATTTACCTACCCCTTTAGGGGTATATAGGAGGTAATGTGGCATGGATCACCCACAGGAATTGATCTGAAACAATGTTTAATAATTGTGCAAATCAAAGCGCTTTTTTTATGTCTAGAATTACTCTTGTTCTCCAATTTTTATTTTGGCTGCCAGCCTCACAACGCCTGGTCATAACAAAACAAATATGGAGAAATCACTGTGAACAAACACTGGATACGTCATTCAGTTGTCGCCATGATTTTAGGCACCACCTGCTTTTTAAGTGGCGCCAGCCTGGCTGCATCTGAAAACAAGCAACTGGTTGACCCGCGTAACGACGCTTATCAGGAAAATCATCCCGATCAGTATGAATCGTGGAAAGCAACGGAAGAGAGCAAAAAGCTCGAGGATGGTCTGGCTGAAGATCCTAACATGGTCATCATGTGGGCAGGTTACGGCTTTGCCAAAGATTACAATAAGGCCAGAGGACACTTCTACGCTGTCGATGATGTGCGCAATACCCTGCGTACCGGCGGCCCAACCGATGAAAATTCCGGCCCTATGCCTATGGCCTGCTGGAGCTGTAAGAGCCCGGATGTCGCCCGCGTGATTGATGAACGTGGTGAAGACGGTTACTTCAGTGGCAAGTGGGCACGCCTCGGACACGAAATTGTCAACCCTATCGGCTGCGCTGACTGTCACGACACCCGCAGCGAGAAGTTCAAAAACGGCGAGCCGGAGCTGAAACTGACCCGTCCTTATGTTGAGCGGGCATTCAAAGCGATCGGTAAAGACTTTGATCAGCAATCCCGTCTCGACCAGCAGGCATCTGTCTGTGCTCAGTGTCACGTTGAGTACTACTTCACCGGCCCAACCAAGGCCGTGAAATTCCCGTGGGATATGGGCACCACCGTCGACGACATGGAACGGTACTTCGACGCACTGAACTTCAAAGACTGGACGCATAAAGTCTCCAAAGCACCGATGCTGAAAGCCCAGCACCCGGGTTATGAAACCTGGCGTGATGGTATTCATGGCAAGAACGGCGTCGTCTGTGTCGACTGCCACATGCCGAAAGTGAAGAAAGAAGACGGCACCGTGTATACCGACCACAAAGTCGGGAATCCGTTTGACCGCTTTGAAGATACCTGTGCCAACTGTCATACCCAGTCCAAAGAGATGCTGCAGGGCGTGGTTTCCTCACGCAAAGCTCAGGTGCTAAACATGAAGCTGACCGCAGAGAAACAGATCGTGGCCGCTCACTTTGAAGCGGGCGCTGCGTGGAAAGCCGGTGCAACCGAAGCCGAAATGGCCGATATTCTTCAGGATATCCGACATGCACAGTGGCGCTGGGATTACGCCATCGCTTCTCACGGTGTTCACATGCACGCACCTGAAGTCGCACTGGAAATTCTGGGTACTGCGGTGGACCGCGCTGCAGAAGCACGTACCAAACTGGTTCGCCTGCTGGCGACCAAAGGGATCACAGACCCTGTCGCTATTCCGGACATCTCGACCAAGGCCGCAGCCCAAAAAGCCCTGGGGATGCCAATGGACAAGATGAATGCTGAGAAGAAACACTTCCTGGACACTGTTGTTCCGGAGTGGAACAAAAAAGGCGATGAACGGGAAAGCAAATACTGATTTACCGTGTGCAATTATCTGCCTGCAATAAACCAAAAAGCCAGCAAATCGCTGGCTTTTTTATGAGTTCTGACTTAATTGTCGAGAAATGCCTGACTCAGGATGCGGAACACCTCCTGACTTGGCTGCCAGCCCTTTTCAAGCGGTTCAAATCCCTTATCGAACTCTGCGAACTCTTCATCATCCAGATGATAAGCTTCACTTTCCTCAAATGCCCAGTGACGGCCTTCCAGTGCTTCCGGCCTGAGAGCATTGACAAGCAGAGCACACGGATAACGCCCCTCAAATACACTGACCTGATACTCCTTACAACTGCGAAAACCGCTGCCACAATAGTTATTCGGATCACCCCATATCACGATAGCCGGATACCCAAGCTGCACCGCCTGCTCCGTTGCGTGGCGGACAAGCGCTTTGCCAATCCCGCGGCGCTGACAATCCGGACGAACACTGAGCGGTCCAAAGGTCAGGGTATCCAGCCGGTTACCCTTCTCATCCACCAGCCAGGATTTGGTGAACATGATATTGCCCACTACCTCATCATCCCTGACTGCGACCAGATTAAGCTCTGGTACAAAGTCCGGATGCTGGCGAAGCTTATGCGCCAGAAAGTGCTCATTACAACCCGGTTCATGCTGGTTCCAGAACGCCAGCCTGGTCAGTTCCTCGGTGCTTCGCTGCTCGCCAGGTTGTTCGTTTCGGATCGTAATAGGCATAGTTGTTCCTTATTCAGAGTAAAAGTGCAGCCGCTCAGCCAACAGGTCAACGAACGCTTTGCGGTCTACATCGAGTAAAACTGTCGCATTGGCCGGATGGCCACTCAGTTCATACAGATCCACCACTGTCATTCCTGTGGTGTACTCTCCCTGAGTCTCAATCCCTACTGCACAGTCTTTGGAGGTGAAGATTTCCGGTGCCAGCAGCCAGGCAATGGTACAGGGGTCATGCAGCGGCGCACCTTCGAATCCCCATTTAGGGTCACGGTGATAAATCATAAAGAAGTCGAGCAGGTCTGCGACTTTACCCGCTACCAGGTTATCGACAGAGCGGATCCGCTCAATATCCTCATCCATTATCTGCGCTTTATGGGTAACATCCAGCCCAGCCATCGTGATGGGAATACCCGAGCGGAACACGATATCTGCCGCTTCCGGGTCAACAAAGATATTGAACTCAGCGGCAGGCGTCCAGTTACCAAAATCGGCAGCGCCTCCCATGAGAACGATACGTCCGATTTTGTTCGTCAGCTCCCGGTGGGTTGCCAGTAACAGAGCAATGTTCGTCAGTGGGCCGGTTGGCACCAGAGTGACCGGTTTATCACTTTCGCGCAGGATCTTAGCCATCAGCTCTACTGCGCTCTTCTCAACCGGAGCGAAACCCGGCTCCGGAAGCTCAGGGCCATCCAGGCCGCTCTCTCCATGTACGTTCTCAGCTATGACTAACTCGCGCTTAAGTGGTTTTTTAGCTCCACCAGCAACAGGAATATCTTCTCTGCCTAACAGAGTCAGGATCCTCAGTGCATTGCGCAGGGTTTTATCCGGAGTCTGGTTCCCGGCACTGGTGGTCACCGCCCTGATGTCGAGCTCCGGGCTGGCACAGGCCAGTACCAGAGCGATTGCGTCGTCGTGGCCAGGGTCACAGTCCATTATGATAGGGGTAGTCATTATAATCTCTCGTTATTTCACGTTATCAACCTCATCACTCTAATCTTAACCATCTGTTTTTACTGTGAATAAGCTCGCTATATCGGGGGCTCCTGACGACCAGATTGTGACACCCGTCATGTTGAATCTGAAATATTCTGAGGGCGGTTGATTTTTCACGATATAAAACCGCTCGAACTCAAGATAGCAAAATATTACTCTGGATATTTTTATCAGGCGTGGTTTTATACTTTTCCCTTTTTCAGTTCATCCAGCATATAACGCTGGATGGCTGAGGTGATATATAAATCCAGAATGTATAAGATTCGCCGCACTTTAGTTTTTCATAGAGCAGTATTACGGTGAAAACATCCATTTTGCACACCTCTGACGGTGTAACTCAGAAAACCTCTTCCTGGTCAAAACACGATACCCACTGGGTACTGAGTCTGTTTGGTACTGCCGTTGGTGCCGGTATCCTGTTCCTGCCAATTAACCTTGGGATTGGAGGCTTCTGGCCGCTGGTACTGATGGCCCTGCTCGCTTATCCGATGACATTTCTGGCCCACCGCGGTCTGGCCCGCTTTGTTCTGTCTTCTCAAAACCCGAAGTCGGACTTTACCGATGTTGTTGAAGAGCACTTTGGTGCAAGCGCCGGTCGACTTATCTCCCTGCTCTATTTTCTGTCTATCTTCCCGATCCTGCTGATCTATGGCGTAGGTCTGACCAATACCGTAGACAGCTTTCTGGTTAACCAGGCCGGAATGGTCTCACCACCAAGAGCCCTGCTTTCAGGTTCACTGGTATTCGGTATGATCGCCATTATGCTGGGTGGTGAAAAATTGATGCTGCGCGCGTTTGCTGTGATGGTCTATCCGCTGGTCGCTATCCTGGCCTTTCTGTCGGTCTACCTGATCCCGGACTGGCAAATGCCTGCACTGAGCATGCCAGAGGCGGCAGAGTTTGGTAAAACCGTATGGCTGGCTGTACCTGTAGTGATCTTCTCTTTCAGTCACGCAGCGGCGATCTCCAGCTTTGCCAACGTTCAGCGCCGCCATTACAAAGACCAGGCTGGCAGCAAGTCTGAACACATTCTTAAACGCACCAGCCTGATGCTGATCGCTTTTGTACTGCTGTTTGTGTTTTCCTGCGTACTGGCCCTGAGTCCGGCACAACTGGCTGAAGCGAAAGCACTGAATGTGTCAGTACTCTCTTACCTTGCCAATGTGACCAATAATCCGTTTATTGCGACTCTTGGCCCGCTGGTTGCCTTTATCGCCATCACCTCGTCTTTCCTGGGCCACTTTCTCGGCGCCCGCGAAAGCTTCAATGGCCTGATAACCAAGCACAGCAGGCTGAGTAACGGCCAGGCCGATAAACTGGGCATTGCGGTTATGTTCCTGTCTATCTGGCTGGCCGCTATCCTTAACCCAAGTATTCTGGGTATGATGGAAGCCCTGTCCGGCCCGGTGATCGCTATGATACTGTTCATCATGCCAATGGTCGCGGTATACAAAGTTGATGCACTCAAAGCCCACCGTGGCTCACTGACCACCTGGTTTGTGCTTGCCACCGGCAGTATCGCTATTTCTGCACTGCTGTTCGGTCTGTTCGCGTAATCATAAAAAACGCCCTCTGCACCAATGTGCTAAGGGCGTTGTTATTTTCACACCGCTACACGCTCACTTTGTATTTCAGATCCCGCGCTTCATCGCCGGTCATTCCCCGAAATCCCCAGCAATGAGCGGGCTGTTCTTTGATGGTGATTTCAATATCCGTCGATGAGATCCCCAGCTTTCGCTCTATCTCCTTAAACAACAGCTTAATCAACGCTTTCTTGGTATTGACCTGACGCCCTTCCATCATGTTGATTTCAATTACTGTATAAGCATCACTGCGCCCCTGTGGATAGAAGAAATCTTCCGGTTCCAGGGGAATAAAACGGTGTGCCCGTTTGTCATCAGGAAAGCGCAATACCGAAGCCATGCAAGAGTGAATGATGTCCGACAGTGACTGCTTAACCGGGTTTAACCTGTGCTTGTTTCCGTAGATAACGATCATATTCCTTCCCCCAAAGAGCTCTGTTGACACCATGCCACCACCAGCGCTGCCAACCAACCCATACCCGCCGACAGCGTTAGCTGTTTCACGTTATGGACAGAAACGGATGCACAGTGGCCGTAAAAAATGCGGACACGACATTTATAAAACACACAATAACAAAGCAGAGGGTGATGAAGTGCCAGCCCTTAATCAGTTGGGAGGCACTTCATGTTAATCGTGCAGAAACTACAGGTAAGGAAGATAAGAAAGCAGAGCCAACAGCGCAGTGAAACCGGCGCTAAGCCAGCCTGGATTTAAGCACTTTTGCCTGTTGTTCAAACAGCTCCTTGTTCTTCCCCGTTCGGCACCTTGCTGCGTTAAACCACTGGTTGCCGGTACCGTCGGTATGCTTAAATTCTATCTGAAGTGCGTAGCGGGCACTGTAGCTTAACCCTGCCAGGCCACCGAGAATACTTAAAATAACGCTAAGCCCTCTCAGCCACGGTAAAGCATGACCGAACTGAGACCACGCCAACCAGACGCCCCCCGATATCAATCCCACCCAGAAGAGCAACAGAAATAAGTTTTCCCTGATGCCCAGTTTCTTCACCCGGATATTATTGATTCTCTTCAGAGGGTAGGAATCTTTTCTGATCCTGAAAACGCCATTTTCTATTTTAAAATCTGACGCTCTGTACATTGTTTTCATCCTTTCTGCTCCGCAGTTTATTTGAGTACAGAGCGGAGCGCCTGCTCCTCATCCATTTTACTGTTTTCAAGGCAAGGCCCAATTTCCTGAAGTCTGTCACTGTGCTTTAGACTGTGTTTTAATGCCATACACACTCCAATATACTCACCGTATGGTTCCAGTGATTGCATGCTTAAGTCCGGGAACTTCTCATTTGCTTTTTTGAAACAACGCTCTTTTCCATCAGATATTTCCATCAGACACTGCTCATGAGTTATCTGGTAACACTGTAAATATCCGGGCTGATCACAAAACAGTGATGCGGCATTAGCTTCCAGCTTCTCTGTCAGTATATTCATCACCAGTTCTTCCTGCGGGTTCTTCTGCTGGCTTGCACAACCAGCCAAAAGCATGGCAACAAGTGCCGAAAAGCAGTACTTCATTTCTCTACCTTTGGTTAATCCCCAGCTGGGGCTGCATTTAATTTCTCAGCCGGGGATCTGTCCAACTGAAATATTGATATGAATTCATATATGAGGGGCTACTTTCGCCCCATAATCCGAACAATTCTCAGGAACAGATTAATAATATCCATATACAGGGCTGCTGCGCTGTCGATAGCGTTATCCATGGTTTTCGGGATCTGGTTAGCTCTGCCCCAGTCAATGCCGATATAGCCACAAAAAATAATGACCACAGCCCAGTCAGTCCAGGCCTTATGAGCACCCAATACAAAGATCTGATACAGCTCGATGAGAATAACGATAAGAAGCGCAATAGTCATAGCGCCGGATATTTTGGCAAAAAAGCGTGGAAACAGCGTTCCCAAAATCATCATAGAACCAGTCACAAGACCCGTTACTTTAATTGCCTCCAGAACCAGTTCAGGATCGTAAGCCGAAACAACAAGGTTAATTACCAGACCAAACGGAACCACTACCAGGTTATAACCAAGGAAGCTTATCAAAGGGTTATCTGAGCGACTGAACAAAAATACGCCAGCCATACAACTGAAAAAATAACCGATAAAAAAGTGCAGCGGTGATACTTCGAGTATACTTTCAACCGGAATATTGGAAACCATCAACCAGTTAATCCAGAAACCCCAGCACAATACTGCACCTATAGTCAGGTTGTAAAACCTGGCACTTATCTCCCTTTCACCGGTACCCACCCGGCCAAATACATCAGACTCAAACACTGAACCAGACTCCTTCGTTGTGTTCTGATTGCCACTCTCGCATTGCAACAGTGTGCATTTTTATAAACAGGGGACGGATGCTAGCACAGGAATGATTACGCGCAGTGATACACAGGTCGCACAAACATAAATAATTATGATAAGAATGAGTGGCTTGGTGAAATATTCACCTGATGAAGAGAAATGTGAGGGGCGTGATCACCCCTCCTTGAGTTCCAGCCGTTCTCTGGCCTGGTTAATCGAGCGAATGATCGCAGCCCGGTCCAGATTCTTCTGTTTTGAATCCAGTAACTGTTCCCAAACCCTGATCGCCTGCTTATAACGAAAGCTGATGTAGTGATCGCTTGCCAGCAGCGTCAGCGCTGTGCGATCCACAGGATTGATCTTAAGTGCCCGATCAAGCAAAGAACGGACCTGAGGTGTCACCTGCTGGCTGGCCAGATAATATTCGGCACTGGCTTTGGCTGAGTAATGCGCCGCGGCAGGCTGACTGCTCAGGCGAATGGTGTAATCAAAGCAGGTTGCTGCAGACTCAAATTCGTTGCGCGCCAGATAGCCCTGCCCCAGCTCAAACCAGGCCTGGTCATCGTTCGGATTTTGCCGCAATGTTGCCTGTACCTGAGCAATCGCCTCTTCCAGCGTTTGCTCCGGCTCCTGCTGCGCCCGGGCCAGTGGCTGAGATGGAGCCAGTGGCAACCACATCATCAGACACAACAGACTCACGGCACCGGCTATCGATACCGATAAGCGAAAATCGGCACCGTTATAATAGCGGTGGGTCCATGCCAGCGATGCCACAAAAGTGACAGCAAATGACGTGCCCACCAGAATAAAGGAAACAGACATCGGGTCCATACTGTTCTCTGAAACTCTTTTTTCTTTTCATACATCCGATTTTAACCGGACTATCATTTTGTTTTTGCCTGTCAGCGCAAAAAAAAAACCGGACCCAAAGGTCCGGTTTCAGGGTAGCTCACAAAAAGTAATTACTCTTCGCTTTCGCCGCCCTCTTGCTCAGCAGGCTTGTCTTCGGCCTGAGGTGTTTCTGCACCTTCAGCCGTTTCCACTTCTTCACCTTCCGGCAGTTCAGCTTCTTCGACTTCTTCGATACGCTGCAGGGCAACCACGTTTTCGTCTTCGGCGGTACGGATCAGCGTCACACCCTGGGTGTTACGGCCAACCTGACTCACTTCGTCAACACGGGTACGCACCAGGGTACCGGCGTCGGTGATCATCATGAACTCATCACCTTCGTCGACCTGTACTGCGCCTACCACGTTACCGTTACGCTCAGAAACCTTGATGGATACCACGCCCTGAGTCGCACGACCTTTGGTTGGGTACTCAGCAAGTTCAGTACGCTTACCGAAACCATTCTGGGTAACAGTCAGGACGTCGCCTTCACCGTTCGGTACGATCAGCGAGACAACCTGGTCGCCTTCAGGCAGTTTCATGCCGCGTACACCAGAAGCAGTACGGCCCATAGCGCGTACGTGCTGCTCGTTAAAGCGAACCACTTTACCTGAGTCAGAGAACAGCATGATGTCAGAGTCACCGTTGGTGATATCAACACCAATCAGTGCATCGTCTTCACGCAGGTTCACCGCGATCAGACCGTTTGAACGAACATTGGCAAACTGGTCCAGAGAGGTCTTCTTAACAGTACCGTCACCGGTTGCCATGAAGATAAACTTGTCTGCCGAGAACTCAGATACCGGCAGAATTGCAGTGATACGCTCATCTTCTTCCAGAGGAAGGATGTTTACGATCGGCTTACCACGTGCGTTACGGCTTGCCAGAGGCAACTGGTACACTTTCAGGCGGTAAGTCTTACCACGGGTAGAGAAACACAGAATGTTATCGTGGGTGTTCGCCACCAGCAGACGCTCGATGTAGTCTTCATCTTTCATCTTGGTCGCGCTCTTACCTTTACCACCACGACGCTGTGCTTCGTAGTCGCTCAGCAGCTGGTACTTCACGTAACCTTCGTGAGACAGGGTAACTACCACGTCTTCCTGTGCGATCAGCTCTTCCATGTCAATGTCATGGCTCGCTGCAGTGATTTCAGTGCGGCGCTCATCGCCAAAGCCTTCACGTACGGCTTCCAGCTCTTCGCGGATCACTTCCATCAGGCGCTCGGTGCTTGCAAGGATGTGCATCAGTTCTGCAATCTCTTCCAGCAGCGCTTTGTATTCGTCCAGAATCTTCTCGTGCTCAAGGCCGGTCAGTTTCTGCAGACGCAGGTCCAGGATTGCCTGAGCCTGTTGTTCGGTCAGGAAGTACTGACCGTCACGGATACCGTACTCAGGCTCAAGCCACTCAGGACGGGCCGCATCAGTACCAGCGCGTTCCAGCATAGCTGCAACGTTGCCAAGATCCCAGCCACGTGCCGTCAGGCCAGCTTTCGCTTCAGCAGGAGTTGGCGCACGGCGGATAAGTTCGATGATCTCATCGATGTTCGCCAGTGCCAGTGCCAGACCTTCAAGGATATGCGCACGCTCACGCGCTTTACGCAGTTCGAAGATGGTACGACGGGTCACAACTTCGCGACGGTGGTCAACGAAGCACTTCAGCATCTCTTTCAGGTTGAACAGCTTAGGCTGGCCATTGTCCAGCGCAACCATGTTGATACCAAATGTGGTCTGCAGCTGAGTGTTGGCGTACAGGTTGTTCAGAACCACTTCGCCCACTGCATCACGCTTACATTCGATAACAATGCGCATGCCGTCTTTATCAGACTCGTCACGCAGTGCACTGATGCCTTCTACACGCTTCTCTTTAACCAGTTCCGCAATCTTTTCAATCAGACGCGCTTTGTTCACCTGGTAAGGGATCTCGGTAACGATAATGGTTTCTTTACCATTCTTCTCTGTTTCTACTTCCGCTTTCGCGCGCATGTAGATCTTACCGCGACCTGTCTTATAAGCATCGATGATGCCCTTACGGCCACTGATCAGTGCCGCAGTCGGGAAGTCCGGACCCGGGATGTAGTCAATCAGCTCATCAATCGTGATGTCTTCATTATTAATGTATGCAAGACAGCCGTCGATCACTTCGCCCAGGTTGTGTGGCGGAATATTCGTCGCCATACCTACCGCGATACCGGAAGCACCGTTTACCAGCAGGTTTGGAATTTTGGTTGGAAGAACCGCTGGGATCTGCTCGGTGCCATCGTAGTTAGGCACGTAGTCCACGGTTTCTTTATCCAGGTCAGCCAACAGCTCGTGAGCGATTTTCGCCATGCGAACTTCGGTGTAACGCATTGCTGCTGCTGAGTCACCATCGATGGAACCAAAGTTACCCTGGCCATCGACCAGCATATAGCGCAGCGAGAACGGCTGAGCCATACGCACGATAGTGTCATAAACCGCACTGTCGCCATGTGGGTGGTATTTACCGATTACATCGCCGACAACACGGGCAGATTTTTTATATGGTTTGTTCCAATCATTACCCAGTACATTCATCGCAAACAATACGCGGCGATGCACTGGCTTAAGGCCATCACGCACATCAGGAAGAGCACGACCCACGATGACGGACATCGCGTAGTCAAGGTATGAACCTCTTAGCTCATCTTCAATATTTACGGGCGTGATCTCTTTAGCTAGATCGCTCATAGAGCCATTATCCCTCTAGTTTTTCGTACATATACGCACAAGTCGAAAAAATATAACACACAATCCGGCCTGTCGGCATCTGTTTCCCTGTGCTTTTATCAGGTTGTGAAGCTGGTTGTGATTCAATCGCCGACAAATTACACAAAAAACACCTATCTGCATGAAATTTAGCCAGTTCGTTATCTGACTGCCATCAACTATTCATTTTGATATTCGCCACTGCTTGCGTATAGTGATTTGCAATTACGGACAATTACTTTCGGAAACTATGTCACAGCAACCTAATGTCGATCCGGCAGAAATTAAAAAGTTTGAAGATATGGCCTCCCGCTGGTGGGACCTGGAAGGCGAGTTTAAGCCGCTGCACCAGATTAACCCACTCAGACTGCGCTTTGTTCTGGATAAGTCCAACGGCCTGTTTGGCAGGAAAGTGCTGGACGTTGGCTGCGGCGGCGGCATCCTGGCAGAAAGCATGGCCAGACAGGGCGCGACCGTCACCGGGCTGGATATGGGTAAAGAGCCACTGGAAGTCGCCAGACTTCACGCACTGGAAACCGGTACCCAAAACCTTAACTATATTCAGAGCACGGTGGAAGCCCACGCCGATGAGCAGGCCGGGCAGTATGATGTGGTGACCTGTATGGAGATGCTGGAACACGTTCCCGACCCGCTGTCGGTTATCCGCTCCTGCGCCAGACTGGTCAAACCCGGCGGCATGGTGTTCTTCTCTACCCTGAACCGCAATATCAAGTCATGGCTGTTTGCCATCGTCGGCGCTGAGCACGTGATGAAGCTGGTACCCAAAGGCACCCATGACCACGACAAGTTCATCCGTCCGGCAGAACTGATGAAAATGATCGACCAGACCGACCTGATAGAGCAGTCGATCACCGGCCTGCACTACAACCTGTTAACGGACAGCTATCGCCTCGGTGATAATGTCGATGTGAACTATATTGTCGCCTGTCAGCGCAGCCTGTAACTGTACAGAATTTCTATGGGTGTGACCTGAGTACAAAAAGGAGACATTGTTCTCCTTTTTTGCTTATTAAACCGCCTTTTGCGCAGGCTTTGCACAGACAGGGACAGAGCCGGGTTTACACCGAAAATCAAGAAGAATATTTTTTTCATTGGTTGCTTTTGAATCAACCCTGGAATTGACATTTTCTCACGATAAAACTGACCTTAACTGGCCGGTAAGCGGCTACTTACCTTAGTGACTCCTGTCACAGAAAATCCATAAGACAGACAAATTGTCAAACTTGAAAATCGGGCCGCTCCGCACTATCTTGTAACTCGCTCGCACGAGCAACACCATATATAGTGTTTTCGCCTATACTCAAGGTGAACACGGATCACAAAGCCGAACAAACAGTTTACACAAATTACATAAAAAACCGGCTTTACCAGTTTCGTTAGGGAAATCTGTCAGAATGAATCAACAACTCACCGTGACCAAACGTGATGGTCGCAAAGAAAACATTGAGCTGGATAAAATCCACCGCGTGATCACCTGGGCCGCAGAAGGCCTGGATAACGTGTCCGTATCTCAGGTGGAGCTGAAGTCTCACATCCAGTTTTACGACGGTATTACTACCTCGGACATTCACGAGACCATCATCAAAGCCGCTGCTGACCTGATCTCTGAAGAGTCTCCGGACTATCAGTACCTGGCTGCACGTCTGGCTGTCTTCCACCTGCGTAAGAAAGCTTACGGTCAGTTTGAGCCACCAACTCTGTATGCTCACGTTGCCAAACTGGTCGATGCCGGTAAATACGATAAGCACCTGCTGGAAGACTACTCTGTGGAAGAGTTTGAGCAGATGAACAGCTTCATCGACCATAACCGCGACATGAACTTCTCATACGCGGCAGTGAAGCAGCTGGAAGGCAAATACTTTGTACAGAACCGTGTAAGCGGCGAGATCTACGAGAGCGCCCAGTTCCTGTACATGCTGGTTTCTGCGTGTCTGTTTGCCAACTACCCGAAAGAGACCCGTCTGGACTACGTGAAGCGCTTCTACGATGCGACGTCACTGTTTAAGATTTCCCTGCCGACACCAATTATGTCTGGTGTGCGCACCCCTACCCGTCAGTTCAGCTCATGCGTTCTGATCGAGTGTGGTGACAGCCTGGATTCCATCAACGCAACCGCAAGCTCAATCGTTCGTTACGTCTCTCAGCGTGCCGGTATCGGCATCAACGCAGGCCGTATCCGTGCGCTGGGTTCTGAGATCCGCGGTGGTGAAGCGTTCCACACCGGTTGTATCCCGTTCTACAAATACTTCCAGACAGCGGTTAAGTGCTGTTCTCAGGGCGGTGTTCGCGGCGGCGCAGCCACCGTATTCTTCCCTATGTGGCACCGTGAAGTGCAGTCACTGATGGTACTGAAGAACAACCGTGGCGTTGAAGAGAACCGTGTCCGTCACATGGACTACGGCGTTCAGCTGAACAAACTGATGTACTCACGTCTGATTGAAGGTGGCAACATCACCCTGTTCTCACCGTCTGACGTACCAGGCCTGTACGATGCCTTCTTTGAAGATCAGGCGAAGTTCGAAGAGCTGTATGTGAAGTACGAAGCTGATCCTTCGATTAAGAAAGAGACCGTTAAAGCGGTAGAACTGTTCTCACTGCTGATGCAGGAGCGCGCATCAACCGGCCGTATCTACATTCAGCACGTTGACCACTGTAACACTCACGGCCCGTTTGACCCGTCTGTGGCGCCGGTTCGTCAGTCTAACCTGTGTCTTGAAATCGCCCTGCCGACCAAGCCTCTGGGCAACGTGGAAGACGACTCAGGCGAAATCGCCCTGTGTACCCTGTCTGCATTCAACCTGGGTGCAATTGAAGAGCTGAGCGAGCTGGAAGAGCTGTCTCACCTGGTCGTACGTGCGCTCGATGCACTGCTGGATTACCAGGACTACCCTCTGCCAGCGGCATATAAATCAACCATGAACCGCCGTACCCTGGGTGTGGGCGTGATCAACTACGCTTACTACCTGGCGAAAAACGGTGCACGCTACTCTGACGGCAGCGGTAACAACCTGACTCACCGCACGTTTGAAGCGATTCAGTACTACCTGCTGAACGCCTCTCTTGAGCTGGCAAAAGAACAGGGAGCTTGTCCTTCGTTTAATGAGACCAAGTACGCTCAGGGCATTCTGCCGATTGACACCTACAAGAAAGCACTGGATGAGTTCTGTGACGAGCCACTGCACCTTGACTGGGAAACCCTGCGCGAGGAGATCAAAACGCACGGTCTGCGTAACTCAACCCTGACCGCACTGATGCCATCTGAGACCTCATCTCAGATCTCTAACGCAACCAATGGTATCGAGCCTCCACGTGGCTTTGTATCGGTGAAAGCGTCGAAAGACGGCATTCTGAAGCAGGTGGTGCCTGAGTACGCCCGCCTGAAACAAAACTACGAGCTGCTGTGGACTATTCCGTCCAACCAGGGTTACCTGCAGCTGGTCGGTATTATGCAGAAGTTCGTCGATCAGGCGATTTCGGCGAACACCAACTACGACCCGAACAAATACGAAAGCGGCAAAGTGCCGATGAAACAACTGATGCAGGACCTGCTGCTGACCTACAAGTACGGTGTAAAGACGCTTTACTACCATAACACCCGCGATGGCGCGAAAGACGACCAGGACGGCAAGAACGTTGTCGTTCAGGAAGACGACTGTGCAAGCGGCGCTTGTAAGATTTAATCCCGGCAGGAACAGAACAGGAATCAGCACTTATGGCTTACAGTACTTTTACTCAAAACAAAAACGATCAACTTAAAGAACCTATGTTCCTGGGTCAGCCGGTGAACGTAGCCCGCTACGACCAGCAGAAATTCGAAGTATTCGAAAAGCTGATCGAAAAGCAGCTCTCTTTCTTCTGGCGTCCGGAAGAGGTGGATGTATCGAGCGACCGCATCGACTACAACAAGCTGCCAGAGCACGAGAAACACATTTTCATCAGCAACCTGAAGTATCAGACCCTGCTGGATTCAATCCAGGGCCGCAGCCCGAACGTGGCACTGCTGCCACTGGTATCACTGCCGGAAGTGGAAACCTGGATTGAGACCTGGTCTTTCTCTGAGACCATCCACTCGCGCTCTTACACCCATATCATCCGTAACATCGTGAATGATCCGGGTGTGGTGTTTGACGATATCGTCGAGAACGAGCACATCCTGAAGCGTGCCAAAGACATCGCCCACTACTACGATGAACTGATCGCACTGACCAATGATTACCACCGCTACGGCGTGGGTGAGCACGTGGTCAACGGCGAAACCATCAAAGTCGACTTGCATACGCTTAAGAAGAAGCTGTACCTGTGTCTGATGTCGGTTAACGCACTGGAAGCAATCCGTTTTTACGTCAGCTTTGCCTGTTCGTTTGCGTTTGCAGAACGTGAACTGATGGAAGGTAACGCCAAGATCATCAAGCTGATTGCCCGTGATGAAGCGCTGCACCTGACCGGCACCCAGCACATGATTAACCTGCTGCGTAACGGCCAGGACGACTTCAGCTTTATGCAAATTGCCGAAGAAGCCAAACAGGAGTGTTTTGACCTGTTTAAAGCGGCGGCTGAGCAGGAAAAAGAGTGGGCAGAATATCTGTTCAAGGACGGCTCAATGATCGGCCTGAACAAAGACATTCTGTGTCAGTACGTGGAATACATCACCAACATCCGTATGCAGGCTGTCGGTCTTGATGCAGCCTACCCTGAAGCGACCAGCAACCCTATCCCATGGATCAACGCGTGGCTCTCTTCAGATAACGTACAGGTTGCCCCTCAGGAAGCAGAGATCAGCTCCTACCTGGTTGGCCAGATCGACAACGAAGTCTCTGATGATGATTTCGAGGGTTTTGAACTGTAATGCACAAAGTCAGAATCAACCAGATCACTGAACTTGCCGCTTCATCGTCTCAGACTCTGCTTGAGGCGATGGAGGGAGCCGGACTGATCGCGGAGTATAACTGCCGTGACGGACACTGCGGCGCCTGTCGCTGCACGCTGGAAAGCGGTGAAGTGGAATACGTTGGTTTTGCGATGGCATTCACTCAGCCAAAAGAAATATTGCCCTGCATCTGCAGGGCAAAATCCGCGCTGGAACTGAGTAAAGTCAACTGCCAGCCGAAGGTAAAGCGCGCCTGAAAACGCTTAACCGGCCGCGTTATGAACCTGGCAAGAATCGCCTGGTAATGCGTATTTATTGAGTAAATATTCAGCCGTTTTCCGGGATATTGTCTTCTCTCCGATCACCTTGCCCCCATCATCGAACAGAGACATCCGGTACCCGCCATGCGGTGTATCTGTAATGGCCGGAGCCGTTTTCAGCCACATAGAAACCAAATCATTAGTATGATCGCTATGTGCCTCACCTAAAAGTACTTTATCACCAGAAACCCGGTACCACACTTTTATCATCGTCCGTGTCAGCATACGTACCTCCCACTGTCTCGTCACGCATCCGTGACCACCTAATATTAGCCAGGATCCGCACGGATCCAAGGCTCTTTTTTGAGACAAAATCACTTAGCGCACTTTGCATAAAAACCGGGCAGCTTTTGGATCACCATGACCCGTCCCCGCATCCTTTTGCCGATAAGGCGGGCAGAAAAGTCAAGCTCTGTTTAAAAAACATTCAGCGGGTAAAAAAATTTTTTTGCCCCGATTTTCGGGCTTGACCCAGGAGGTGACGAAAGTGACAACAGAGGACAAAAAAGCTCACCAGATTGGTGAGCTTTCGCAGAACTAAGAAAGACTGGCTGCCGGGACGTACAGCTCTTTCTCCCGCTCCACAGAGCCATACTGACCAAATACCGGCTTTCCTTCAAGATGACGACGGAGCATATCCAGCACTAAAGTGGAGATGATCTTACGTTGTGCCAGACGATCATAATCACGGTTAAAACGCAGAACCTGACCCCACTCCCCCTGCTGACACGAAAGCGCAATCGCAAAGCTGCCATCAGACAATGCGCCGGTCGCCAGACCAAAATGGGCTTTACCGTTTTCCCGGCACGCTGCTGCCATTGCCAAAGCGGCCGCCAGCGGCTCTTTGTCGGCAATGCTGGTATTTACCGATGAGTTCATCACCCAGCCCAGCTTCAGATGCTGCGCAAGCACTTCGTTTTCATGCAGCCAGGCAGACAGATAACCGAGACTCGACTGCTCTGCCAGCGCGACGCTGGTCCGGGACTCCAGCAGCAGGTTAGCGACATTATCCAGCATCGGCTCATCAACGCTCACGACCGCATCTTTCAGGTGGCTGTAGATGATTTTGAGCAGCGACATCCGCACCGTCATATCATCAGCCGGCCCAAACAGCTTTACTTCTATAAACGGCAGGTACGAGCGATAACCAAGCTGATAACCCGCCGGCAGTACTAACCGTTCCAGTTTGTCAGAAATGCCCGACTCTGACAGGCCAAAAGTATAGATACGGCTGCACTCGTTAACCGTGACGTCCGGATGCTCCTGCGCCAGCTTTGGCAGCACCTGAGACTGGATCATGTGTTTAAACTCAGACGGCACACCCGGGGTAAAGTAGCAGCTTGCCTTCCCTATCTGCAGCTCGAAGCCGCAGGCAGTACCAACCGGATTGTCGAGGATCACCGCACCTTCAGGCAACATGGCCTGCTTGAGATTGCTTTCCGGCATCTTAATTCCGCGACGGGCAAACTTCTGTTCCATCTTTTCAAGCCACTCACCAGACAGCACCAGACTTTTATCCGCCGCATTCGCCGCTGCCAGTGCAGTCAAATCATCGCTGGTTGGCCCAAGACCACCGTTAACTACAACAACATCAAACCTTTCTGACAGCTCACCCAGTTCACGCTCCAGGGAAGTTTCATCATCCCCCACCGTGGCCCGGTAGCTAACCTGGTAGCCATGCTCATAAAATAACGACGAAAACCAGCTCGCGTTGGTGTCATCAATATCTCCGTGAAGGACCTCTTCCCCGGTGCTCAGCATCGCAATCTTTAACATAAAACCAACCTGTTTGTTTTTGTTCTTTATCTCACACATTTCACAGCATTTTGACGTATTTCATTGTTTAATAGTCTATTTTTGTGACCTGGGCACACTGACATCCCGTGTGAGGTGTTCTAATAATTTAACCTAAACGGACCCGATAAATCAGTTGCATCTATAGGTGGAAGTAAGAATAATACCCGCCCTATACCGTATGCATTCGCCATGGAGCCTTTCGTGCATTTAAAGCTTTCGACTGCCGCTTTGCTGGTATGTTCCACCGCAACCCAGGCAGCTGACTTCCGCTACGAGTTTGACCAGCCGGTTTACCATATCGGCAACTCAACTGATAACTACAGTTTAACCGGAGAATCCTCCGGAACGCGAAGTCTTGTATTTCTGAGCGAAAAGGACACGCCTCAGCTTAATTTTGAAACTGAGCGCCCATTATACCTGCAGGTTAAGCAGGAAAAAGACTGGGACTACCTGAAAGAACAGACCTACACGATTCTGGGCCTGAGCGTAGCAACTGTAGGTCTGATGACCCTGCTGCCGGAAAGCATCACCAAATGGGACGCAGAAGATCGTGATCTGTCAGGTTTAGGCCAGAAATGGAAAGAGAATGTCTCAAAAGGACCGGTCTGGGACCGGGATGAGCACTTTCTTAACTATATTATGCACCCCTACTTCGGCGGTGTTTATTACACTGCAGCCCGTCATGCAGGCTTTAATGAGTTCGAGTCCTTTATGTACTCGTTTACCATGTCTGCCGTGTTCTGGGAGTTTGGTGTAGAGGCCTTTGCAGAAATCCCGTCCTGGCAGGATCTGTTTGTTACCCCATTCTTTGGTGCGGTCGTCGGTGAAGTGATGCTGGAAACCGAACAGAAAATTGCCGATAACGGCGGTGAAGTCATGGGTTCTGAAACCCTTGGTGATGTTTCGCTGTTTTTCTTAAACCCGGTTGGCCATATCCATTACTGGGTCAGCGATGCCTGGGGCGGCGACGCGAGCGTCAGCTTCCGCTCTCAGCCATGGCAGCCAGGTTATATGACCGAAGCAGATATGGCCGTCAATGGCTACAGCTATGATCGCCAGTTCTACGGTCTGGACTTCAAAGTAACCTTCTGAGCATTTTTTCACCAACGGGTATGATACCGGTATCTCATATAAGGCAGCGATTTCGCTGCCTTTTTTCATTTATTTGAACCCGGTTGCAGCCAGGCTTCAAAAAAGCGGAGTCCAGTCAAACAATCTGCGTATTAAATGCCTACACTGTAAATGAAGCCTCTGTTTCATACTTGAAATCATTCACTTAAGTAGAAACAGCGTGCCACAGTCTGTTGGTTTAACCTGGAGGGATATCCTATGAACACCACATTTATCGTCAACTTTGTTGGTCAAGCTTCCCCTTCCACCATCAAACAACTCGCCGCTGTCACCCATGAGAACGGAGGCAAATGGCTGCTCAGTAAAGTGAACTTTATTGAGAATCATGTTGCTGCGGTGATAAAAATTGAGCTGCCCAAACACAGTGAGGGCGTGGTTAAAGAAGCATTCTCAGCAGTTCCTGACCTCGTGGTTCAGTTTGCAGATGCCGATACTGCCACGCATGACAAAGATGAGATCTTCCACCTTCGTGTAGACGCCAATGACAGAGCCGGTATCGTCAACGACATCACTCATGTACTGGATGGTCAGGGCGTAAACATCCTCGATATGGACTGTCAGCGGGTATTTATTGCCGACGGCGGTGGTGTCAGCTCCAGTCTGTTCTGCTCCGATATCGTGATCCGTCTCCCGGCGAATATGAAAGTGACCGATATCGTCGATGAGCTCGAAGCACTCAGTGAGGATACCAAAGTCCTCCTCGAAGAAGAGTAATCCTTCCACAGGCCCTGAACATATCAGGGCCTTTTTTTTTCTCTCACATCCGGTTATTCCTGAACATTCCTTTCAAACTTGTGCAACAAATTGCACTCGTTCTTATTTTTGATTCATTTGCAGCAACACATGTTTTTTCTTTTGAATTAAGACACACAACCACAATCTGATTGAGCAAATACTCATAAAATCTACCACGCTGAAAGGGTAGCAGTGAGATGCACTGCACATAATTACTAGAAAAATGCTCCCCCATTTTCATCTGCATCGATTTGTAGAAAGGTGGTAACGTCATGTTGAAACTAAATAATATTAAGGTCGGCCATAAGCTGGCCATTATGGTAGCTGTGTCTGTTTTGGGGCTGCTGGTTATGCTTTGGATGGCAGCCAGCACGCTGGAAACAAAACTAATAGCCGAAAAACAAGTCCGGCTGCAGGCCGTAATCAGTGCAACGCTGAGTCAGATTAAACTTCTGCATAAAACCCTGCCGGAAGACCAGGCGAAGCAACAAGCCAAGCAGCTTATCAATGCCGTCCGCTATGATGGCAACAACTATATTTTTGCCATAGACGAATCCCGCTATACCGTTACCCACCCCAACGACAAATTAATCGGCCAGCAAATGGGCGAAACCGGTGACCGCTCCAAAGACCAAATGTGGTTCGATATGGTGGCGCTGGGCAGCGGCGGCAATACCGGCTCGTTGACCTACCCCTGGCACACCAGTGACGGAAAACCCGCCGACAAAATCTCGGTTGTTCATGGTTATGCACCATGGGGCTGGATCCTTGGCAGTGGCATGCTGATTAACGATATTCAGGCTGCCATAAACGCGATGTTACTGCAGATGGTCACGGCAACCGCTGCTGTACTGGCAATACTGGTAGGCCTCGGCTTTGTAATAAGCCGGGCGATCGTAAAACCGCTTGAAGCCATCAAAGACGCAATGGGTGACGTCGCGAACGGTGACCTGACAACCGAAGTTCCTGTCCCGGGCCGCGATGAAATCGGTGTGGTCGCATACCGGGTCAATCAGAGTATCCGGTCAGTCCGTGATGCACTGGTCGAATCGGTCAACTCTGCCGCCACCCTTTCGGAAGCTGCAATTCGCATTGCCTCTTCGGCAGAAGAAACCAGCCAGGCCGTGACCAGTCAGCGCGATCAGCTTAATCAGCTTTCCACCGCGATGAATGAGATGAGTGCAACGGTCGCAGAAGTAGCCAGCCACGCAGAAGAGTCCGCCAAAGACAGCTCCAGTGCAACAGACAAAGCCAACGTAGGTGATAAGGACGTAGACTCCAGTATCGTCAGCATTCAGGACCTGACTGTAGAGCTGGAAAAAGCCGCTCAGTACGTTCAGAACCTCAAGGAAGGCGTGATGCAAATCAGCGAAGTGACCACTGTGATTGGCGGTATTTCAGAGCAAACCAATCTGCTGGCACTGAATGCTGCTATTGAAGCGGCACGTGCAGGTGAACAGGGCCGTGGTTTTGCCGTAGTGGCCGATGAAGTGCGTAACCTCGCCAGCAGAACACATACTTCTACTGATGAGATCCATACCACGATACAAAACCTGCAAAATCTGGCCATCCAGACTGCAGGCGTGATGGAAAGCAGCCAAAAACTGGCCCATAACAGCGTAGAAAGCGCCACCCATTGTGGTAAAGATTTGTCTTCTATCGTTGCACACATCCAGACGGTACGTGACAAGTCAACGCACATTGCGACTGCAGCGGAAGAGCAAAGCATGGTAGCAGAAGAGATGAACCGCAACGTCAGTATGATCAACGACTCCGCACTGGAAATGTCCGAAGCCGCCGGTTATCTGGCCGCAGAAAGTGAGATTCTGGCGGACATGTCCAGACAACTGGACGGGAAACTGGCATCGTTTAAGCTGGCCTGACACAGGTTGCGCGGTTCGGGGTACGTGGTTCGCGGAAAAGCAATCCGCGAACCCAAACCCGCGGACCAAGCACCGCGCACCAAGAACCAAACGGCCTTAAAGGCCGTTTTTACTTAACCCCCCACTGCGACAGCGAGCGCTTAAAGTCCTCATACCCAAACTCGTTGAGCTTCTGGATTTCGCCGTTTGAGCGTTCACAGTAGATAGATGGCATTTTCAGGCCGTTGAACCAGTTCAGCTTCACCATGGTGTAGCCTGCGCTGTCCAGGATATGCAGGCGCTGGCCGATTTCCAGTGGCTGGTCGAAGTTCGCTACACAGAACTGATCGCCTGCCAGGCAGGAACAGGAGCCAATCACGTATTCATGGTTACCTGCCTCAGATGCTTCCAGCACCGATGCCGGTTCATCGTAGATCAGGGTATCCAGACGGTGCGCTTCGGTCGCGGAATCGACAATCGCGGTCTTCTTCACGTTCTCGACGATATCCACCACGGTCACCACAAGGTCGGTGGTTTTGGTAATGATGGCTTCGCCCGGCTCCAGATAGAGCTGCACGCCGTGCTTTTCAGAGAAAGCTTTCAGTGCCAGACCCAGCTTTTCAATGTCATAACCCGGCCAGGTGAAGAATACACCACCGCCCAGGCTCACCCAGTCAAGCTTATCCAGGTGCTCGCCAAACTGCTCAGAGATGGCATCCAGCAGGCTGATAAAGGCATCCACGTCTTTGTTCTCACAATTCATGTGGAACATCACGCCGTCCAGGTTTTCGAACACTTCCGGCTGAATGTGGTCAGCCTGAACGCCAAGACGCGAGTATTTACGTGCCGGGTTTGCCAGATCCTGGCCAGCGTAGCTTACACCCGGGTTCAGGCGCAGGCCCAGTGAGGCCTTACCTTCAACAATATGACGGTGGGCGGCAAGCTGGCTTTGTGAGTTAAAGATCAGCTTATCGCAGATATCCGCCACTTCACGTACGTCTTCTTCGCTGTAACCCACGCTGTAAGCGTGTGTCTCACCACCAAAGGTTTCGTAACCCAGCTTCACCTCAAACGGACCAGAGCTGGTGGTGCCGTCCAGGTACGGTTTGATGATGTCAAATACGCCCCAGGTCGAAAAGCATTTCAGGGCCAGAACCAGTTTTACGCCGGAGATCTCTTTCAGCTGTTTGGCTTTTTCGAGGTTTTGGATCAACTTGTCTTCGTTGATCATAAAGTAAGGGGTTTTTAAATTTTGCTTGTTCATAATTGCTGATTGCTCGCCGCGAATAAAGAACAAGGGAGTGTTACGGCATAACCCCCTCTGACTCCCCCTTGGAAAGGGGGAGAACCCGTTATGTGCACTCTTTGGCACAGCAGTTAACAAAAAACAGCAACAGCTTAATAGCTATCGCTGTTTTTCATCTTATACCTGAAATTCCGGGTTCGAAATTACTTCAGAATCTGAATATCAGGCTGGGCAACTTCCAGCTCCTGAACGTGCCAGTCCAGGCCGATTTCCGGCATGGTTTCCAGGAACGGATCCGGGTCCAGCTGCTCCATGTTGAACACGCCTTTGTCTGCCCACTTACCACGGAAGAACTGCAGCGCTGCAGTAATCGCAGGAACACCGGTGGTGTAAGAGATCGCCTGGTGCTCTACATCTTCGTAAGCCACTTCGTGGTCTGCGTTGTTGTAGATAAACACGCTGCGCGCTTTGCCGTCTTTGGTGCCCTGAACCCAGGTACCGATACAGGTTTTACCTGTGTAGCCTGGTGCCAGAGAAGTAGGGTCCGGCAGCATCGCTTTCAGTACGTGCAGAGGCTGAACCACAGTGCCGTCGTGCAGGGTCAGCGGATCCGGGCTCAGCAGGCCGATGTCGCGCATGCAGTTAAAGTAGTTCAGGTATTTGTCACCAAAGCCCATCCAGAACTCGATACGTTTTGCCGGAATGAATTCCTGCATTGAACGCACCTCATCATGAGCCATTGAGTAAACTTTGTGCTTACCTACCAGCGGGAAGTCGAACTCGAACATACGCGAGTGACACGGAACCTGTTTCCAGTCGCCCTCTTCCCAGTAGAAAGAGTCGCCCTGGATTTCCAGCATGTTGGTTTCAGGGTCGAAGTTGGTTGCGAACTTCTTACCGTGGTCACCGGCGTTCACGTCCATTACGTCGATGGTGTCGATCTCATCAAACAGGTGCTTCACAGCGTAAGCGGCGAATACAGAAACCACGCCCGGATCGAAACCCGCGCCCAGGATACCTGTGATGCCCGCTTCTGCGAACTTCTCACGGTAGCCCCACTGCCAGTCGTACGCCTGAGGTACCTGCTGGCCTTCAGAACACAGATCTACTGCTACTGACGTATCCAGGTAAGAGACTTTCGCCTGATAACACGCTTCCATGATGGTCATGTTTACCCACGGAGGACCCGCGTTGATCACAAGATCAGGCTGAACTTCTTTAATAAGAGCTACCAGTGCGTCCACGTCATCGGCATTGACTGCACGTGCTTCCAGTTTCTTCGAAGGATCTTTCAGGTTATTTTTCTTCTGGATCGATTCGATGATCTTTTCACACTTGCCTACGGTACGTGACGCGATAGTGATGTCACCCAAAACGTCGTTGTTTTGTGCCGCTTTGTGGGCCACAACCCAGCCAACACCACCTGCACCAATCTGTAGAATTGCCATTCTTATATACCCTTATTTCGTTAGCTCAACCGCTAGTTGGTTAATGTCAGTTAGTAGTTTTTCGAAGTCCTTCATCGCAAGACAAGGATTCAAAATAGTAAATTTAAGCGCTGATTTCCCCTCTACCGTGGTTTCGCCCAGTACGGCGACGCCACGCACCAGCGCTTCAAGGCGAACCTTTTGGTTCAGCTCATCCAGATCACCCTCACCTGTACAGCGGAACAGAACCGTTGACAGAGAAGGCTTCGCCAGAAGTTCGAATCCGCCGTGAGCCGCCACCAGAGAAGCAACCTGCTGAGTCTGGTCGATCAGATGATCGTACATCTCACCCAGCGCCTGCGGACCAACGCTCTGCATGGTCATAAAGACTTTCAGTGCATCGAAGCGTTTGGTGGTCGCCATCGATTTATCGACCAGGTTTGGCAGCGTATCGTGCTCGCGGTTTAAGTAATCGGCGTGATGCAGCAGGTGCTTAAAGTTCGCTTTCTCTTTCAGCAGCACTGCGCCACAACTGATTGTCTGATAAAACAGCTTATGAAAGTCCACACTCACCGAATCAGCGCGTTCAATGCCCGCCAGACGCGCTTTGTGGCTGCTCAGGATAAGAGCGCCGCCATAAGCGCCATCGACGTGCATCCACATATCATGCTCAGCCGCGACGTCAGCTATAGTGTTCAGATCATCAATTGCGCCATGGTCGGTGGTACCTGCGGTACCCACAACGGCAAACGGGATCAGGCCTTCGGCTTTCGCTTCGGCAACCACTGCATCCAGTTTTGATACATCCATACGACCATCAGCCAGGGTATCCACACACAGTACGGCTTTCTCGCCCAGCCCCATCCAGGAGGCAGACTTCTGTACCGTGAAATGGGATTTCTTCGAGCAGACGATACGCAGTTTGTCCGCGTAGTCCGGCAGGCCCAGTTTCTGGATCGAGTGACCGCTCAGCTTGTCTGCAATCCAGTCACGGGCCAGCAAAAGCCCCATCTGGTTGCTCTGGGTACCACCACTGGTGAAGATACCGTCTGATTCTGCGCCCAGCTCATATTTATCGCACAGCCAGTCAATCACGCGCTGCTCAACATAAGTCGCGGATGACGCCTGATCCCAGGAGTCCATTGACTGATTCAGCGCCGCAATCATGGCTTCAGCCGCGATCGCTGGCATCAGCGGTGGCGTATGCAGGTGCGCAATGCAGTTCGGATGCTGGGTAAAGATAGAGTTTTTCACCACCAGGTCACCGGTTTCACTGATGATCTGTTTCAGACTGGTGTTGCCCTTATCCAGGTTTACTGCCTGGATCTGAGATTCCAGCAGGTTTGGCTCCATACCTGAGTACGGCTTATCCACCTGCTCGAACAGCTGCTTCATCACGTGAGTGGTATGATGCATTACAGAAGCAAACTCATCCGCGCCCTGCTCACCGGTGTGAACAAAGTGGCTGGTCCACTTGCTTTCGGTTTCATTTTTCAGACCACCGCCAGCGGCCAGAATCGCCTCTTCAAGTACCTTCAGGGCAAAATCCAGCTGCTTATAGCTGATGATGACCGGAGGCAGGAAGCGAATAACCGAGCCATCGCGGCCGCCTTTTTCAACCATCAGGCCACGCTCCAGCGCCGCGCGCTGAATAGCCAGGGTCAGGGCGCCGTCAGACTGACGTTCACCAAATTTGTTCTTTTCGCCGTTCGGGTTAACGATCTCAACGCCCAGCATCAGGCCTTTGCCGCGCACTTCCGCGATGCAGTTAACTTTCTGAGCGATACGCTCAAGGCCATCACGCAGGTACTGGCCGGCATTCTTTGCGTGCTCAGTCAGACCGTCACGTTCGATGATCTCCAGCGCTTTAGCGCCTGATACCATTGCCAGCTGATTACCACGGAAAGTGCCGGTATGCTCACCCGCATTCCAGGTATCAAACTGCTTTTTGATCACAAGCAGCGACATAGGCAGACCGCCGCCAATTGCTTTGGACAGACACAGAATATCCGGTACGATGCCCGCTTCTTCAAAAGCAAAGTTGTGACCGGTTTTACCTACGCCACACTGGATCTCATCAAAAATCAGCAGGATGCCATGCTCGTCACAGATACGGCGCAGCTCACGCAGCCAGAACGCCGGCGCCGGGATCACCCCACCCTCGCCCTGAACAGGCTCAACAATAATCGCTGCCGGTTTCATGATCCCCGCTTCGTCATCATTCAGCATACGTTCGATATAACGGATACCCGCGCGGGCACCCTCATCACCGCCAAGACCGAACGGACAGCGCAGGTTATACGGGAAAGGCATGAAGTGTACGTCTGACATCAGGCCGGTACGGCGGGCTTTGGTACCCAGATTACCCATCATACCCATGGTGCCATTAGTCATGCCGTGGTAGGCACCGCGGAATGCAATCATGGTATTACGGCCGGTGGTTTGTTTGGCGAGCTTAATTGCCGCCTCTACCGCGTCTGCACCCGAAGGGCCACAGAACTGCAGCACGCTTTCGTTTGCCAGTTCCTGAGGCAGGAAGCGCTTAACGCGTTTAATAAAGTTATCTTTGGCCTGAGTGGTAATGTCCAGGGTCTGATATGGCAGGCCGGAATCCAGCTGCTCTTTCAGAGCCTGATTAATTTCCGGGTGGTTGTAACCCAGAACCAGGGTACCAGCGCCCGCCAGGCAATCGAGAAAAACCTGACCACGGGTGTCTTCCACCAGCGCACCCTGAGCCTGCTTAATCGCAATTGGCAGACGGCGTGGATATGAACGGACTTCAGACTCGTGAGTCTGTTGCTCCAGCAGCACCTGATCCGGTGTCAGGTCATAGCAACCAGTTGGTTGCGGAATTTCAGATGAAAAAGGGGTCACCACATGGGTGTTTTGTGCTTCAAAAACTGAGCTCATGGTTATTAACCTGTTATTCTGGCCTTGATCAGACCTCGCACAATCCTCCCGTCTGAAACCAATCAGCAGGGACGGAAAAACGCATAGCAAAACAGCCTGAGGACAAAAACGTCTCAGGTTCGGATTAGCTTAGAATGCTAGATATATTGGGGGGCTGAGTATCAAGGCTCGGTGATGATACTGCAGTTTGGAAGAACAGAGCTGATTTTAAATAGTAATGTGAAAGTAATCATGTTGGGCTTCCTGTCAACGTATTGCTCCCGGCAATACTGGTTTCCCATCTACTGAGCCACCCACGACTCAGTACCTACCCTACACAGTGTCACAATCAGCCTGAATGGTCACTGTGCGTATCCCCCAAAACGTCATTTGAGATTGCGCGGGAGAATAGCACTTTAATTACAGGAAGCGCAATAAATTTTATCCTGTTCAAATCAAAAAAGCGCATGATCTGCCGGTCATACGCTCTGTTTATAAAATCCGCGTTTTTGCTAAACCAAAGGAATTTCCAGCCCCAGTTTTGCCAGCCATTCATTAAGATCAAACTGCGGATTTTCAAATCTGTCGTAACTTCTGACTGTGTAATAAACCATCATGTCGACTGAAAAGCGCGCACTGGCCTCCAGAATGTCGTCGTTCACACTTGTTCCTGGATTACCCAATGCCCGTCTGCTAAAACCAACACCTGAGCTTACTCCCTGAATGTCCCGTTTACGCTCCTCCAGTACCGCCTGCATAGAAGCATTTTCATAATAGGACTCAAGAACAACAGCATGTTTCAGCAGGGTTTTATATTTGCGATTTAATACCTTCCAGGTCTCATAGCTGCTGAGAGATTCGGACATCTGCTTTTCCGCCAGCTCATAATCAACAATAAATCCCTTGATTGCTTCGAGCGCCTGTTTCTCAGTTGCGACCTGGTCTGTTACCTGTACTTCATATTCAAACCAGTCCACATCACCAGCAGTAGCAGGCAGTGTCCCGCCCATTAACAGCGCTAACGCCAAAAGTGCTTTATACACAACAAGTATCCCCGAATTACTTTTCAATACATCATGATAGCAAATGGCACGGAGGCTCACCTCAGGCATCAGCCTTAAAGTGAACCTTGATCACCTGATTAAACACTTCTACCCACTTAGCATCAAACTGCTTACCTTTATAGTTGTTAATCTCTACTATGGTACGGACCAAAGGCCTCTTCAGCAGTTTCATGTGGGCTCTTTCATGGGTACGTGCGTCAAATGTATCAACGATACTGAGAATCTTGGCCCCCTCGCAGATTTGCTCATGTGCAAGACGGTTAGGATACCCGGACCCATCCACCTGTTCATGATGCTGGAGGATCATCACTGCCGCGTCATGCCAGCGAATAGACTCGTTTAACATCAGATAACCGGATTCGGGATGATGGTGCAGTATCGCGCGCTCATCAGTATCCAGTGCTCCTTTTTTATTGAGGATGGAAAGCGGCATAAATGACATACCAATATCATGCAGCATTACCGCTACCGCGAGCTGGGTTTTATCGACCGGATAACCGGCCACCCTGTTCATCTCCATACTGAGAAAGAGCTGTCTGGCCGTACGGCCCCGCCAGTAATGGCTTCGGTTTTCCAGCGGCGTGACCAGGCTCATATAAAAATGAATATCCTCATCAAGCGCAATCTTGTGTTCGGTCAGGATCTCAATGAGCTGGCCAAACTGCATGGTATTGGGCTCGTGGTAGGCAACCAGGTCATCGACCACGCTGTCCGGTGACGGGGCAACATCCGGTGGTGACAACTTCGCTTCCGGGTCAAACAGAAGCAACACTTTCTCAACGTATTTTTCCCGTTCTTCCTGCCCTACATCAGCGATCATGGCAATGTTTTCACACACCGCATCCACCGTTTCCTCAGACAAAGGAGAAGGCTCATCATCAATCCTGGCTTTGACCATTTGCTCTGTCATGTCGAAAGTCAGCAGGATCACATCGCAGAGCAGACTGTCGTAATGCAGGTAACCCTTACGGATATAATCAAGCAGGTCTTCCAGACTCTGAATAACCGGAGTAATTGAATTCAGTCCGACATAAACAAGATTGCCTTTTACGGTATGTACCGCACGGAACAATGCATTAAGCAGGTCGGTGTTTTCAGGATCATGCTCAAGATCAATCAGCGTCACTTCACACTGTTCATGCGCTTCACGAAAATCCTCAAAAAAATCGCCGATGGACTCCATCTGGATTTGGTCTTTGTTTGTGTTGTTGGAATTTGTCATCTGTCACCCACCAATAACAGTTGTATTAGTAAGAGTATAGAACAGCTTATGTAATAAGCAGGCAGGAGAACACCGCCTGAAAAGAGAGGAATGACGCGTTATTGAGTCATAATCATGATCCAGAGCCACAGCGCTCCCAGAACCAGGGTCCAGGCAATGGTTCTTGGCCAGTCGGAATGACGTTTTGGCTTATGCTCCTCATCGTGCTCTGGCTCATGCGCTTTCGCCTCAGACGCCTTCCGTCTTTTTTTCTCCGCCGCTTTCTGAGCACGCCGCTCTGCCGCCTTATTGGCTATCTCAGTAAACCGGTGGCGCTGATCGTTACTGAGCTCCTTAGTCGGATCATAATGCTTACCAATGTCATTGTGTTTAGGAGTTACCGCCATGTTGTCCTCCTTAATAAACAATTTCGCTTACATAAGTATAGGTTGGAGGTTGCGAGAAAGCGAATTTGAGGCACTGGGCACTGGGCACTGGGCACTGGGCACTGGGCACTGGAGTGACTTCAACAGATACTGAGTGGAAATCAAGAACGGATAAAAAAACGGCTGGCGTTTGTGCCAGCCATTTGGTGAAATTAAGAAGCGGTCTTAGGTTTTAGTGCTGCAGCTTTTTTACTGCCGAGGACATTGATCATTGCGCCGGTGATGATGAGGGCGCCGCCAGTCCAGGTCCACAGGGATGGTACCTCGCTGAAGACCAGCCATCCCAGTGCAATAGAGAAAACGACCTGCACGTAAGAATAAGCCGTGGCTTTGCTCGCAACTTCACTACGCATCGCCTTGGTCAGGCCTACCTGGCCGCCCTGGGTAAAGATACCCACAAACAGCAGCAGCACAATAGCTTCCGGGTCAGGCATTACGAAACTGTCACCCAGCAGCACCAGCGACAAAGGTAATGCCACCAGCGGGAAGTAAAAGATAATAACCGAGCTGTCTTCTGTTGCGCTGAGCTTCTTTACTATCACGTATGCGACTGCACTGCCAAATGCGCCCAACAGGGCAACGCCAATACTGAACAGCGGCAGGCCTGAGACACTTTCAAGGGTCAGGCCAGGACTTACTATCACTGCCAGACCTGCCAGGCTGAAGGCTATGCATGCCATGGTCGACAGCTGGATTCGCTCTTTAAGGAAAATCAGAGCCAGGAAAGCGGTAAATACCGGGTGCATGTACTGCAGTATGGTCGCTTCAGCCAGAGGAAGCGTAGTGACCGCATAGTAAACACAGATAAGCGCCAGAGAACCAGCAACACCACGTGCCATTAACAACTTACGGTTGTTTCCCCACACAGAGATACGTTTACGCTTTACGTCAGCGTAACTTATTACCAGGGAAACCAGCGCACGGGCGGCCACGATTTCAAATACCGGGATCCCGTGAGTACTGACCAGTTTGACACAGGCCGACATCAGGGCAAAGGAAAGCGCAGAAAGAAGCATAAAGCGCACGCCCACAGGAACAGCGCCGGAAAATTTAGACAAATGCGCAGACATAAGAGAACTAAACCACCATGGAGAATTCGAAGTCTTCTGCCAGCGACAGAGACCAAAGCCACCTTCCCCTGGCAGTGAATCACCGCAAGCCATGCGGTGCGCGCAAATGATAACACGTATCCTTACGCCGTGGCGAGTTGTCCGGTCAGAATGCAGTCAGAAAGATTTTACGGCATACCTTGTTGTGTGGACATTACAAAAACCAAAAAGCCCCGACATTTCTGTCAGGGCTTTGAGATTTGGAACGACGCGACCGGCCAGGGCACGGGGTTCGGGCTCATGACCTCACCGCAAACACAATAAAACAAACCCGGAGATACCAAAAAGCCCCGACATTTCTGTCAGGGCTTTTAAATTTGGAGCGACACACGAGGTTCGAACTCGTGACCTCAACCTTGGCAAGGTTGCGCTCTACCAACTGAGCTAGTGTCGCATGTGTTCATAATGAACTTATTTTAGATGGTGCCCCGGGCCGGACTTGAACCGGCACAGCGCGAACGCCGAGGGATTTTAAATCCCTTGTGTCTACCAATTCCACCACCAGGGCACGCAATTCGTTGCGATGGATAAGACACCATCAGATACCGCCATCAGGCCATATCCTTTAATTTGGAGCGACACACGAGGTTCGAACTCGTGACCTCAACCTTGGCAAGGTTGCGCTCTACCAACTGAGCTAGTGTCGCAAATGGAGGCGCGTCCCGGAGTCGAACCGAGGTCCACGGATTTGCAATCCGCTGCATAGCCACTCTGCCAACACGCCTTCAAACTCTTGGGTTCCGCTTTCGCGTTCCTCTTGAGTACGGGAAAGGATTCTACGGATTCACGCGGTCACGTCAACACTATTCTTTGATTTTTGTTTCGTTTGCGCAAAATACACGCAAAAACAGAGAAATGATGCATTTTTCTGGTTTTCAGCCAAACCGGACAGCAACCCATATTCACAGAATGAGTAACCAGGCCGGATAACATTAGCACCATTTGATATACTTGATGCGCAGTAACCATAAGGAACGTGGAATGAATCAAGCTAAATGGCTGTCTTTACTGACAGATAGGGTCCGTCACCTGCCCACCACAGCCAGCTATGAAGAAGTGCTGGCTGACCTGGCGGAGCTCCAGGTGATTTCTGCCCGCTATAATCATTCGATTCCACTCGAATACCAGGCGGTATACGAAGCGTATGCCCAATACCGGGCCGGGGAACTTATCCCGGCGATGAAGCAGTTTTTTGATTGTGTAGCCATCTGCCATTCCCACAATCAGGAATACCTGGTCCATTTTTCCTGGTTTTGCATCGGCACCATCTTCGGCATGCTGGGCGATCAGTTCCACGCCAGCGAATTTCTTACCAAAGCCGAGAAAATCCATACCTTTCAGGATGACATCCTCTACGCCCTGACCAAAAACAACATTGGTGACCTGCTGCTTCAGTACGAAAAGTATGATGAGGCCCTCGCCTGCTTCGCCAGCGCGATTGATATTGTCGAAAGCATTAACCAGCCAGAATTTGCCACTATTGCTTACATCAACAGCGCCGCTGTATATGTGGGGCTGAATGAGCCGGAGAAGGCGCAGCAGATGATGGACAAAGTTACGCCGCTTATCGGAGACAACCGGCGTAATCAGGGCTTTGTAAACCAGGTCCGCGCACAATTCTTTCTGATGATCAGCCAGCCGGACCAGGCGGACCACCACTACCGGCTCGCAATTGAAGACATGGCCGTCTGCCACAACACCCACTATCAGTCCGAAATCATGCTGGAATACTGCCACTTCCTGCTCAGCCAGCAACGTATTGACCATTTTGACCAGACCCTGAAAGACGGGCTGACACTTGCCAAACAAACCGGAGCCGACAAGCTGATCGATGGTTACAACGAACTGCTGCTGGAACGCATGGAACACGAGCAGGACTTCTGTACCCGCGAAGAGACCTACAAACTGCTGCTCTCTTCATACCAAAAATCGCGGGAAGCAACCAAGCAGAGAGAAACCTCGTATCTGAAGCAGCTCTACCAGCTCAACATGGACCGTCTCAAGCTTGAGCAGGCGCAGGACATCAGTACCAACCTGACCATGGTGAACAATATAGGTCAGTACATCAGTACCTGTGACAGCTTTGAAGACATCATCGGTCGTCTGAGCCAGGACCTTTCCCGGTTGTTTACTATTGATGCACTGGCAATCGCATTTTACCGCCCTGAACAGGGGGAAATTCAGATCCAGCACTACTACGATGAAGGTAAGATCCAGGAACCTGAAGTGCTGCCGTGTGGCAGTGAGTCCACTTTTTTTGAGTACTGTGCCCGGCATAAACGCCCGCTCTATTTCAACAACATGACCAGCGAGAAGAAGCAGCAACTGCTCAACAGCAGCGCGGTATATGAAGGGCTAAACTCGCTGATGTTTGCGCCCATTATCATCGCAGACAAAGTCGAAGCTATTTTTACCATTCAGGCCCGTCAGTGCTTCGCTTATCAGACGTTTCATTATGAGCTGTTTTTGCAGCTCTCCAACTATCTGTCGATTGCGCTCGAAAATCAGCTCAACCGCCAGAGGCTGACCCGGCTCTCCCAGACCGATCACCTGACCCAGCTCTGGAACCGGCAGTCACTGGACATCCACTTTGCCGACCTGCTGCTGAGCCCGCCAGAGCGCCTGTCTGTTCTGATGATCGATATCGACTGCTACAAGCAGTTCAATGACCACTACGGCCACATAAAAGGCGATGAAACCCTGATTGCGGTTACCAGCCTGATCACCCGTCATTTCGATGATGAGCATACCCGCGTCTACCGATACGGTGGTGATGAGTTTGTGGTGATTGTTCACAGCCAGAAGCCCAAAGCCATTAATGCCCGGGTAACCGCTCTGCAAAACGAACTGTATGAAAAGAACCTGCCTAACGAGCACTCCTATTGCGCGGACCGGTTATCCCTTTCCATAGGTGCCGCCCACATTCGTCAGGACCTGTCGCAGCTCTCCCTGAGTGAGTGTCTCCACCGTGCAGATATCGCGCTCTATCAGGCCAAACGAAGAGGCAGAAACATGTATATGGAACAGAAATATGATTCCTGAACACGCTTCCACTCTGACTCTGTTTTGTTATATTAACTCTATATAAATGATCTCTGAGGTATAAATAATGAGAATTTCACTGGTTATCGCCACCGTCGCACTTTTTCTTGGCGGCTGCTCAAGCACCTGGCAGGGCGTTAAAGAGGATTCGTCCAAAATCTACGATGACACTAAAGAAGCGATCCACGAAGCGACCGAATAGTCGTGCATGACCCCGGATAAAAAAAAGCGCCTCATCAGGCGCTTTTCTTATATCTGTTCTTACAGTTCTCAGTGATGCTCTTCAGCGAGCAAATCATCTTTGGCCGCTTTCAGGTACTGAACCATCGACCAGTACGTCAGGAATGTTGCCACATACAGCGCGCCATAACCCAGCCAGATCATCCAGTCATCGTATTTCCAGATCATCACCCACAGCGCAAACATCTGCGACATGGTTTTTACCTTACCCACCCAGGAAACCGCCACACTGGCGCGTTTACCGATTTCCGCCATCCACTCACGCAGAGCCGAAATGATGATCTCGCGGGCAATCATGGTAATCGCCGGAATGGTCACCCAGATGTTGTGATAGTCCTCGGTGATCAAAATAAGCGCCGCAGCTACCATTACCTTGTCTGCAACCGGGTCCAGAAATGCCCCAAAACGAGAGGTCTGGCCCAGTTTGCGCGCCAGCATACCGTCAAGCCAGTCCGTCACCCCTGCCAGCCAAAAAACCATCGCGGCGGCGAACGGTGCCCAGCTGTACGGAAGATAGAATACAACCACAAAAACTGGGATCAGGATCAAACGGAGGAAGGTCAGAATATTCGGTATGGTAAAACGCATATTAATTAGGCTCTTAGGGGTTGCGCACTAATGGTGCGTCAAATTAGTTATTGTTTCAATGCCTGAAAGATATTTTCTGCCAAAGAATGGCTTATCCCTGGCACTTTGGCGATTTCTTCTGCACTGGCGCGTTTCAGCTCCTGCAGGCCACCCATATACTTGAGCAGTGCCTGACGGCGCTTTGGACCCACACCTTCGATCCCCTCGAGGGGGCTGGTACGACGGGTTTTACCCCTTTTGGCCCGGTGTCCGGCAATGGCGTGATTGTGGCTCTCATCCCGGATATGCTGGATCAGATGCAGCGACGGCGCATCAGACGGCAGGCTGAACTCATCACCGTCTGTAGTGATCAGCGTTTCCAGCCCCGGCTTACGGGTCACCCCTTTGGCGATACCGATCAGCAGCGGACGCTTCGACCAGTCCTGCCAGTGCTGTTCAATGATCTCATGAGCACGGTTCAGTTGTCCCTTACCGCCATCAATGAAGATGATGTCCGGGATCTTCTCCGCATCAATTTGTTTGGAATAACGGCGCTCAAGCACCTGCCCCATTGCAGCATAGTCATCACCACCGGTGATACCTGTGATGTTATAGCGGCGGTACTCCTGCTTCACCGGCCCTTCATGATTAAACACCACACAGGAAGCAATCGTGCTCTCGCCCATGGTATGACTGATATCAAAACACTCCATACGGCGGATTTTATCCGTGCCGAGCGCCTGCTCAAGCGCCTGGAAACGCTGAGCTATGGTCATCTTGTGATTAATTTTGGTCGTAATTGCCGTCAGCGCGTTCGTGTTGGCCAGTTTCAGGTAACGGGCCCGCTGCCCTTTAGGGTTAGCGTGAATAGTGACTTTACGCCCGGCAATGTCGCTCAGCGCCTGCTCAAATGCCGTCAGGTCTGAAATCAGTTCGCTGTCAGCGATAAGTCTGCCAGGCAGGGTACGCACTTCACTGTGGCTGAGATAATACTGGCTGAGAAATGCTTCAAATACTTCATCACGGCTGGTATTAGCCGGGATTTTGGGAAAGTGACTTCGGCTGCCGAGAATCTTACCATGACGGATCATCAGGATGTGAATGCAGGCCACCCCGTTTTCCTGAGCAAAACCGAGCACGTCGATATCATCCATGCTGTCTTCGGAGACAAACTGCTGCTCCTGCACCCGGCGAATCGCCTGGATCTGGTCACGCAATCTGGCCGCATCTTCAAACCGCAATGCCTGACTCGCCTGCTCCATCTTCTCAATCAGGGTCTGCACCACCAGCTGATCTTTGCCCTGCAGAAACAGCCGGACATACTCCACCAAATCAGAGTACTCCTGGTCTGAAATCACCTCTTTAACACAAGGCCCGGCGCAGCGGCCGATCTGATACATCAGACAAGGGCGGGTACGGTTGGCATACACCGTGTCTTCACACTGGCGAACAGGAAAAATCTTCTGGATAAGGTGCAGGGTTTCACGCACGGCACCGGAGTCCGGATACGGTCCAAAATACTCGCCTTTGCGCTTTTTGGCCCCGCGGTGCATCGACAGTCTTGGGTGCTTATGCCCACTGATAAAAATAAACGGGTAGGACTTATCATCCCGCAGCAGCACGTTGTACTTGGGCAAATACTGCTTGATGTAATTGTGCTCGAGGATCAGCGCTTCGGTCTCGGTATGAGTCACCGTGACATCAATTCTGTCGATATGACTGACCAGGGCGCGGGTCTTTTCGTTGTCGAGTCTGGCCCGAAAATAACTGGAGAGACGCTTTTTTAAGTCTTTGGCTTTGCCGACGTAGATCACCGTCGACCCGGCATCGTACATACGATACACGCCGGGTTGACTGGTAACTGTCTTAAGGAAAGATTGGGAATCAAACACGCTTACAGGGTTTCGGTGTCAATCATTCCGTGACGGATCGCCAGGTGGGTCAGTTCTACGTCACCGCTGATGTCCAGTTTGTTAAACAGACGATAGCGATAACTGTTGACCGTTTTCGGGCTCAAATTGAGTTGCTCGGAAATATCGGTCACTTTCTGCCCTTTAGTGATCATCATCATGATCTGCAGTTCACGCTCAGAAAGCTCTTTAAAAGGATTTTCAGATGCTGAAGAGAACTGGCTAAGCGCCATTTGCTGAGCAATCTCAGGTGAAATATAACGCTGACCCGAGTTCACCACACGAATAGCATTCACCATCTCATCAGGTCCTGCCCCTTTGGTCAGATAACCTGCCGCACCGGCCTGCATCACTTTGGTCGGGAACGGATTCTCTGTATGAACTGTTAATACGATGATTTTTACGTCCGGATTAAAACGTAAAATTTTCTTAGTGGCCTCCAAACCGCCAATACCTGGCATGTTCATATCCATCAGGATCACGTCAACATGGTTACTACGACACCATTTGACCGCATCTTCACCGCTGTCAGCTTCCCCTGCCACATTCATACCACGGACGTCTTCAATAATACGTCGTATCCCTGTGCGAACCAGCTCGTGATCATCTACAAGGAAAACATTTATCAAACTTGTATCTCCACAATCAGAATTTGGCTCTTACTTCTGCGCAAGTGCGCAACACCTGCCAGTATACCGTAAATCAGAACTAAAAATTACACCCAATTTGAGGGGTAAAGCAAACTTTAGCAACAACTAATCTCAATTTTTTCGAGTCCTGTAAGTAACTGATTTAATTTTAACCACAGCATCTGTCAGGTTATTTTGACTGACAATTTGACACCAGATACTGGTACCTGCCATCAGCACCTGCGCCGGTCGTAATCAGTAACGGTTTTACTGGCCTGACGGTCAGCATAACCAATATTGACCACATTGATAAAGAACTAAAACACATAAGAACACGGATAATTATTCTTCATCCCGCCAAACCTGGGTTTACCGGCGCCAATTTCTGCTACAATCGGGGCTTCATTCCAGACAAACCCCTCAGGCATCGTGGCAGTTCATAACGGATTTATTCTTACCCGGCAGGCAAAAGACAGAGCAGGACTGGCTCAGATAGAGCTGTGGGCCGCAACTGACCAGGGCCCCTGTCAGCTGGTGATCCCGCAGCAGAAACCGGTGTTTTTTATTCACCAGGACGACCAACTGCAAGCCAAAGATATGGCTGGCAGCGCAGGAATTAACGCCGAACTCAAACCGCTTGAGATGCACACCTTTGGCCAACAGCCGGTTTGCGCCGTGTATTGCCACTCGATTCGTGACGCCTCCCGGCTGGCGGGTATTCTGGAGAGCAATAATATTGCCCACTATGAAGCCGATATCCGCCTTGCTGACCGCTTTCTGATGGAGCGTTATATTCAGGGCGGTATCGCATTTGACGGACGCCAAAGCCAGCGCCGCAGCCATATTCGTATCGACCAGGCCCGCGCCAAAGCCAGTGAGTACACTCCCGCCCTGCACACCGTATCACTCGATTTTGAATGCAGCGAAAAAGGCGTGCTTTACTCGGTTGGCCTGCACAGTGAAAAAGACAGCCGGGTAATCATGGTGGGTGAAGCCGAACCAACAGAAACCCCGGTTGAATGGGTGCACGATGAAAAAGCCCTGCTGAGTGCCCTGTTCGCCTGGTTTGAACACTACGACCCGGATATTGTCATCGGCTGGAACGTAGTGGACTTTGACTTTCGCCTGCTGGCAAAACGCTGTGAATGGCACAAACTGCCGCTGGCACTGGGCCGTGGCGGACAGAACGCCCATTTCCGTCAGTCATCGAACACCAACCAGGGCTTTATCACCATCCCCGGCCGGGTGGTACTCGATGGCATAGATACCCTGAAAACCGCCACTTACCATTTTCGCAGCTGGTCACTGGAATCTGTCGCTCAGGAGCTGCTTGGTGAGGGCAAAGCCATCCATAACGTCTATGACCGTATGGATGAAATCAACCGTATGTACCGCGATGACAAGCCGATGCTGGCCAAATATAACCTGCAGGACTGCGTACTGGTGACGCGTATATTTAAGCACACTCACCTGCTGGAGTTTGCCATTGAACGCTCCAGGCTGACCGGAGTTGGGCTCGACCGTATCGGCGGCTCTGTCGCGGCCTTTACCAACCTCTACCTGCCAAGGCTGCACCGCGCAGGTTATGTCGCCCCTAACCTGCACCCGGAAAACTGGCTGGCAAGCCCTGGCGGCTATGTGATGGACTCCCTGCCGGGTCTGTATGACTCTGTGCTGGTACTGGATTTTAAGAGCCTCTACCCATCGATTATCCGCAGTTTTCTGATTGATCCGCTCGGCCTGGTCGAAGGGCTGAAACAGGAGACCGGCAACACCCCAGAGAGTGCGGTAGCCGGCTTTCGTGGCGGCCAGTTCCACCGCTCACACCACTTCCTGCCCGAGATGATCCGAAACCTGTGGCAGGCTCGGGACAGGGCTAAACGCAACAACGAGAAAGCCTTCTCACAGGCGATCAAAATCATCATGAACTCCTTTTATGGTGTGCTCGGCTCATCTGGCTGCCGCTTTTTCGACACCCGCCTGGCCTCCTCTATTACCATGCGCGGCCATGAGATCATGAAACAGACCCGCAGACTTATCGAAGCCAAAGGCTACCAGGTTATCTATGGTGATACCGACTCGACCTTTGTCTCCCTGACCAAAGCGCACAGCCAGCAGGAGGCCGATGCAATCGGCAACGAACTGACTACACACATCAACCTGTGGTGGCAGGAACACCTCAAAGAGGAGTTCGGGCTGGAGTCGTGCCTTGAAATAGAGTACGAAACCCATTACTGCAAGTTTCTGATGCCGACTATCCGTGGCTCAGAAGCGGGCTCAAAGAAACGTTACGCCGGCCTGACTGGCGAACCGGGCGATGAAAAAATCATCTTCAAAGGCCTTGAAAGCGCGCGCACCGACTGGACCCCCCTTTCCCAGACTTTTCAGCAGCAACTGTATGAAATGGTCTTCCACGGTGAAGAGCCGGGGGACTATATCCGCGACTACGTGGAGAAGACCCGCGCCGGTGATTTTGACGATCAACTGGTGTATCAGAAACGACTGCGCCGCAAACTGTCCGACTATCAGAAAAATGTTCCGCCACAGGTGCGCGCGGCCCGCCTTGCTGACGAAACCAACGCCCGCCTCGGCCGTCCGCTGCAGTATCAGAACCGCGGCCGTATCGAGTACCTGATCACCGTAAATGGCCCGGAGCCCAAAGAGTACCTCTCCAGCAGCATCGACTATCAGCACTATATCGACAAGCAACTCAAACCGGTGGCTGATGCCATCCTGCCGTTTATCGGCCTTGATTTTGAGCAACTGACCGCACCTCAGTTAGGGCTGTTCTGACGACAGCCGTCCCTCACCAGCAACCCAGCAACCCAGCAACCCAGCAACCCAGCAACCCAGCAACCCAGCAACCCAGCAACCCAGCAACCCAGCAACCCAGCAACCCAGCAACCCAGCAACCCATAATCTTCCATCTCTCCTGACAACAAAAAAATTTTATCGTCCCGACAATTTTAATTCGCAATACATTTGCGATCTCCGCTGCTAGAGTCCGCGCCAATTGGTAACCCCGGAGATAAAAAACAATGCATACCAAAATGACCCTGGGGTGGCGCGAAGTGGTCACCCTGCCCGAACTTGGATTAACCCATGTTAAAGCCAAAGTGGATACGGGAGCCCGGACATCCTGTCTGCATGCCTTCAGGCTGGAGACATTTGAACAAAACAGTGAGCTATGGGTGCGCTTCTGGATGCACCCAAAACAGGACAACAGCGTGGAAGCCACCTGCGAAGCCAGGGTCATCGATCAGCGTATCGTGCGTGACTCAGGCGGCCATGAAGAGCTGCGCTATGTCATCGAAAGTCAGATAAGCCTTGGCGGGCAGAACTGGCCAATTGAAATCACCCTGACTAACAGAGAAAACATGCGTTTTCGCATGCTTTTGGGGCGTACGGCGATGGTTGACCGAATAGTAGTAGACCCGGATGCCTCTTACCTGATGAGCGAAGAATAAAAGAATGAAAATCGGAATCCTGTCGCGTAACGCGTCCCTGTACTCAACCCGCCGCCTGATCGAGGCGTGCGAAGCCCGTGGCCACCAGGCGCATGTGATTGATGCACTGCGCTGCTACATGAACATTAACTCCCACCAGCCAGAGATCCACTACAAAGGTGAAGAGCTGGTCGGTTTCGATGCGGTGATCCCGCGCATCGGTGCCTCTGTCACTTTCTACGGCACCGCAGTACTGCGCCAGTTTGAAACCATGGGCGTGTACACCATAAACGAGTCGATCGCTATCTCCCGTTCACGGGATAAACTGCGCTCAATGCAGATCCTCTCCCGTCGCGGGATTGGTATGCCGGTCACCGGCTTTGCCAGCCGTCCGGATGATGTGAAAGATCTGCTGGATATGGTCGGTGGGGCTCCTGTGGTGATCAAACTGCTGGAAGGCACTCAGGGCATCGGCGTGGTACTGGCGGAAACCCGCAAAGCAGCCGAGAGCGTAATCGAAGCCTTTATGGGCCTGAAAGCCAACATCATGGTACAGGAGTTCATCAAAGAAGCCGATGGTGCGGATATCCGCTGCTTCGTAATTGGTGACAAAGTGATCGCCGCAATGAAGCGTCAGGGCGCAGAAGGCGAGTTTCGCTCCAACCTGCACCGTGGCGGCAGCGCAACCCTGGTCAAGATCACTCCGCAGGAACGCAAGACCGCTGTTGCGGCAGCCAAAGCGATGGGACTGAGTGTGGCTGGTGTGGATCTGCTGCGTTCAAACCGCGGCCCACTGGTGATGGAAGTCAACTCCTCGCCGGGTCTGGAAGGTATTGAAGCGGCAACAGGCAAGGATGTAGCAGGTATGATCATAGAACATATCGAAAAGAAAGTGTTGGGAGCAAAAAATGGCAAAGAGAAACTCACCGTTTCAGCTGCTTGAACACCAGATAGCACCGGGCAGCCGCTGTCAGTTTGAAATGCCGACAGCCCTGCTGTATAACCAGTCGCCGCTGTCCATCTCAGTCGAAGTCCTGCATGGAAAACATGCAGGGCCGGTGCTGTTGCTTAACGCAGCAATTCACGGTGATGAGCTCAATGGCGTCGAAATCGTTCGTCAGATGTGTCAGACCATCGACCCAGCGCGTCTGCGCGGCACCATTATCGCCGTGCCGGTGGTGAACGTATTTGGCTTTATCCATAAATCCCGATATCTGCCGGACCGCCGTGACCTGAACCGCTGCTTTCCCGGCAGCGAAAGCGGCTCACTGGGCTCGCGGATCGCGCACAGCTTCTTTAATCAGATAGCCAGACGGTGTGATTACATTATCGACCTGCACACCGGCGCGATCCACCGGACCAATTTACCCCAGATAAGAGCCAATCTGGACAACCCGGAAACGCTGCGCATCGCCAAAGCATTCAACACCCCCGTGATTGTCGATGCGCCGCTTCGCGATGGCTCACTGCGCAGTGAGGCCGAATACCTCGGCATTCCGACCCTGACCTACGAGGCAGGGGAGGCGCTGCGCTTTGAGCCCATTTCGATCACCGCGGGTGTGATTGGGATAAAACAGGTGATGCGGGCAATTGGCATGCTGCGCGCCAGCCGCAAAGCACTGCCAGACCCGGTTATTGCCAACACCACCAGCTGGATCCGCGCGAACGCCAACGGCATTTTGCACTGTCAGGTGAGTCTGGGAGATAAAGTGACTAAAGGCCAGGTGCTGGGCTATATCCGGTCACCGGCGGGCAATGAAGAGAGTGAAATCCTCTCGCCAAAAGACGGCATCGTGATTGGTCAGCAAACCCTGCCGCTGGTCAATGAGGGTGAAGCTGTATTTCACCTGGCTTACTTTGGCAGTAAAACCGAACAGGCCGGAGAATCCGTTGTCCTTTACATTGATGAAGTGAATGAGCTGGACAACGCTGTGCTGACCACAGCATCTCCTCTGTAATCCCTCTCAAAATCCTGCTGCAACCCCCTGCAGCAGGCCTATCCAATCCGAAACTCAGTACGCTGGTAGGCTTTCACCAGCCAACGGCCAAAATCATCCAGAATGCCAATAGCTGAACGCTTGGGCACCGGCTTGCCTGTCAGCAGGATCACCAGCCGCTCAATATCGGGACGCTTTGCCGGATAATAACGCAGAAAGGTCTTGCCGCAGGCTACCGGGTCTTCAATCCACTGCTTATCTTTATGCATGATCAGCGAATAGCTGGCCCGAAGCAGCTTCTTAGCGATCGCCTGCTGCGCCCTTACCTGCTCCGGCAGCGACTCCGCTTTGACGATTTTCGCCCGGTAGTGTTTCAGCCACTCTTCCACGTCCATGTTCCAGTGTTTGGCAATCTCCCAGCTTGGCTCAAAATCACCAAACCGGTCAGAAAGGTCTTCCCCCTGAATACAGACGCAACAATGGCTAAGCATAAAGCCCCAGGTAAAAATGCCTTCCAGGCTGAGCACATCATCTACCACCCCGTGTTGAAACGAAATCCCCCTGATCTGAGGGAAGCGGCGGGAGAACTGCATTTTAATGGTGTTAAGCAGGCTTTGCTCCTGAGAAGAGAAAGGCCTGTAGGTGAGGATCACCACATCGAGATTTGACTTACCCGGCCGGGCACTTTTTCTTGCCACACTGCCAAACAGATATACGCTCTGCAAATTGGTGCCAAGCCCCTTCACGAGGTACTGCTTTAACTGGGAAATAACCGGTTCAAATTCGGCCTGAAACGGTTCGGCGGGGTGAATCCTGGGTAGTGCTGTCATAGTCGCGGTCAAACAACCTTAATCTCTGCTGGAGCGCCTAGTTTGTCTCAGCTTTTATCTTCAATCAAGGGTTTGGTTTTTCTTCAGATCGTGGTAATTTCTTGGCGTTAAAACTAACCAGGAAATAAACCATGCCAAAGGCAAGTGAACTTAAAAAAGGTTTTGCGATTGAATCGAATGGCAAGACTCTGTTAATCAAAGATATCGAAATCACCACTCCTGGTGGACGTGGCGGCGCAAAAATCTACAAACTGCGTTGTACTGACCTGGCAACCGGCGCCCGCGCTGACGAGCGTTACAAGTCAGATGACGTGGTAGAAACCGTTGATATGACCAAACGTGCGGTTGCATTCTCTTACGTTGACGGCGATGAGTACATCTTCATGGACAACGAAGATTACAGCCAGTTCGTATTCAAGCAGGACGAGATCGAAGATGAGCTGCTGTTCATCACTGAAGAGACCCAGGGCCTGATGGTTATGCTGATCAACGGCCAGGCGGCAGGTCTTGAACTGCCTTCTTCTGTTGAACTGGTGATCGAAGAGACTGATCCTTCAATCAAAGGCGCTTCTGCCTCTGCGCGCACCAAACCAGCACGTTTTGCAACCGGCCTTGTCGTTCAGGTACCGGAATACATCGCAACCGGTGACCGCATCGTGGTAAACACCACCGAACGCAAATACATGAGCCGGGCTTAATCCTATGTCTGAATTGATTTCATACGACGACGTAATCGAAGCGGCTTACGACATCTTCCTTGAAATGGCACCAGACAACCTGGAGCCGGCCGATGTGATCCTGTTCACCGCTCAGTTTGATGACCGCGGCGCTGCTGAGATCGTCGAAACCGGCGATGACTGGGCTTCACATGTAGGTTTTGAAGTCGACAAAGAAACCTACGCTGAAGTGCGTATCGGCCTGGTCAACGAAGAAAACGATGAGCTGGACGATGTGTTCGCCCGTATGCTGATCAGCCGTGACCCGGATCATAAGTTCTGCCACATGCTGTGGAAGCGCGATTAAGTGCGCTCTTCTCTCTGAGCTGTCCTCTTCTTCTTGGGGATTACGGCAGCTCAGAGAACTTTCCCTGGATTTCCGTTACCAGGATCACGCTTTAACACTTCCTCTCATACCTTTCCCGTCGCTCCATTGCCACCAAAAATAGCAACAAGTATCATATAAGCGCTGAACACTCTTTATGACCACAGCGGTCAACGCTTATTTGGGGGTGATTATGAACAAAACAGAATTTCAGCGTATTCTGGACTCGGTTGATGACATGACCTATGGCCAGAAAGTAAATCTGCTTGCGCAGTTAAAAACCGTCAGTAATACCAGACCAGTCCGCAACCAACGCGAACTCGTTACTCAGGAGGAACTGGACGCCCTGCTCCGGGCAGTGCATTAGAAAAGGGTTAGGGGAACAATTGATATAAAAAAGCCTTCCGAAAGGAAGGCTTTTTTGATTCTGTTGCCGATTACTTGCGGTTACGGCTGCCGCCTGGTTTTGGCTTGCGGCGTGCATTGGCACGGCCACCACCGGGATTGCTCACGCGCTCTTCGTGACGCTTCACCGCACGACGGATCTTCTGGCTGCGGGAACGCTCACGCTTGCGTGACGTGTTAGAGCCGTTTACATCAATAAATGAGTTTTTCTCCGGACGCAGTTCTACCATCTCACGCAGGTAGTTCACCTCTTTAAGAGACAGCTCCATCCAGCCACCGCGTGGCAGTTTTTTATCGAGGAAGATGTCACCGTAACGAACACGCTTCAGACGGCTTACCGTACACTCCTGTGATTCCCACAGACGACGTACTTCACGGTTACGGCCTTCGTTGATCGCCACGTAGAAAGTATGGTTCATACCCTCACCGCCGGCGTAAACCACGTCTTCAAAACGGGCCATGCCGTCTTCCAGTTTCACGCCGCGTACCAGGTTACGAACTTTCTCTTCGTTCACTTCACCAAATACACGCACCAGGTACTCACGCTCAACCTGACGGGACGGGTGCATCAGACGGTTTGCCAGTTCACCATCAGTAGTGAACAGCAGCAGGCCAGATGTGTTGGCATCCAGACGACCAACGGATACCCAGCGGGCACCACGGATTTTTGGCAGACGGTCGAAAACGGTACGACGACCTTCAGGGTCGTGACGCGTACACAGTTCACCTTCTGGTTTGTAGTATGCCAATACGCGACATACCACTTCTTCTGACGCTTTTACAGAAACAGTGTGGCCGTCAATGCGAACGGTCGCATTGTCATCTTCCAGGCGCTCACCCAGTTTCGCTACCTGACCGTCAACACTGACGCGTCCGGCGCGGATGAGGGATTCAATTTCACGTCTGGAGCCATGGCCTGCACGTGCTAATACTTTCTGTAACTTTTCGCTCATTACCTTACCTATTTGTCGTCTTCACAGACGTCGAATCTAAACGGGGGTTACCGCCCAAACTGGCGGCCGCGTATTATGGCAAAAAAACCTTGTCTGGTCAGCAGAAATTTACTCAAAAGGTGAAGGATCACCAGCGCCAACACGGGCGATAACGGCTTCGTCATCACTGAAGTCAATCACTGTGGTTGGCTGCTCGCCCAGGTAGCCGCCGTTCAGGATCGCGTCCACCGCGTGCTCCAGTTTATCGCGGATCTCTTCCGGGTCAGATTCGGTCACATCACTGCCCGGCAGGATAAGCGACGTTGACATCAGAGGCTCGCCCAGCGCTTCAAGCAGGTCCAGCGCGATTCTGTTGTCCGGAACCCGGATACCAATGGTCTTACGCTTAGAGTTCATCAGGCGGCGCGGTACCTCTTTGGTCCCTTTGAAGATAAAGGTGTAAGGCCCCGGCGTGTTGTTTTTCAGCAGACGGAACGCGCCGTTATCCACGCGTGCATACAGTGACAGCTCAGAAAGGTCGCGGCACAGCAAAGTAAAATTGTGCTTATCATCCAGCCTGCGGATACGGCAGATGCGCTCCAGCGCCTGCTTATTTTCCAACTGACAGCCGAGCGCGTAACCCGAATCGGTCGGATAAACCACTACCCCGCCATTACGGATGATCGCCACGGCCTGAGTGATCAGCCGCGCCTGAGGGTTTTCCGGGTGAATGTAGAAAAATTGACTCATGTTATTCCTCACTTAGATCAGGCTGCCCGGGCTGCGCCGGTTCGTTCTTGCTTTTTACGCGCAGCTCCAGCCCCCAATCTTTCCATACCGGCTCCGCACCAGCGGGGAGCCACAGATTACGTCCCAGCTCCATCCACGGAGAGGGATAATGAAAATCAGAACCTTGGGAGGCTAATAGTTTGTATTGTATAGCATAATCAGCCAGATTGCGCCTTTCTTGTTGCGCCTGCTGGGGCTGGGCAACTTCCATGGCATCACCACCGGCGTCGCAGAAGGCCTGTATCAGGCGTTTAGTCCACTTGGCCGTGAGCTGATAACGCCCGGGATGAGCCAGAACAGCGACGCCTCCGGCAGCATGAATCGTACTGACCGCGCCCTCAATGGTGCACCAGTTCGGCGGCACATAACCCGGATTATTGCGGGTCAGAAACTTCTTAAATACCTGCTGCATGCCTTTGGCGTGGCCATTATCCACCAGCCATTTAGCAAAGTGAGCCCGGGTGACCGGCGCATCACCGGCCAGTGCCCTGACTTCTTCAATAATGCCTTCCACCCGCAGCGATTTTTCCAGCCGGGTCGCCATCAGCTCAGAGCGTTCCACCCTTCGCTGTTGCTGGGCGTGGATCAGTGACTGAAGTGCTGTGTTTTGTGGGTCGATATTAAGCCCGACGACATGAATGTCTTTGTTTTGCCAGACGGTGGAGATCTCGATGCCGTTGAGCAGGATAAGATCCAGCCCCTGCTCAGCAATATAGTCATGAGCAACCGGCAGACCTGCTACGGTGTCGTGGTCCGTAACAGCCAGCACATCCAGATTAAACTGCACGGCTCTGTCTATCAATTGCTCAGGGGTAAAACGGCCATCGGAGGCGGTGGTGTGACTGTGCAGATCAATTCGCATAATTTGGGCTTGACTTTTCCTTCCTGTACTAGTTAACTAGTACGCAAATACAAACACGGATATCAGTTCATGTTACAGCATTCAGACCTTCAACATAACACCAAACTGTCAGTGGTTATCACTGAGGCATGGTGGCGCGTATGGTCTGAGCGATGGCGGGCTTCGGTGTCAGTGTGATTTTACAGAATCAGCTTCATACAGCCCGCTTAATAAGCGGGCTTTTTATTTTGTCGGTTACCTCACATTCAACCGCGTAAAAATCCAGCAAAAAAACGTTTGCTTTCATTGGGCTGGCCGGATGATTGTGCGAGTATGTAGCGCAGGAATTAAAGAAATGCATCAACAAGGAGGTCTTGTGAACAAGACCATTAGTATTAAGAACCAGGGCAGGCTGAGCCTCCATCATCTCGATGTGCCTTACAGCGATGATCCGACCCGTATCTTCCAGGCGGTGTGTGGCGACAAAGCCAACAGCCTGCTGCTTGAGTCGGCCGAGATCGATTCCAAGGAAAACATTAAAAGCTTTTTGCTGATTGATGCAGCAATGCGAATTGAGTGCTTTGGTCATGATGTACGCTTCGAAGCACTGACAGACAACGGCCACCAGCTGCTTGCCCGTCTGAAACAAAATCTGGTTAAGGACGTGACCAGCTCAGAGAGCGATGATGGCTTTACCATCCACTTCCCGGACCCGGACAGCACACTCGATGAAGACAGCCGCCTGCGTGAAGCATCAAGCTTTGACGCCCTGCGCCTGGTTCAGCACAGCTTTGACCTGACAGACAATGCCCGCTTTGATCTGTTTATCGGTGGCCTGTTTGCCTACGACCTTGTGGCTAACTTCGAGCCACTGGGAGAAGTCACAGAGGGCAACCGCTGCCCGGATTACGTATTTTACGTTGCCGAAACCCTGATGGTCATCGACCACCAGAACCAGCGCGCCGACGTTCAGGCAACCCAGTTTGACGGCAACGCAGAAATTGCCCAGCAGCTGAACCAGCGCCTGGCCGACATTTCAGATGCCTGTCAGGCTCCGGCACCGCTGGAAGCCGCACCAAAGTTTGACGCCATCGAACCACAGACCAACATCAGCGATAAAGACTTCTGCCAGATCGTACGGGATCTGAAAGAGTACGTGGTCAAAGGCGACATCTTCCAGGTGGTGCCTTCACGCCGCTTTACCCTGCCGTGCCCGGCACCGCTTTCAGCGTACAAAGCACTCAAGCACAGCAACCCAAGCCCGTATATGTTCTACATGCACGATGAGCGCTTTACCCTGTTTGGCGCATCACCGGAAAGCGCGCTGAAATACGATACCGACAGCAACCAGATTGAGATTTACCCGATTGCCGGTACCCGTCATCGCGGTAAACGCCCGAACGGCGAAATCGACTTTGATCTCGACAGCCGCATTGAACTGGAACTGCGCAGCGACACCAAAGAAAACGCTGAGCACATGATGCTGGTAGACCTGGCCCGTAACGACGTTGCCCGTATCTCAGAGCCGGGCAGCCGCCATGTGGCCGACCTGCTTAAAGTGGATCGCTACAGCCACGTCATGCACCTGGTATCCCGGGTGGTTGGTCAGCTGCGCGGCGATCTGGACGCCCTGCACGCTTATCAGGCCTGTATGAATATGGGCACCCTGACCGGCGCGCCAAAAATCCGCGCGATGCAGCTTATCCGTGATGTGGAACAGGCTCGTCGTGGCAGTTACGGCGGCGCCGTCGGCTATCTGACCGGCGAAGGTGACCTGGACTCATGTATCGTTATCCGCTCTGCTTATGTAGAAGACGGCGTGGCACAGGTTCAGGCCGGTGCCGGTGTGGTGTTCGATTCTGACCCTCAGGCAGAAGCCGATGAAACGCGCGGTAAGGCTCAGGCCGTTATCAACGCGATTAAACTTGCGCATACGGAGTAACGACATGGCCCATTTAGTATTCGTTGATAACTTCGACTCTTTTACTTACAACCTGGTCGATCAGTTTCGCTCGTTAGGTTACCCTGTCACGGTGTACCGTAATCATATTGCAGCAAAGGCTATCGAGCAGGCGGTGAACGCGCTGGAAAATCCGGTTGTGATCCTCTCTCCTGGCCCTGGCGCTCCGGCAGAAGCAGGCTCTATGCCTGAGCTTATCGCCCGCCTCAAAGGCAAAGTGCCAATGATCGGTATCTGCCTCGGCCACCAGGCGATCGTGGAAGCCTACGGCGGCGTGGTTGGTGGCGCGGGCGATATCGTCCACGGCAAAGTCTCCATGATGGAACATCAGGATCACGCCGTGTATCAGGGGCTGCCTTCGCCATTGGCCATTGCCCGCTACCACTCTCTGGTGGCGCAACAAGTGCCGGATTCACTGACGGTGACCGCAGAAGTCGATGGACTGGTGATGTCTGTGGTCAATGAGGCTGACCGGGTGTGTGGCTTTCAGTTCCACCCGGAATCAATCATGACCACCAGCGGCGCGCAACTACTGGCCAATACCATTGAGTGGGCACTGAAGCCTGCCGGTCTGCAGTAACAGAATAAGGAAGAATAAGATATGGAACAGATCATCAATAAACTGTATCAGCAGCAGTCTTTAAGCCGCGAAGAGAGCCAGACCCTGTTTGACGCCATCATCAAAGGCGAAATGGACCCTATGCTGCTGGCAGCGGTACTGACCGCACTGAAAATCAAAGGCGAAACTCCGGCAGAAATCGCCGGTGCCGCCAGCGCGTTGCTGGAAAACGCCAGCCCGTTCCCGCGCCCGGATTATGACTTTGCTGATATCGTCGGCACCGGCGGTGACGGCTCCAACACCATTAATATCTCCACCACGGCGGCCTTTGTCGCTGCGGCGTGTGGTATCAAAGTCGCCAAACACGGTAACCGCGGCGTATCGAGCAAATCGGGCTCGTCCGATCTGCTCGACTCATTTGGCATCAATCTGGCAATGAGCGCAGAAGACACCCGTAAAGCGGTCGACGACCTTGGCGTGGCTTTCCTGTTTGCTCCTCAGTACCACCAGGGCGTTCGTCACGCCATGCCGGTGCGCCAGGCAATGAAAACCCGCACCATCTTTAATATTCTCGGCCCGCTGATCAACCCGGCCAGACCCAACATCGAGCTGATGGGTGTGTACGATGCGGCGCTTATCCGCCCTATCGCCGAAACCATGCTGGAGATGGGCTTTAAACGCGCGGCAGTGGTACACGGCAGTGGACTGGATGAAGTCGCCATTCACGGTGAAACTCAGGTCGCGGAAATCAAAGACGGTCAGATCACTGAATACGTGCTGACTCCGGAAGACTTTGGCGTAAATACTCATCCGCTTGAAGCCATCAAAGGTGGCGAGCCGGCTGAGAACCGCGCCATCATCACCAATATTCTGACCGGTAAAGGCACCGAAGCTCAGGTTTCTGCGGTGGCGGTCAACGTTGCCCTGCTGCTGAAACTGTTTGGCAATGAAGACCTGAAAGCCAACACGCAACAGGCCATTGAGGCGATGAACTCAGGCAAAGCGTATCAACTGGTTGAACAACTGGCAGAGCGGGGATAATCCGATGACTCAATCCAAAAACCAAACACAGCCTGTAAGCCAGAAACAGCGTGATATGGCCCAGGTACTGGCCAAAATCGTCGCAGACAAACACGTCTGGGTTGCCCAGCGAAAAGCAGAGCAGCCGCTGGAGAGCTTTAAAGATAAGCTTGAACCATCTGACCGCAGTTTTTACGATGCGCTCAGCCAGCCAGGCACCCGTTTTATTCTGGAATGCAAAAAGGCCTCTCCGTCAAAGGGGCTGATCCGCGATGACTTCGATCTCGATTACATCGCCTCAGTTTACAAAAACTACGCTACCACCATCTCGGTGCTGACCGATGAGAAATACTTCCAGGGCAGCTTTGATTTTCTGCCTCAGGTAAAACGCCAGACCAGCCAGCCTGTTCTGTGCAAGGACTTTATGGTGGATACCTATCAGGTATACCTCGCCCGCCACTATCAGGCGGATGCGATCCTGCTGATGTTGTCTGTGCTCGATGACAGCGAGTACCGTGAACTGGCCGATACGGCACACAGTCTGGGACTCGGCATTCTGACGGAAGTCAGTAACGAAGAAGAACTGGAACGTGCGATCAGTCTTGGCGCAAAAGTAGTTGGGATCAACAACCGCAACCTGCGTGACCTTTCTATCAACCTGAACCGCACCAAAGAGCTGGCGCCAAAACTGCCTGAAGGCACCATCGTTATCTCTGAGTCCGGCATCTACAATCACCAGCAGGTTCGTGATCTGGCAAATTTCGCCAAAGGCTTTTTGATCGGCAGCTCGCTGATGGGCGAAGCCAACCTTGAGCTGGCAGTGCGCAAAGTGCTGACCGGGGATAACAAGGTATGCGGCCTGACCCACCCGGATGATGCGGCCAAGGCGTATTCAGCCGGTGCTGTTTACGGCGGGCTTATCTTCGTTCCGGCATCAAAGCGTCACGTGGACCTGGAGGCTGCCCGGCTGGTGATGAGCGGTGCGCCACTGAAATACGTGGGCGTGTTCCAAAACCACCCACAGGATGAAGTCGTGCAAACAGCAAAAGAGCTTGGCCTCACAGCTGTACAGCTGCACGGCAATGAAGACCAGGCGTATATCGACGCTCTTCGCCAGGCGTTGCCGGAGCAGTGCCAGATCTGGAAAGCGTACCCGGTAGACGGCCAGGTCCCGGCCCTTCTGGAACAGAACGTCGACCGCCATCTGCTCGACAGCAAAGTCGCAGGACAATGCGGCGGAACCGGCCAGACATTTGACTGGTCGCTGCTGAAAGAGCAGCCACTGGACAAAATTATGCTTGCCGGGGGCCTGAACCCAAATAATGTAACCGACGCAGCCAGACTCGGCTGCCTCGGCCTCGACCTGAACTCCGGTGTGGAATCTGCGCCGGGTAAAAAAGATCTCAACAAATTAAACGAAGCGTTCAGCGCGATTCGTCATTTTTAATATAAGGAACTGTCATGGCTAAACTGGATGCCTATTTTGGCGAATACGGAGGTCAGTATGTACCTCAGATCCTGGTCCCGGCTCTTGAGCAACTCGAGCAGGCATTTATCGATGCGCAGGAAGACCCGGCATTTCGCGCCGAGTTTATGACCCTGCTGCAGGAGTACGCTGGTCGTCCGACCGCGCTGACCCTGTGCCGCAACCTGACCAAAGGCACCAAAACCAAGCTTTACCTGAAGCGTGAAGACCTGCTGCACGGCGGCGCCCACAAAACCAACCAGGTACTGGGACAGGCGCTGCTGGCAAAACGCATGGGTAAAGATGAGATCATCGCAGAAACCGGCGCTGGTCAGCACGGTGTGGCGACGGCACTGGCGTGTGCCCTGCTTGGCCTGAAATGCCGCGTATACATGGGTGCCAAAGACGTCGAGCGTCAGAGCCCGAACGTATTCCGTATGCGTCTGATGGGCGCAGAAGTGATCCCGGTACATTCCGGCAGCGCAACTCTGAAAGATGCCTGTAACGAGGCACTGCGCGACTGGTCCGGCAGCTACGAGACCGCGCACTACCTGCTGGGTACTGCGGCCGGTCCTCACCCATTCCCGACTATCGTGCGCGAGTTCCAGCGCATGATCGGTGAAGAAACCAAAAACCAGATCCTGGCGCGCGAAGGCCGCCTGCCGGATTCTGTCATTGCCTGTGTTGGCGGTGGTTCAAACGCTATTGGTATGTTTGCTGACTTTATCGAAGAAGAAGGCGTTGGCCTTATCGGCGTTGAGCCTGCCGGCCTTGGTATCGACACCGACCAGCACGGCGCGCCGCTTAAACACGGCAAGACCGGCATCTTCTTTGGCATGAAAGCCCCGCTGATGCAGGACGAGCACGGCCAGGTAGAAGAATCTTACTCTGTCTCTGCCGGCCTGGACTTCCCGTCTGTTGGCCCGCAGCACGCGCACCTGAATGCGACTGGCCGCGCCGAATACGTCGCCATCACAGATGATGAAGCACTGGAAGCTTTCCAGGCGCTGGCACGCAACGAAGGTATCATTCCGGCACTGGAGTCTTCACACGCGCTGGCTTACGCCCTGAAAATGGCGCAGGAAAACCCGGAAAAAGAGCAGCTGCTGGTAGTTAACCTTTCCGGCCGCGGCGATAAAGACATCTTCACCGTTCACGACATTCTGGAAGAAAAAGGAGCACTATGATGGACCGTTACCAGGCTTTGTTTGCCCGCCTTGAAGAAAAGGGCCAGGGCGCATTTGTTCCTTTTGTTACTGTGGGTGACCCAACCCCGGAACTGTCACTGCAGATCATGAAAACCCTGGTGGAATCCGGCGCGGATGCTCTGGAACTGGGTATTCCGTTCTCAGATCCGCTGGCTGATGGCCCGACCATCCAGGGTGCGAACATCCGCGCACTGGACTCAGGTACTACGCCAGATACCTGTTTTGAGCTTATCGGCCAGATCCGCGCGGCATACCCTGAGCTGCCAATCGGCCTGCTGATGTATGCCAACCTGGTCTACGCCCGCGGTGTCGATAACTTCTACCAGCGCTGCCAGCAGGCCGGTGTCGATTCAGTACTGATCGCGGACGTACCGACCGGTGAAAGCGGCGAGTTTGTAGCGGCTGCAGAGAAATACGGCGTGAAGCCAATCTTTATTGCACCGCCAACCGCATCAGACGAAACCCTGAAGCAGGTTGCTGAGCTGGGCGGCGGTTACACTTACCTGCTGTCACGCGCAGGCGTGACAGGTGCAGAGACCAAAGCCAACATGCCGGTGACCACTCAACTGGAGACACTGACGCAATACAATGCGCCACCTTCCCTGCTTGGTTTTGGTATCTCGGAGCCGGCCCAGGTGAAACAGGCGATTGAATCCGGCGCAGCCGGTGCCATCTCCGGCTCTGCTGTGGTGAAGATCATTGAACAAAACGCTGATCAGCCGGAAACCATGCTGGCAAAGCTGGCAGAGTTCGTCTCCTCCATGAAATCCGCCACACAAAAGTAACATTTCATTAATTAACAGGCGCCTTATAAACCCATAAGGCGCCTTTATATGTCCCCCACCCAGTTATTCCCGCCAATTTAGATAAGCAACTACACACATTAACATTTGTGACACGTAAATACCCCAAAATCACAAAATCATTCACTTATCTGAGCGATGTTTAAAAAACGCCGCCGAATATGTTGTTGTCGTTGATCCGAATGTCATATCCGTGTAAAAAAGCAATTCGGAACAATCCTCCAGGACAGGAATAAAACCTGGATATTGTTCCTGTAAAACACAACATTTATAGCACAGAGGTTACGGAAGTGTTAAAAGACAAATCAATAGTACGCAACATCGGCTTTCAGGTCGTGATTGCGATGATCCTCGGTACCTTAGCCGGTGCCGTAATGGGCGAGACAGCTACCATTTTTGGCCCGTTGGGCACCATTTTTATCGCCCTGATCAAGATGCTGGTTGTTCCACTGGTTGCGGTTGCACTGATTTCAGGTGCGGCTGGTCTGGGTAACAGTCATTCTGCCGGTAAAGTCGGCGGCTTTACCCTGGGTTTCTTTGCCCTGACTTCAGCACTGGCGGTTGCGCTGGCGCTGGTAATGGGTGAGGTATTCCAGCCAGGTACAGGTATCGACGTATCTTCCGTTCAGAGCATGTTCTCTGCGGAGTACGCGGATAAAGGTGGCCTGCCTACCTTCTGGGCGACCGTTATCGGTATGATCCCAACCAACGTATTCCAGTCGCTGAATGAAGCCAATATCCTGCAGATCCTGGTATTCTGCCTGTTCTTCGGTATCGCGGTTTCCAAACTGGAAGAAGAGCGTCGCACTCCCCTTCTGAACGGCGTAAACGCTATCGTCGATGCTATGGTATGGATGATCAACGCGGTAATGGTTATCGCACCAATCGGTGTATTCGGCCTGATGGCAGAAGCAGTCGGTACCTTTGGTTTCGGCGCCCTGATGGTGGTATTCAAACTGTTCGTAGTTTACGTTGCTGCTATTCTGATCTTCGGCTTTATCGTTTACCCTGCGATGGTTCAGCTGTTCACCAAGACCTCTGCGCGCAAGTTCATCACTGCGATGAAAAAGCCTCAGGCCGTAGCACTGTCTACCGCGTCTTCTATGGCAACCCTGCCGGTAACCATGGATACCTGTGAGCACGAGCTGAAAGTATCGAACTCTACTGCATCGTTCACCCTGCCGCTGGGCGCGACCATCAACATGAGTGGTAACGCGATCTACTACGGTCTGGTTGCTATCTTCTTTGCTCAGCTGTTTGAAATCGACCTGAGCATGGGTGCTTACATCGCGATCATCGTGACCTCTACCCTGGGTGCGGTTGGTCAGGCGGGTGTACCTGGTCCTTCATTCCTGGTTGTAGCAGTACTGCTGGCTGCCGGTATTCCTATCGAAGGCCTGCCACTGCTGTTCGCTCTGGACCGTATCTTCGATATGATCCGTACTGCGCTTAACATCACAGGTGATGCGGCGTGTGCGGTTATCGTAGACAGCCTGGTGAAAGAGGAAGCGGCTCAGCCGGTTCCTGAGAAGCAGGAAGCGTAAGCTTAAAAAGAGTTAACTGCATTTTCCGATGCAGTCATAACCAAAGCCGGGCCCAGCCCGGCTTTTGAGTGTCTGAAGTAAGGAAACAAAGCGCCACAAACTGTGTCTAAATCTGTATTGACGGTTTGTTCCGGCCGCCAATTTGGGTAGACTGTAACGGTTATGTTTGAGGAAAGTAGTCCATAATGAAACAACTGATTGATTTTATTCCACTGATTATCTTTTTTGCCCTGTACAAGATGTACGACATCTACACGGCAACCGGTGCACTGATCGTCGCAACAGCGATTCAAATCGCCGTCACTTACTTTATGTATAAGAAAGTGGAAAAAATGCAGCTGGTCACCTTTGTTATGGTCGCCGTGTTCGGCGGCATGACCATCTTCCTCCACGACGATAACTTTATTAAATGGAAAGTCACCATCGTTTATATGGTGTTCGCGCTTGGACTGCTGATCACCCAGATGATTGGCAAACCGGTGATCAAAGGCATGCTTGCCAAAGAGATCACCCTGCCTGACGCGGTATGGAACAAAATAAACTGGGCGTGGATTGGCTTTTTCACCGTGTGTGCGGTGCTGAACGTATATGTTGCTTTCAGCCTGTCACTGGATGTATGGGTCAACTTTAAAGTGTTTGGTCTGCTGGCCGCCACGTTTGGCTTCACCCTGTTAACCGGTCTCTATATTTATAAGCACATGCCAAAAACCGATGAGTCACCGGAACAGGAATAACTGTTACTGATTTTTAATTGCCCTTCGCAGGCCTGATGCCTGCGGAGGGTTTTCTGTTTTAGGAAAGTAGTATGACAACTGCAAACACCCCTCGTGGTCAACTTCTGCTGCGAACGCTGGCGATGCCGGCGGACACCAACGCTAACGGCGATATTTTTGGTGGCTGGATCATGTCCCAGCTCGACCTTGCCGGCGGCATCCTTGCCAAAGAGATCTCTCATGGCCGTATCGTCACTGTCTCAGTTTCCAGTATCACTTTTAAAAAACCAGTGCGTGTCGGCGATGTTGTCTGTTGTTACGGTGAGTGCACCAAAATCGGCCGCACCTCAATGGAGATTCACCTCGCTGTATGGGTGAAGCCGGTCTGTGAAGACGGCATTGGCGAGCGCTACCAGGTATGTGAAGCCCAGTTTAACTATGTCGCGATCGACAGCCAGGGCCGTCCGCGTCCGGTAAAAGGCGAGTAATCCGGGCCCTGAACAGTGATACAGACTCACATATCGCGGAATATGGGATGCGTTTGCAGGCCTGAGGGTTTACTATCAGGACCATTGCTTAATAAACAAGGAATTAGCTCATGTGGTATGTGATCTTCTCTCAGGACGTCGAAAATTCATTGTCAAAACGCCAAAGCGTTCGTGACCGCCACCTTGCCCGCCTGCAACTGCTGCAGGACGAAGGCCGCCTGCTGACTGCAGGTCCAATGCCCGCCATCGACAGCGACAACCCGGGTGAAGCCGGCTTTACCGGCTCAACGGTGATCGCCGAATTTGATTCGCTGGAGCAGGCGCAGGCATGGGCGGATGCAGACCCTTATATTGAAGCAGGCGTTTATGAGAAAGTGATCGTCAAACCGTTTAAAAAGGTATTTTAGCAACATGAGAACACGCTCCTTATCGCCAAAACTGATAACCCTGATAGCCGCAGGTGCCCTGGTCACCGGCTGTGCTTCCACTGACGATCAGCAGGAAAAAATCAATATGGCCGCAGAGCAACGCGCTAACGTACTCGCTGCGGGCCTCCCTGTGGAATATGGCCCGCTCAAGGTTATGAGCGCCAAAGCCAAACAGGGTACGGTTGAGCTGATGATGATCTACAACCAGGACGGTGGTGGTGAAACACCGCAGGCACTGATGAGCAACGCCGTCAGCTATTACTGCAGCAACAACATGACCCAAAAAGTGATGGAAGCAGGCGTGAACTACCGCTTACTGCTGCGCAACAGCCGCGGCCAGTTGCTGCTCGATCAGGCCGTCACCCAGGCCAGCTGCCAGTCCGCAAAACAGTAAGACGCGAGATGGTATGGGAACTCAGCGGCTAAGTCGCCTGGGGGAAAATCCCCCCGAACCACGTCCCACGAACCCCGCAACCAAAAAACCTCCCGGCCAGGAGGTTTTTTTAATTCAACTAAACACCAACGCCTTCAGCGCCGCATCCGCATCACTGTCCGGAAACTCCGGCGGGTTATCCAGCCGGTACTGATACTCCAGCTCCGGAGCTTCTTCGCGCATGGATTCAATCAGAAAGTCAGGCGTAACCGCAGGTGAGTTGACGCACGCCAGCACTTCACCACCCTCAGCCAGAAGATCCGGCAGGCGGCGCAGAATTTTCTTGTAGTCTTTACTCAGGGCAAAGCTGCCTTTCTGGAAAGAAGGTGGGTCAATTACCACCAGGTCGTATGGTCCGCCCTTTTTGATTTTGCCCCACGAACGGAAAATATCGTGTCCCAGAAAGAACACTTTATTCAGCTCGTGGTCATTCAGCTTGTGGTTCTCGCGGCCACGGCTGAGTGAGCCGCGTGACATATCCACGTTAACCACTTTATCCGCTCCGCCTTCGACCGCAGCTACAGAAAAGCCGCAGGTGTAAGCAAACAGGTTAAGCACGTTCTTGTGTTTTGAGCGTTCACGGATCCAGTCCCGGCCAAGACGCATGTCCAGAAACAGGCCAAAGTTCTGGTTCTTGCCCAGCAGCAGCTGATAGCTCAGTCCTGACTCCTGCACTACAGGGTGAAGCTCAGGTTCACCGGCAACCACCTCAAACGGCGCACCATCCTGGTAACGGTGCTGAAGCAAAATCGCCCGGCCTTTCTTCCCGGCCCACAATGGGCTTTGCGCCAGTTCACCCAGACCACGGCGCAGCTCCTGTAAAAACGCTTCGTCGGCCGGTTTAAACAGATTCACCACCAGCTGACCCTGCAGCCAGTCTGCGGTCAGCTGCTCCAGCCCCGGGTAGCAACGGCCACGGCCATGAAACACGCGGCGCAGTTCATCCGGAGCCTGCTCCAGCTGCTGATTAAGGTGTGGCCAGAACTGGCTTAATGCTTGAATTTCCATTACTTATCTCACTTAATTTTTGGCCAGTTAAGCGCCCACGGCGCCTGCCATTCCAGCAGTGCATTCGCCACCGCTTCTGCCTGCCATTTTGCGCCCAGAGACGGCGTTTCACGCGGGTCACACACAAAGCGGAACTGCTCTCCCTGATAGCAAAAGCTGAGCGCGTAAGCGTGCAGGTATCCCCGGTCAGCTTTAGCCGAAGCATTGTATATCTCATCACCGACAATAGCCGAACCCACTGACTTCAGTGCAACCCGGATCTGATGAGTCTTGCCGGTACGGGGCTTACACAGAAACAGCCGCTCTCCTGGCTCACCGGCCAGAGAAAAAAACTGGGTGACAGCCGGATTGTCTTTGCTGGCAATCAGCTTCCAGGAGGCGCGGCGCGAGCGCTCCATATCACCGATTACAACGCCCTGCTTCTTCTTCGGTTTTTTACTGCCAATCGCCAGGTAGAATTTTTCCACTTCCCGGTCAGCAAACAGACCGGAAAGCGTGGAAGCAGCCTGCGCGTTACGGCCAAGCAACAGCAGGCCAGAGGTCATTTTGTCCAGACGGTGAATCAGCCACAGCTGCGCATCACCGCTGGCTTTGGCGACTTCCTGCAGAAGCGCCGTATCCCCGTCATCTTTATGGACGCTGACACCTTGGTGCTTGTTGATCAGCAGAAAGTCAGGATGGGTAAAAACAATATCAAACATCTTCATCGTAACGAATAAAAGCCCGCGTCAGAGCGGGCTTGTCAGAATTTTGGTTGAGTATACCGGGATTTTATCCGGTTGTCAGACGGGGACCCGTCATGCGAAGAACACCACCAGCGTCAGTACAGGACAAACCACACGAACGTACAGCGGCCAGATCTTCCAGAACAGGCTCTGTTCAATTTCCGGGTGACCCTGCTTAAGCTCTTCCAGCAGCTTATTGCGGTTCCATACCCAGCCAACCAGCAGGGCAAATACCAGCGCCAGAATTGGCTGAGCATAAACGGTGGTCAGGGTTACCACAAAACCAAACAGGGTGCCGAAGTTCATTACAATCAATGCAGAGGCAATAGTGATCACGCCACCAATCCAGGCAACCGCAACTTTACGGCTTTGATTCAGCTCTTCAGTCGCACACGCAACCGGTACTTCCAGCATTGCAATAGATGATGTAAGCGCAGCAATGATCATCAGGGCGAAGAACATCAGGCCAGCCACCAGGCCAACTGAGCCCATGGTGTCGAACATAGCCGGCAATACGGTAAACACCAGAGTATCAGAGCTAAGCAGCTCACCCGATGGAGAGAAAATTTCTACGCCATTCTGCTTTGCAACAAACATCGCTGGCAGCACCAGCAGACCAGCACAGATCGCAATACCGGTATCAACAAGGGATACCTGAATAGCAGTTTTAGGCAGGTTGGCGTCTTTTTTCAGGTAAGAACCGTATACCATCATCGCACCCACACCGAGTGAAAGTGAGAAGAAAGCCTGCCCCATAGCGCTGACAACCAGATCGGCGCTGAAGTGAGAAAAATCCGGTACCAGGTACATTTTCAGGCCTTCCATCGCACCATCCTGAGTCAGGATGTATCCGATCATCACCACAAACAGTACCAGCAGTACAGGCATAAGACGACTTGACCAGCGCTCGATACCATTTGCAACACCTGCCTGAACGACATACATCGTCAGACCGATGAAACTTACCATCAACAGCAGATTACGTGCCAGACCAAAGCTGGTCAGCCATTCGGCTGCGCCGTTTAACCCAATGAGCTCAAGTGCATTACCTGCAAACTCACCGATCAGCCAGCCTGCGATAATAGCGTAGAAACTGAGAATCAGTGACGAGACCGTCAGGGCTACAACCCCGATAAGCACCGCGCCCATCTTACCCTTAGGCCAAACTGCTCTTAACGACTGAATCGGGTTGGACTGACCATAGCGGCCAATGGTGAGCTCTGCGATCAGCATCGGGCACGCCAGCACAAACACCATCACCAGATAGGTAAACAGGAATACCGCACCGCCATTACTTGCCGCCTGGGTAGGAAAACCCCAGATATTGCCCAAACCAACCGCTGAACCGGCAGCGGCCATAATGAATCCCAGCTTCGAAGAGAACTGAGCACGAGATTGAGTTGCCATATTAATCCTGCTTAATCGCCAAGAGTGTACAATTAAATTTACACTCAAAGTTTTTCTGTGTTGTTTTCAGTGTATGGCAAGTAAAACAGTTTGCGAGTAAAATTTAAAGCGTCCGCGCTATAAATTCCCGCCGTTAGTGTAATTAAAGCTATCGTTCGCTGTTTTTTTGTCCGAATGTAAATTTAACACCTACAGGCTTTTCACATTTCCGATACTTATCCTGATCGATTCTGTTCATAATTGATTACCGAATTCCCGCTCCGTTTGCTGGTGTCCCTGACGGCTTTGATGCTAGTATGATTTGGCTGAATAATTACTATCTGCCTGATAATGGAAAAGTTTTATCAACTATTTGCTCTGGTGAGCCTGATTCTCTACTGGATACTGGTCGCCGGTGTGACCATCCGTGTGGTTCTGAAACGCCGCGCGGTCAGTGTTTCTCTGGCCTGGCTGATGATCATCTACATCATCCCGGTACTGGGCGTGCTTTGCTATTTCCTGTTTGGGGAGCTTAATCTTGGCCGGAAACGGGCGGAGCGGGCCAGGAACATGTTCAGCCCCTACGGCTTCTGGTTTAACCAGCTTCACGACTGTCAGGCCCACCTGCCAGAGCTGATGGACAGTGAGATCACCCAGATCCATGACCTGTGCTCGAACCGCACTGATATCCCGGCGCTGTGTGGCAATACCCTGTCGCTGCAGACTTCGCCTTCCGACATTCTGCATTCCATCATCGAAGACATAGAGAAAGCCGAACACAATATCCGGATGGTATTTTATATCTGGCATCCGGGTGGACTGGCGGATTCAGTCGCCAGCGCGCTGATCAAAGCCGCCAAGCGCGGAGTCAGCGTTCAGGTGCTGCTCGACTCTGCCGGCAGCCACCGCTATTTCCGCAGCCACTGGTATAAAATGATGACCGATGCCGGTGTGGAAGTGGTTCAGGCACTGGCCGTATCACCCATGCGTGTGTTTCTGCGTCGTCTTGACCTCCGCCAGCACCGCAAGATCATCACTATTGACGATAACGTCGCCTATACCGGCTCAATGAACATGGTCGACCCGGCACACTTCAAGCAGGATGCAGGTGTTGGTCAGTGGATTGATGTGATGGTCCGGGTTACCGGCCCGACGGTAAACGTACTGGCAGCAATTCACGCCTGGGACTGGGAAGTAGAAACCGGTGAACGCATTTTGCCTGGCTACCCTGCCTGCGCTGTTGATACACGCACCGGCCCCCACCCGGTTCAGGTGGTGCCATCAGGTCCGGGTATGCCGGAGAACCTGATCCAGCAGGTTCTTACCCTGGCCATCAGCCAGGCCAAAAAGTCTGTGCGGATCACCACCCCTTATTTTGTCCCGAGCGAAAGCCTGCTTGAGACCCTGAAGATGACCGCCCAGCGGGGTGTGCGGGTGGAACTGATCATCCCGCACCGTAACGACTCCATTATGGTGAAATGGGCATCCAAAGCTTTTTATACCGAACTGCTCAATGCCGGAATCGAGATCTACGAGTTCAGCGGCGGCCTGCTGCATACCAAGTCAGTTGTGATTGATGAGCACTATGCGCTGATCGGTACGGTAAACCTGGACATGCGCAGCCTGTGGCTCAACTTTGAAGTCACCCTGGCGGTGGATGACAAAGCCTTTACTCAGGAGCTGTACTGGGTGCAGCAGTCCTATATCGAAAAAGCCCACAAAATTGAGTCGGCGGTATGGTCAGAGCGGGGATTCATTCACCGCTTCTTTGAACGCGCCTACTTCCTGCTCAGCCCTCTGCTCTGACCTCAACATACAGGGCATTGCTCCGTAGCCACAGATTGGTTAACCTGGAACAATGCCCGGCCGTTTTACGGCCGCATCAGAAATAACAAGGAAAAGTCATGCCTGATAAGAAACTCTCAACAAAACTGGTCACCGCCGGACGCGATAAAAAATGGACTCACGGCGTGGTAAACCCGCCGATTCAGAAAGCCTCCACCATCGTTTTCGACAGCGTGGCTGAGAAACACAAAGCCGCCAGCGAACGTATGGGGCCCACCCTGTTTTATGGCCGCCGTGGCACCCAGACCCACTTTGCTTTTCAGCAGGCAATGACGGAAATAGAAGGCGGTGCGGGCTGTGCACTCTACCCGTGCGGCGCGGCAGCGATCTCCAATGCCCTGCTTGCGTTTGTCTCCGCCGGGGATCACGTGCTGATGGTGGATACCTGCTATGAGCCAACCCGCGATTTTTGCGACATCATTCTGAAGAAAATGGGCGTGGAGACCACCTACTATCCACCACTGATCGGTGAAGGGATCCGCGATCTTATCCAGCCCAACACCAAAGTGCTGTTTACCGAGTCACCAGGTTCCATCACCATGGAGCTGCAGGACATTCCCACCCTGTCTGAGATCGCCCATCAGCACGATATAGTAGTAATGCTGGATAACACCTGGGGCGCAGGCGTGAACTTCTCCCCGTTTGAGCACGGCGTGGACATCTCGATTCAGGCGGCAACCAAATACATCATCGGCCACTCCGATGTGATGATGGGTACCGCTGTTGCTAATGAACGCTGCTGGGATCAACTGCGCGAACAGAGCTACCTGATGGGCCAGTGCATTTCTGCTGACGATGCTTACCTTGGCCTGCGCGGCCTGCGTACCCTGGAAGTCCGCCTTAAGCAACACGAGCAAAACAGCCTTAAAATCGCCAAATGGCTGGCTGCGCGCCCGGAAGTCGACCACGTTCGCCACCCGGCGCTGGAAACCTGCCCCGGCCATGAGTTTTTCGCCCGCGATTTCACCGGCGGAAACGGTCTGTTCTCGTTTGTGCTGAAAACCAGCGTACCCAAAGCCACCACTGCGCTGCTCGATGGTATGAAGCACTTCAGTATGGGCTATTCCTGGGGTGGATTTGAAAGCCTGATTCTGGCCAATGAACCGAAGAGCTTTAACAGCCTGCGCACTGTGGCAAATCCTGGCTTTGAAGGAACACTTGTCCGGCTGCATGTCGGCCTTGAAGACTGCGATGATTTGATTGCCGATCTGGAAGAAGGGCTTAAACGCTATAACCTCGCCTGTCAGTAACAATGCAACGGCTATAAAGAAGTAGCGGTAAAAAAAGAGCGAACCTCAGGGTTCGCTCTTTTTGCGGTATAGCTGCTAACGACCACGGCACGGGCAACTCACCAGGTGGTCATTCACCATTCCGGTTGCCTGCATGAAGGCATAACAGATAGTCTCGCCGACAAACTTAAAGCCCCGCTTTTTCAAAAATTTACTCATGGCTCTGGACTGGTCAGTACTCGCCGGGACCTGCTCCATCGACTGCCAGTGATTTACCTGCACCTCACCGCCGGTAAATTGCCACAGAGCGTCACTGAGCGAGCCGAACTCATCGATAAGCGCCAGTGCCGCGCTGGCATTGGAAAACACAGAGGCAATCTTGCCCCTGTGCCGGACCACATCAAAGTCTGCGATGATCCGCTCTACATCCTGCTCTCCAAAGCCCGAGAGACGTTCGATATCATAATCCTCAAACGCCTGCCGGTAGCCTTCACGCTTTTTGAGAATAGTGATCCAGCTAAGGCCCGCCTGCGCCCCTTCCAGGGTCAGGAACTCGAACAGCACCCGGTCATCAAAGACCGGGATACCCCATTCGCTGTCGTGATACTCCCGCTCCAGCGGATGATTCAGCGCCCAGGCGCAGGTCATATCTTCCGTCATCATGATACCTCTATACGATGGAAAATCCGGTACAGTACCGGCACCACAATCAGGGTCAGCACGGTCGCAAAACCAAGGCCAAACATAATGGTCACCGCCATCGGTTTAAAGAAAATATCCGGCAGAAGCGGAACCAGACCCAAGATAGTGGTAATCGCGGCCATACAAACCGGACGTACCCGGCTCAGGGACGCTTCCACCACCGCCTGATACGGCGCTTTACCTGACTTCATCTCAATCTCAATCTGATCGAGCAATACGATGCCGTTTTTAAGCAGCATACCTGACAGACTGAGGAAGCCCAGCAACGCCATAAAGCCAAACGGGGTATTGAACATCAGCAGGCCGGTGGTGACACCTATCACCGCCAGAGGTACTGTCAGCCAGACGATCAGCGGCTCTTTCACCGAGTTAAACAGGAACACGGTAATGAGGAACATAAACAGATAGCCCAGCGGCATGGTCTGATACAGCGAGCCTTTTGCTTTAGCCGATGACTCATATTCACCGCCCCACTCCAGCTGGTAGCCCGGCGGGAACTCAATGGCTTCAATTTTTTCCATCAGACGATTTTGCAAAGTAGCTGCGGTTTCCTCACCAAACGGGTCCGGGTCAGCCATCACAGTCAGGATGCGTTTACGATCTTTACGCTCTATTACCGGGTCTTCCCAGCGCAGTTCGTAATCCAGGATCACCTGCTGCAGTGGCACGTATTCACTCAGCGCCGGGCTCCAGATCTTCATCCCTTCGATGCTTTGAATCGTCGCACGTTCATCATCCGGCAGACGCGCAACGATTGGCATCAGAGTGGTGCCATCGCGGTACACACCAATGGTTTTACCGGAGAACGACATGCTCAGCATCTGATCCAGGTCCGATTTGGTTATACCGTAGCGGCGCGCCTGACTCTCGTTAAAACGTGGCTCCAGTACTTTGGTACGCTCGCGCCAGTCATGGCGAATATCAAACGCGCCAGGGTCTGCACGCATCACATCCACCACCTGACCCGCCAGACTTCTCAGAACGGTTGGATCAGAGCCAATGATCCGCGCTTCAATCTTGGAGCCACCACCTGGGCCAAGCTCGACCCGCTTCAGTTTATAATCGATTTGCGGGTAGTTTTTACCAATATGCCCTGCCAGTGATTGCATCAGGGGTTCGAGCTGCTCAAAATCTTTAACCCGTACCACTACCTGACCATACGCCGCATAGGATTTGCCCGGTGCATAAGTCAGCATAAAGCGCTGCAGGCCCCGGCCGGCGGTCGATGTGATGTGCTCCACCGCCTCGTCTTTTTCCAGCCAGTGAACCAGCTCACCGAGTTTCTCGTCAGTCGCACGAATATCAGTGCCTTCCGGCATCCAGACATCCACCATAAACATCGGCGTAGTCGAAGACGGGAAGAAAGACTGCTTAAGCTGAGTGAAGCCGTACAGTGAAGCCATCAGCGCCACCACCAGTACAATCACCGTTGCCCAGGCGCGCTTCATGCAGAACTCCAGGAAGCCTTTGTAAACAACAAACAGCATACCGTTGTACGGATCCGCCTGCTCTTCACCTTCGGCCTGCTTTTTCCCTTCCTTAAAGAAGAGATCGGCAAAAAACGGCGTCAGCGAAATTGCGGTAAACCAGCTCAGCATCAGGGAGATCAGCAGTACGCTGAACAGGGTGCCACAGTATTCACCGGTCGCATCTTCAGACAGCCCGATAGGGGCAAAAGCGGTGACGGCAATCACGGTCGCACCAAGCAGCGGCCACTTGGTCTGGGTAACGATATCGGTCGCAGCCTGAAGACGGGTCCGCCCTTTCTGGGTCCCGACCAGTATCCCCTCGACCACCACTATGGCGTTATCCACCAGCATACCCAGCGCGATAACCAGCGCCCCGAGCGAGATCCGCTGCAGCTCAATCTGCATGTACTGCATAAAGATAAATGAGCCCAGCACCGTCAGCAGCAGAATAAGCCCGATCAGCAGGCCGGAACGCAGCCCCATGAAGAACAGCAGCACCACGATAACAATCGCAACCGCCTGTGCCAGACTGACCACAAAGCCCTGTACCGATTTGTCTACTTCTTTAGGCTGACTGTAGATCTCAGCAATATCAATGCCCACCGGTTGCTGCTCTTTCAGCTCCGCCAGCCTGCGGTCAACCCGGGTACCGGCTTCTACAACGTTAATACCGGCACTGAACGAGATACCAATATTCAGCGCCAGCTTGCCATTAAAGTTGACGATGTTGCCGGGTACTTCAACGTAACCCCGCTTGATCTCGGCCACATCACGCAGATAAATCAGTCCCTGAGCGCCCCCTTCGGTAAGGATCAGGTTGCCCAGTTCATCCACATCGTTGAACTCGCCGGTTGGCTGAATACGGATGTATTCGGTACCGATACGGATCGCACCGGCGTCTGAGACGGTGTTTTGCGTCGAAAGCAGGTTATAAATGGTCGAAGGCGCGATCCCCAGGGTGTTCATCCGTTTCATCGAAATCTCAATAAACACCTGCTCCTGCTGCTGACCAGAAACACTGACTTTGCCTATCCCATCAATCAGCTCCAGGTCACGGCGCAGATAATCCACGTAGTCGAGCAACTCTTTATAAGAGTAGCCATCGCCAGTCACCGCCAGCAGAATCCCGTACACGTCACCAAAATCGTCAATCACCTGTGGCGGATTCACCCCGGGCGGAAGCTGGGCCTGGATATCGTTGACCTTACGTCTCAGCTCATCCCAGATCTGCGGCAGATCATCCGGGCCATAGTTGTTCTTCATGGTGACGGTGATCTGAGACAGGCCGCGTGTTGAGGTGGACTTGATCTCATCAACATAGGTCAGCTGCTGAATGGCTTTTTCAAGCGGGTAAGAAACCTCTTCTTCAACCTGAACCGGAGTCGCACCCGGATAGGTGGTGATCACCATGGCATCTTTAATGGTAAACGCCGGGTCTTCAAGACGGCCAAGGCCAAAAAACGCTGACGTTCCCCCAATCAGAAAGATCAGGGCAACCATCCAGCTGATCACCTTGTTCTGAATAAAGTAGGCTGCGATGCCTTTTTCCTGTGGCTGGTTAGCTACATCACTCATTGACCCGCCTCCTGCGTAACTGGTTTAACTTCCATTCCATCTCTCAGGCGGGCAACACCTGCGATAACAATCTGCTGACCTGGCTCAACGCCACTCAGTACCGCGACCTGATCATCAATCACTTTGCCGGTGCGTACCTGGGTTTTACTGACGATATTGCTCTCATTCACCAGCCAGACGAACTTGTTCTCCCGGTCAATGTCATCCCCGTCCTGGTTAAACAGAGCTTCAACCGGAATAGTCAGATGCGGGGCAAGATTGAGCTCACGGGTATTTTTAGCCCCCACTTCCAGCGCCGTACCGTCAAGAATGATGGTATCGTGTGGCATTGGCATAGTGAGTGTCAGATTGTAGGTAGCAGACTGCGGGTCTGGCTCTGTGGTGTACTCTTTGATCTTCGCCGGGTACTCCTGTCCCGGCTTGAGCCGGACACTGACTTCAATCGCATCCAGATCGATGTTCTTCGGCTGTTTGGTAAAGATCCGGTCTGGCACCTGGATCACCACATCCACACTGTCTGTGCGATGAATATTGGCGACCGGCTGGCCTGGCTGAATATTTTCAAACTGATCAACGGAAACCCGCGAAACGATACCATCAAAAGGAGCGGTTAAATCCGTGTAAGAGAGTCGCAGTTTAGCCAGATCCAGTTCAGCTTTGGCAATCGCCCGCTGAGCTTCCAGCTCGTCAAACTGGGACTGGGCCAACAGGCCTTTTTTAACCAGCTGGGCAGAGCGACGGTACTGACTGTCTGCCACGCTGTATTTTGCCTCTGCATTATCTACCGCCAGCCGGTAATCAGTCTTGTCGAGCCTGGCCAGAAGCTCGCCCTTTTTCACCAGGTAGCCGTCTGTGGCCATCAGCTTACTTATCTCACCAGAAACCCGGAAACTGAGCGCAGACTTGTGCGCCGCTTTCGCTATCGCCGGAAAGTAGAGCCGGGTATCACTTTGATTACTGCCTACATCCATCACGACTACTTCCGGCTGATAATCCCGCATACCAACCCCGGTATCACCACAGGCTGCGAGTGCGAGCGCTGACAATATTACGATTCCTGTACGTTTCATATTACAGCCCCCGCTCCTTAACCCATTCACGGACAACCAGACCTTCAGTAAGTGCACCCAGCCCTGAGCCCACAATCCGGTCACCATCACTGAGTCCCGAGACCACCTGATTGTCATCATTCAGTTCGACTTTCACTTTCGAGACCTGACCATTTTCATCCAGCCGCCATACCCAGCTCTCATCACCGGAAGTCTCCACCGCCGTCAGTGGTAAGCGACTCGGCTGCCCACGGGGAATTTCCAGTTCAACCTGACCGGACATACCTGGCAGCAGACCAACGTCTTCCGGCCGCTCCATCACCATGGTGACTTTATAACTGTTGGTTTTGCCGTCGGCCTCGGTATCTATTTCCTGAAATGAAAGCGGGAATGTACGACCCGGCGCGGTATCAAACACCATATCGGCCCGGACCACCTGATCCTGACTAAAGCGACGCAACAAATACTCTGGCAGCTGGAATACGACCTTAAGCATGCCGTTGGTCTGAATGTTCATGACCCTCTGCTGAGCATTCACATATTCGTAATTTTCAATGTCCGTCAGGGAAATCGTGCCATCATAAGGGGCTTTCAGCTCGGTATAGCTGACTTTAGCCTGAGCCTGCTCCAGATTGGCTTTGGCGCTGTTCAGGTTGGCAACCGCCTTGTCATAATCCTGCTCAGAAACAACCTTCTCACCGCGCAACCGCTTGTAACGCTTAAACTGAACATTCGCCAGCTGATAATTCGCCTGAGCCTGTTTGAGCAGTTGCTGGTACTCATCCGGGTTAAGCCGTGCCAATACCTGGCCTTTGGCAACCAGCTGACCTGCGCGTACGTCCAGACTCATCATTTGCCCGGGCACCCGAAACGCCAGTGACGCTTTGTCACCAGCTTCAGCAACCGCCGGGAAAGTTCTGATTGTCGCCTCTTCACTGAGGGAAACGGTAATGATCTTGGCCGGCCGCGATGCCGGTTCAGGAACCGGAGCTTCACGCTCCGAGCAGCCGAGCACACTCAGTGCCAGCAGAGAAACAGAAAACAATCCTGTCCGCATAGTCTATTCATCCTGATGATTTATTTACTGTTCACCATAGATGACATCCGGCCTGACCGCCACTTACCCTGTTTAAAGTTTGATGAATTTCAATTAGTTGAAATAAAAATCCCGGCAAAAGCAGCCGGGATTTACAAATTGGTGATTAATCAGACAGCTCAGAGCCTGCTGAACTCACGCTCGGTCTTAAAGGTATCAGACGTGACATGCGCTTCCATCGCCTGTACCGAACGCTCAAGACCGGTGAACTCTTTTTCAAGACTCTCCAGCAACTGATGAGGCGACTCGCCGGTCTGCCAGGGCTTGCTCTTGATCTTCATCTCTGCGTGAGGCTGATATTCACGGCCGTCACCGGCGGTGTAAGGCTTTTTTTCCAGCATCAGCGCCAGCGCAAGGTAGGCAAGTATGACCAGAAACCCACCACCCAGCAGCGCGGCCGAGGCAACCAGGATCCGCACCAGCCAGGTCTCAACACCGAAGTACTGAGCCAGCCCCGCACACACACCGGCCAGTTTGCCGTTACGCGGATCACGGTATAGTGCACGGTCACTCATAACTTCTGCCTCCAGCTCGGTGATTCAGAGTCCAGGATACGCTCAAGGGTCTGAACACGCTGCTGCAGGCCTTCCGCCTGACGGGTCAGCGACTGCAGTTTCGCAAAGTCTTCTTCTGACAGACCCTGTGCGGTATTGCGCTTGCTGCGGTAATGCAGCCACAGCCACAACGGTGCGACAAAGATCAGAAAGACGACCAGTGGTGCAGTTAAAAAAGCTGCAGACATATTCATACTCCCCTGTTAGGTTATTTATCCTGTTGATTCAGTTGCTGTTTCATTTTTTCCAGCTCCTGCTCAATCTCATCCTGCGCCTGCAGTTCAGCAAACTCCTGATCCAGGTTGCGCCCTGAGGTATAGCTGTCCGCCTCGGCTTCCAGCTCATCAATCTTACGCTCATACTGCTCAAACTTGGAGAACGCTTCCGCAGTTTTGCTTTCATGCAGATGACGCTGCACATCGCGGCGGTTTCCGGCAGCCTGACGACGGATAATCAGTGACTGCTGTTTGGCGCGGGTCTCATTGATCTTGGCTTCCAGCTTACCGATCTCACCGGTCAGCTTCTCAATGGTCTCTTCCACCAGAGTCTGCTCAGTATGCAGGCCTTTCACCATATCCTGAAGCTTCTGCTTTTCAATCAGAGCGGCGCGGGCCAGATCTTCACGACCTTTGGTCAGTGCCAGCGTAGCTTTATCCTGCCAGTCTTTGAGCTGAGCCTCAACTGACTCAACCCGGCGGGCCAGCTCTTTTTTATCCGCGATAGCACGCGCCGAGTTGGTGCGAACCTCTACCAGGGTATCTTCCATCTCCTGGATGATCAGGCGGATCATTTTTTCAGGATCTTCGGCTTTATCCAGCAGTGCGCTGATGTTGGAATTTACGATGTCTGCAAAACGAGAGAAAATGCCCATAATCAATCTCCTTCTATAATACCGTTAGCGGTGATACCTGAATATAATCAACAAGCATGCCAACTTTTTAGCTCTTATATATCAGCACCTTAACGCAATCACACTCCTATGCACAAGTATGCTATGATGAATTTCACCAATACCTGGTAAAATTCGCCACGGAGGCATGATGAAACAGCAAAACCTGATCGGAGAATCTCCCGCTTTCCTCAGCGTACTGGACAAAGTATCCCGTCTGGCCCCGATTGAACGCCCGGTGCTGATCATCGGCGAGCGCGGTACCGGTAAGGAGCTTATCGCCCAGCGCCTCCATTACCTCTCACGCCGCTGGGATCAGCCACTGATTTCCATGAACTGCTCCACCCTGAGCGAAGGAGTGATGGACTCGGAGCTGTTTGGTCATGAATCCGGCTCGTTTACCGGTGCCAAAGGCCGTCATCAGGGGCGTTTTGAACGGGCCGAAAATGGCACTCTGTTTCTCGATGAGCTGGCCACCGCCCCATTGACGGTACAGGAAAAGCTGCTGCGGGTGATTGAATACGGTGAATACGAACGCGTGGGCGGTAACCGTACCCTGAATGCCAATGTGCGCCTGGTGTGCGCCACCAATGCAGATTTGCCGAAAATGGCCGCCAGCGGTGACTTTCGCGCCGACCTGCTCGACCGGCTGGCTTTTGACGTGATCCACCTGCCACCACTCAGGGCCCGCCGGGAAGACATCCTGCTGCTGGCCGAGCACTACGCCATTAAGATGTGCCGGGAGCTTTCCCTGCCGCTGTTCGCCGGTTTCAGCCATCAGCTTCAGAAAAAGCTGACAGACTACGACTGGCCAGGCAACGTACGTGAGCTGAAAAATGTTACCGAACGCGCCGTCTATCAGCACGGCAGCAACCCTGAGCCTGTCAGCGATATTGTGTTTGATCCGTTTCGCAGTGACTGGCAGGAAACTGAAGCCTCCCCCACACCGGATGCCCCGCCATCAAAGCCGGTTTTCCCGCTCGACTACAAACAATGGCAGGAAGAAAGTGATATTCAGCTTTTAAACCAGGCACTTGAAGAAGCCAGACACAATCAGAAGCAGGCTGCGAAATTGCTCGGCCTGAGCTACCATCAGTTAAGGGGAATGCTGCGCAAATACGGACTGGTCGGACAAACAGGCGACTAATCGTTTGGTGTGGTTCAAAAAAAATGATAAATTAGCCGGATCAAGAGGTTTCAGGAAATGCCTTGTTTCACCTCGTTTTTCACCAAAGCACACTTTCACATGAAAGCGATACTACAGATAACGCTCACGCTGCTCGCCTCACTGGTGGTCAGTGGCTGCAGTGATGAAATCGATCACAGCAAGGTCCGCAAAAGCGGCTTTGTTTTTTGTGGTCAAATCAATCCGAAAACGTTTAACCCGCAGCAGGCCGAAACCGGGATAACCTCTGATGCGCTCAGCCGTCAGCTGTTCAACACCCTGTTTACCCTGGATCCGGAAACCCACAAACCGGTTGGAAGTCTGGTCACCAGCTGGGAAATGGACAAATCCGGTACGGTTTACACCTTTAACCTGCGTAAAGGGGTGAAGTTTCACACCACGCCATGGTTTAGCCCGAGCCGCGACCTGAATGCCGATGATGTGGTGTTCAGCTTTATGCGCATCATCAACCCGGACCACCCTTATCACCTTGTCGGCCCGGGACGCTACCCCTTCTTTGATGCCATCGACTTCGCAGGCCTGGTTAAGGACGTAAAGGTAACCGGTCCCTACCAGGTTACCTTTACCCTGAAACGGCCGGACAACAGTTTTCTGCCCAATATATCTACACCGTATGCTGTGATCCATTCAGCAGAGTACGCGCGTAAACTGCAGCTGATTGATGACAAACTTCAGCTGGACAATCACCCGGTCGGCAGCGGCCCGTTTATGTTTGATGAGTATCAGGTTGGAGACCTTATCCGCCTTAAACGCCATGTCAGTTACTGGCAGGGCACGCCTAAAATGAGCCAGGTGGTGTTTGACATTTCAACCCGTGGGACCGGCACCCTTGCGAAACTGCTGCGCAACGAGTGTGATGTGCTCTCCTCCCCGGTCTCCAGTCAGTTGCCGGTGATCGCCGATGACCAGGATCTGGTGTTGCACGCCAAGCCGGCGATGAATGTTGCCTTTATCGCACTGAACACTTCGCACCCTGCGCTCAACGATCAGCGTGTACGCAAAGCGCTGAATCTGGCCATTAACCGTCAGCTCATTCTGGACTCGGTTTACTACGGCACCGGTGCTATCGCCTATACCCTGCTGCCGCCTTCTTCCTGGGCTTACCAGAAAGACAGCATTCAGATCCGCTATGACGCGGATTACGCCAGAGCGCTGCTTCGTGAAGCCGGTTTTGAAAAAGGCCTGGAGCTTTCCATGTGGGTGCCGCTGGATCCCAAACCTTATAACCCAAGCCCGATGAAAACCGCCGAGCTTATCCAGAGCAGTTTTGCCGAGATCGGGGTAACACTGAATCTCTACACCGATGACCGCTTCGCCAGAACCGAACTGACCAGACACAGCGATCTGGATATGGTTCTCACCGGCTGGCTGGCCGATACCGGAGACCCGGACAACTTCCTGCGTCCGCTGCTTTCGTGCGGTGCAGAGCGTGCCGGGCTTAACGTCTCCATGTGGTGTAACGACGACTTCGACTTCCTGCTCGACCTGTCGCGGGAAACCAATCAGCCACGTTACCGGCTCAACCTCTACCGTCAGGCACAAAACCTGCTCAATGAGGAGATGCCGGTGATCCCGCTGGCACACGGCACTCAATACCAGGCCAACCACAAGTCCCTGACCGGATTTGAGCTGAGCCCGTTTAACGCCCGCTCGTTCCACAATGTAGAAAGGAAGCAGTAATGCTGGTTTACATTATTCGTCGACTTAACCTGTTTGTGATCACCCTGCTGATCCTGACAATGGTGGGATACAGTATTCTGCGGCTTGATCCCGCAGTCAGCGCTGCTGAGCCCGCGTTTTTCACCGGCTGGCTGAACTACCTGGCAAACATCAGCCAGCTCAACTTTGGCCTGAACCAGTATGGCGAGCCAATCTGGAATGACATTATGGTGGTCTTCCCGGCGACGTTTGAGCTGTGCTTCTTCGCCTTTATGATCGCCCTGCTGATTGGCCTGCCACTTGGCACTCTGGCCGGTACCCGCCAGGGTAAGTGGATCGACACCCTGATTTCGTTTGTCTCCATGGCCGGCTACTCTGCTCCACTGTTCTGGGTGGCGCTGCTGCTGATCATGTTCTTCTCGCTCAATCTTGGCTGGTTCCCTGTATCAGGCCGCTACGATCTGCTCTACCAGATCGATCACGTCACCGGTATTGCCATCGTTGACGCCCTGATGTCTGAAAAGCCGCTGCGCGCCCAGGCTCTGCAGAGCGTACTGGAGCACCTGGCCCTGCCGTGTATGGTTCTGGCGCTGGCACCAACCACCCAGATCATCGCGCTGATGCGTACCTCCGTTGCAGAAGTGATGCAGCAAAACTACATTCGTGCAGCCAAAATTAACGGTCTGTCCAAATACGAAATCATCATCGAACACGTAATCCGTAACGCCCTGCCGCCCATCATTCCAAAGTTCGGCGTTCAGCTCTCCAGTATGCTGACCTTCGCCGTCCTGACCGAATCGATTTTCAACTGGCCGGGCATTGGCCGCTGGCTGCTCGATGCGCTGGCCAGCCAGAACTACGTAGCCATTCAGGCCGGTGTTATGGTGGTGGCGACCTTTGTACTGATTGCGAATATTTTGTCTGATTTGATTGGCGCTATCGCCAACCCGCTGGTGAGAAAGGAGTGGTATGCTGTCCGATAACGTTTACCAGGAAGAGCAGATCCCGGGCCAGTTTAACCTTTTCTGGCGCAGTTACCGGGCCAACACCCTGGCCATGTTTGGCCTGTGGTGTCTTGGCATCCTGCTGCTTCTGACCCTGCTGGCTCCGTGGCTGCTTCCGCATGATCCGCAGCTGCAAACCAGTCACCTGCTTCTGCCACCATCGTGGGACCCTCAGGGTACGGTCGAGTACTTCCTTGGCACCGATGACCTTGGCCGGGATATTCTCTCACGCCTGCTTGAAGGCTCACGCCTGACACTCGGTGCGGCCATCATCATTACCCTTATCGCAGCCCTGGTGGGTGGTGTTATCGGCATTCTGGCGGGGATGACCCGGGGCCTGCTGTCGAGTACGCTGAACCACCTGCTTGATACCGTGATGTCTATTCCGTCACTGCTGCTGGCGATCATCTTTGTCGCCTTCCTGGGCTTTGGTGAGTTCAATATTCTGCTGGCGATCTGTCTGGCGCTTATTCCGCGCTTTGTCCGCTCAATCTACGTGGCGGTTCACGCCGAGGTAGAAAAAGACTACATCATGGCAGCGCGTCTGGACGGGGCAAACAACTTCTACCTGCTGTGGAACTCCATCTTCCCCAATATCCTGCCGGTGATGGCTGCTGAGCTGACCATGGCCCTGACCATCGCCATTCTTGATATTACCGCGCTGGGCTTCCTCGGCCTGGGCGCTCAGGCTCCGAGCACCGAGTGGGGCGCGATCCTGGGTGACTCTGTAGAGCTTATCTATGTAGCACCGTGGACAGTGACCCTGCCGGGTCTGGTGATCATGTTCACCATCATCGTTATCAACCTTGTTGGCGAAGGAACCCGCCGCGCTCTGAATGCGGGGATCGAATAAATGCCAATTCTTGATATACGCCACATGACGATCGAAATCGATACCCCGCAGGGTATGGTGAAAGCCGTCGATCGTATGAGCCTGACCATCAGCGAAGGGGAAATCCGCGGCCTGGTGGGTGAGTCCGGCTCGGGTAAAAGCCTGGTCGCCAAAGCGATTCTGGGCATTACCAAAGACAACATGCGCGTCACCGCTGACCGCCTGCGTCTTGGTAATATCGACCTGCTGCAGCTGACTGCCAAAGAGCGTCGCCGGGTGATCGCCCGCGACATCGCGATGATTTTCCAGGAGCCGTCTACCTGTCTGGACCCGTCTGAAGAAGTAGGTCAGCAGCTGGCAGAATCCATTCCGCCTGGCGCTTTTGAAGGTCGCTGGTGGCAGCGCTGGAAATGGCGCCGTGAACAGGCTGTCGCGCTTTTACACAAAGTGGGCATCAAAGATCATAAACGGGTGATGAAAGCTTATCCGTATCAGCTGACTGATGGCGAGTGCCAGAAAGTAATGATTGCCATGGCGATCGCTACCAAACCAAAAGTCCTGATCGCCGATGAGCCAACCAACGATCTCGATCCGATCACCCAGTCGCAGATCCTGCGTCTGCTGAGCCGGATGAATCAGATCAACAACACTACCATTTTGCTGATCGGTCACGACCTGACCACCATTACCCAGTGGGCCGACCGTATCACCGTTATGTACTGTGGTCAGTCGGTAGAATCTGCAGCAACCAAACAGATCATGGAAGTGCCCAAACACCCTTACACCGTTGCTCTGCTGCAGGCAATGCCGGACTTCAGCCAATGGGTGGCACACAAATCCAAGCTGGAAGCCCTGCCCGGTGCTATCCCGCCGCTGGATCACCTGCCGATTGGCTGCCGCCTGGGGCCGCGTTGTCCGTATGCCCAGCGTCAGTGCGTGGAAGCACCACGTTCGAAGAAGATTAAAGACCACAAATTCAGCTGCCACTTCCCGCTGAATATGGAGAAAAAAGCATGAGTGCCCTGCTTGAAGTCAACGGTCTGAGCAAGCGCTTTGTCAGCCGCTCAGGCCTGTTTAAGAAAACGGTGAAAGAAGCGGTCAAACCGGTCAGCTTCACCCTGGAAGCAGGTCAGACTATTGGATTTATCGGCCAGAACGGCTCGGGAAAATCGACCCTTGCCCGCATGCTGGCCGGTGTTATCGAGCCAAGTGACGGTGAAATCCGGGTGAACGGTGAGCTGCTCGATTACAAAGATTATGAGACCCGTTGTAAGCTGATCCGGATGATTTTCCAGGACCCGAACACCTCGCTCAATCCGCGTATTCAGATAGGCCGGATCCTGGAAGGTCCGCTCAAACGAAACACCAACATGCCCCCGGAAGCACGACGCAAAAGGGTGAAAGATACCCTGTGCCGGGTCGGCCTGCTGCCGGAGCACGCTTACTTCTATCCGCAGATGCTGGCGACCGGCCAGAAACAGCGGGTATGTCTGGCGCGTGCCCTTATTCTTCAGCCTTCGATTATCGTGGCCGATGAAGCGCTCAACGGTCTGGATATGGCGATGCGCTCGCAGATCATCAACCTGTTCCTGGAGCTTCAGGAAGAGATGGGACTCTCGTTTGTGTATGTCTCCCAGCACCTTGGGATCATCAAACACATCACGGATAAAATCATTGTGATGCACGAAGGTGATGTAGTGGAATGCGGCGAAACCCTGGAGGTGATGGCAAACCCGCAGCACGCCATTACCCAAAGACTGGTGGAGAGCCACTTCAACACCACCAGCAACCGCTGAAAAGGCCGGCCATGCTCAAAGGACTGACGCACTGGCTTGCTGCCACACTGCTCCTTACTTCCCTGCCCGCAAGGCCTGCTGCGCCGCGCTGGCAGGATCCGGAATACATCCGCCAGTCTTTCCTGGAAATCGCCCTGCACAATGAATATGAGACCCGCCAGCAACGGGTCCGCAAGTGGCGTCAGCCCATTAACGTCTTCCTCGACCACAGGGTGGCTGACCAGCAGCTGCACACAGAGCTGGCCCAAATGCACATCGACCACCTTCAGGCACTCACCGGCCACCCGATAAACCTGGTCAGCAGTCAGGAAGAGAGTAATGTGCATTGGGTCTATACCCGTCAGTCAGAGTGGGAGTCAGTAGTCAAAGAAGTGATGGGAGAAAGCTCGCTGGCGCATACCCGATCATCGCTGTGTATGGCGAACTTTGCCACCAACCTCAACTATGAGCTGGTGAATGCCAATATCGTGATACCTGTTGACCAGGCCCGCGACCACGGCAAGCTGCTCGCCTGTGTGGTAGAAGAGATGACGCAGATAATGGGCCTGCCCAACGACTCAGACAAAGTCTACCCATCCATCTTCAATGACCACTCCCCTGAAGACCTGCTTTCCCCGCTCGATGCGCTGCTGCTCAAGTTGCTCTACGCACCTGAAATAAAAGCAGGTATGACCCGCGAAGAAGCAGAGCCGGTCATTGAGGAGCTGCTGCTTGGCTACCTGTTTGACGGCACCATAGACAACATCAACCGGGAAGTGCTTAAAGGGGAGCTGTATCAACTGATGGGGTATCGCTGAGTCAGCTCTGTCCTTCTGAGGAGGAGTCGATCAGGCTGCTGCAGAACTCCTCCCACGGCATTGGTCTGGCAAACAGGAAACCCTGCTGAAGATACACTCCGCGTTCCAGCAGGTAATCTGCCTGCTGTGGTTCTTCTACCCCTTCGGCGATAATACGCACACCAATGTTAGTGGCAAACTTAATGATCTCATCCACCACCAGGGTTTTGGCATCACTGCAGCCGATGCTGGTGACAAACATCCGGTCAATTTTAATAAAGTCGATCGGCAACTGCTGAAAATAGCTGAAACCACCGTAGCCCGTTCCGGCATCGTCGATTTTTATCGTGATCCCAAGCTCACGCAGTCTGTCGATATTGGCTTTAGCACTTTCGACATCCGATATCGGCTGACGCTCGGTGATTTCAAAGCCAATCCGGCTTGGATCGACGCCACTTTTTTCTATACTTTTCAGCGCCTTAGCAACAAATGAGCGACACTCCAGCAACCTTGGCGTCAGATTAATACTGACTGCCACTGAATCAACGCTTCCGATATCTTTCAGCGCCTGCCCGATAAGCTGATGCGTCACATCCACAATCAGATCGGAAGACTCCAGGTAGGGAATAAACTCACCAGGAGGGATCAGCTGACCTTTCTTTTTCCAGCGGATAAGCACTTCACTGGAAACAACTTTGCCGCTGCTCCGGTCGATGATTGGCTGATAAAAAGGGATAAACTGGCCCTGGCGAATGGCTTTTTTAATCAGCGCCTTTCGGCTGGATGTGAGATGCAGAAAGCCCCATATCAGCAAAATTACCGAACCGCCGGTCGCAAGACAGAGCAAAACATAATACTGCATCACTTCAGAAGAGAGGCTGGCGATATACTCTCTCGACAACCAGCTGGTCATACTGATTTTTGAGCCTGGAAGAGTAAAGTGACTGCGCACTGCGTAGAGATCCATTGTCAGGCTTTCATCACCAATGACATAAGCCTGATAAAGAGAAGGAGAAGAAAGCTCAACGCGGATACAGCCGTTTTCACACATCTTATGCATCCGTCGTGAGACGATAGCGAGGTCTGGTTCAGCAAAATAGGTCACCGTCTCCGTTTTCAAACCGACAGCCAGAAACGCCCGCTGAGATTTCCGCTCTTCCAGGCTGTACAGGCTAAGTCCCGGCAGGTCGAGCGGTTCCTGGCCCAGTACTTTAATCTCCATCTCCGGCAGCATCCCGGAACAACCATGCCCCTGGTCGTCAAACCAGCCAACATCTTTGGCCACCGAAGAAAACAGCTCGATATTTTCCAGCCGTTGCCGGTTGGCCGGGGTACACTCACTGACAGCCTGAGCATTCATACCGGTCAGCAGTTCCTCGATTTCCTCGGTACGATTAAGGTCCGTTTGTTCGGCTTTAACTCTTAGCTCTTTCAGAACATCAGATATCAGGTAACTGTCAAGCACAGGCCATAGCGCAACGGACAAAGCCAGCATAAAGGCTGATGAGATAAGAAGTGTTGTCGCTGTGGAGAATCTTGCTCGCATTGCCTACGCCTTATGCTATAGATGAGCTGTATGAAAAAGATAGCAATAGTACAGCAGACATAAAAAACGCCCGTCAAGCGGGCGTCAGAAATGCATTCTATAAATGAGAGATTAGGCCAGTTCGGTCTGCAGCCAAGGCCAGCCCTGCTTCTTACGGCTCAGGGTGTTTTCCATCATCAGCATGCCGTCTTTTTCGTGCTTAACCAGCTTCTCAGCCCACTCGCCTTTAAACAGCAGACGGGTCTGTGCGGTAGTGATGTCAGTCAGCATTACTGCAGCCAGAGCCAGGCCCTGCTCGTTGCAGCGCTTCTCAAGGTCTGCTTCCAGCGCATCGATCATGCCGTCAACCTGCTCAAGGGTTGCCAGCTCAACCTGACCTACTACTACTTCACGCTCATTGAACGGGTATGCTTTCAGGTCTTTCTCTACCAGTTCAGCAGCAGACAGGCCTTCGATGTTGGTTTTTGCGATCAGCAGATCTTTGATGAACGCGTCCAGGTCAGCAACACCAGCGATTTCAGCCAGCTCAGCTACAGCGTCTTTATCTTTCTCAGTACAGGTCGGAGAAGCAAAGCCAACGGTGTCAGACAGGATTGCAGACATCATCAGAGTCGCCAGAGGCTTGGTGATTTCAGTGCCTTCCATCTTGAACAGGTTAAACAGAATGGTACAGGTACAGCCTACCGGCCAGATCCACGCTTCCAGTGGGTTTACTGTCATCACATCACCCAGACGGTGGTGGTCAACAATACCCAGGATTTCTGCTTCGCCGATGTCATCCGGTGCCTGAGACAGGTCAGTGTAATCCACCAGCCATACTTTCTCACCCGCTACGCTGGTACGCAGCTCTGGCTGGTCAACACCTGCAGTTTCAAGAATATGTCGTGTTTCACGGTTAAGTTCACCCTGGCAAATTGCTTTTGCTTCCAGGCCACGCGCTTTCAGCAGCTCAGTGGCTACCAGTGCGCTACATACGCTGTCACTATCCGGGTTCTTATGACCAACTACTAGAATCATTTTGCTTCCTATACCTATTCATTACGGCCTCTCGGGCCGCTGTTTCTGTGATCGGGATACTTTACCTGATTTTACCCCTTTCTCCAATCGTAAAAAAGCCCGCAGTTTCCTGCGGGCAAAAGTGCTTTTTTTATGGAGAGTTAAGCTTAACTGACTTCGATCGGGCCGCCGAATGACGTCACCGGTGGCACCTTACCGCGGAACTTCTCGAAGTCCACGATACAGGTGTTAGCCGAAGTCGCCTGAGCCAGCTCTGAAGAGCCGATATCCAGCGTCAGGGTATTCGGATCACCGTAGGTACAGATTGCACCCTCTTTCTCGTTGAGCGGGCCATACCATGCGCCTTCTTCGATACGGATAACGCCGCGTGGGTAGCTGTCTGTCAGCACTGCACCTGCCAGAAGCTGACCACGGCCGTTAAATACGCGTACCAGGTCACCGTCTTTAATGCCTTTTGCTTTGGCATCTTTCGGGTTGATGTACACCGGCTCACGACCTTTCACCGCATAAGTAGCGCGGTACTCTTCTGACTCACACATCTGAGAGTGCAGACGTTTGTCCGGGTGACACGACTGCAGCCAGAACGGGTATTTATCTGAACCCGGGCCACCGTGTGAACGTTCTGTCTTCTCAAACCACATAGGGTGGTCCTGACAGTGCTCGTAACCCATACGGCCGATAGTACGGCTGGAGATTTCGATAAAGCCTGATGGAGTACCCAGAGCATTGATTTCAGGGTCTTTACGGAACGCCTCATGGCGAACCCATGGCTTACCGGTACCAAAGTCCAGTACGCCTTTTTCCCAGAACTCATCAAACTCAGGCATATCGAACTTACCTTTGTTTGCGTTGCGACAGTCTGCGTACAGTGAGCGTACCCACTCCATCTCGTCCATACCGCGGGTGTACTCTTTATGACGGCCGAAGCGACGGGTCAGCTCGGTGAAGATGTCAAAGTCAGTACGGGACTGGAACAGTGGGTCTACCAGCTTTTGCATCGCCAGCAGGCCACGGCCAGAGTATGAGCCCATTACGTCGATATCGTTACGTTCCCACTGAGTACACGCCGGCAGCACGATGTCTGAGAAGCGGCAGCTCGCGGTCCACGCGAAGTCGATGGTAACAACGGTCTGAAGCTGCTTGAACGCTTTCTTCATCCGGTTGCGGTCCTGGTGGTGGTGCCACGGGTTGTTACCCGAGATAACCATCATCTTGTACGCAGGCAGTTTAACTTTGCTGCCGTTGTAGCGGATCTCTTTGCCCGGCTCAAGCAGACAGTCGATCCAGCGCGCCACAGGGATGGTGCGGCTGTAACCGTTAAAGTCGTTGTTGTCCCACTTCGGCTTCATGCCCTGATCCAGGTTACGCGGGAAGCCACCAGGCGCCGCAAAACCGGTTGAAGGCACACCGATGCCTGAGTAGTGGTGACCATAAGAGATACCACCGCCTGGCAGACCAATCTGGCCAACCATGGCTGCGATAACCGCGCCCGCCCAGTACGGCTGCTCACCGTGCTCCTGACGCTGGATACACCAGCCAAACAGAAGCTGGGTACGGCCGTTAACCAGCATACGGGCGAATTCACGGATCTTGTCCGCTTTAACGCCACAGATCTCTTCTGCCCACTCAGGGGTTTTCTCAATCTTGTCTTTGCTCTCGCCCTGAACGTACTTGATGAACGCATCAAAGCCCAGACAGTAAGTCTTGATAAACTCTTTGTCGTACAGATCTTCGTTGTACAGCACGTGCGCGACCGCCAGCATAAAGGCAACGTCGGTCTGTGGGTTGATGTAAAGGTGATCGTTACCCAGGAAACGCTGGGTCTTGTTCTTCACCGGGTCAACCGACAGGACGTTGATTTCGCCCTTGGCCACTTTCTCTTTCAGCTGATCCAGGAATGGATACGCTTCGTGAGTAGCACAGTTCCAGCCTACCTGCAGGTTCTTAACCGGGTCGGTCGCCCACAGTACGATGTTGTCACTGTTTTTCAGGATTTCAGACCAGGAAGTACCCTGAGCGTACACTTCGGTCGAACCCAGCACGTAAGGCATGATGGTCTGACCGGCACCGGTCGAGTAGTCACCAACTTTGGTAATGAAGTTGCCGTGCATACCCACCGCGCGCTGCATGTGGCTGGTACAGCTGTGGAACTGACCAGTCTGACGCCAGCCGGTCTGGCCTGCGTGCAGTGCCCATGGGCCGTAATCTTTCTGAACACGCTCCAGTTCACGGTAGAAAAGGTCTAACGCCTCATCCCAGGTCACGCGCATAAAGCGGTTGTTACCACGGCTCTCCGCAGCGTATTTGTGTTTTTTCAGCCAGTCCAGGCGCACCATCGGATAACGCACGCGGGACGGGCTGTAAAGAATACCTTTCACACCGTTGATCATATCGGTCGGATGGCTGTCCATCTCAAGCGGTTTGATCTCCTGAACTTTACCCGCGTACACGTGGGCGCGGAATGCGCCCCAGTGTGAGCCGGAGACTTTCCAGGTACCGGTGGTTTCAGCAGCGTTTGCCGCAGCAGAAGTCAACAGGCTTGGGCCAATCACAGACGCCGCACTTGTTGTTGCTACACCTTTAAGAAAACTTCTTCGTGTAATTGCCATTTTTTATACTCCGTCTCTTAGTGGTGGCCTTCAGCAAAATCTGAAGAGTGTTTCTGCAGGTACTTCAGCACCAGGGCTTCACTGTCGGTGTCGAAGTTTACAAACGCCAGCATGCCGTTAAACATACCTGGCCAGCCGTTCGCACTGAAGTGCGCTTCGTCAGGCTGAGTGTGACAAACTGAACAGTTGGTCTGGTACGCTTCACGCGCTTTGTCCCAGATAGGAGTCACATCGTTCAGCATGGCTTCTTTTTTCAGCCACAGTTTGGTAGTTACACGCTGCCATGGCAGACCAGTCAGCTCGTCTTCTTTGGTTTCAAAGGTCTGAACCATATCCGGGTTGATAGCGGTATCTTTAAGCAGAGAACCTACCGCGATGTTCATACCGAAATCTTCCTGGATAACACGGCCAAAGCCTTTCGCTTTACGCCAGCCGGAGATCTCTACCTGAACTGCATCGCCGCTCTCGTCCACAACTTTCACAGTCGACGCCGGATTCAGCAGACCCGCTTCAACGGTCAGTGCTTTATCTTCATAGATTGGCAGATGACGTACGCTGGTCAGCATCTGGCCTGAAGCGTAATCGGTGCCCGAAGCCAGTTGCTCAAGCTCGCCAATCATGCCGCCGGAGCTGTCCATGTTTTCAGGCAGTTTGTGAGCAATACCTTTGTGACAGTCCAGACAGCTCTGATCGCGCTCGGCTGCCTGCTTCATCTGAATACGGGCGGTTGGGCGCATCTTTTCAAAATCCATCGAGTCGTAGTTGTGACAGTTCTTACACTCAAGGGATTTGTTGGCCGAGAAGCGGTCCCACTCATGCTTGGCCAGCTCAACACGGCGTTTTTCAAATGCGCCTTCTTCATCATAGTTACCGAAGATCTGAGCAAACACCTCTTTAGACGCCTGCATCTTACGGGCAATCTTATCGGTCCAGTTGTGAGGAACGTGACAGTCAGGACAGGTCGCACGAACACCGGAGTTGTTCTTCCAGTGAACGGTATGCTGCAGTTCCTGGTACACGTTGTCACGCATGGTGTGACAGCTGACACAGAACTCTTCAGTATTGGTCGCTTCCAGTGCGGTATTAAAGCCGCCCCAGAAGATCACACCGGCGACAAATCCGCCGAGGGTCAATACACCCAGGCTGATATGTACCGCCGGACGGGTCATAGTGCGCCAAATTTTAATAATCAGGGATTTCATAGATTTGTTCTCTTAAAAATTGAGGTCAAAAGTTCGAAGAGAGGATCAGCCGTGAACGCCCGGAGGGCCCATCACGAATACCTGCAGCATCCAGACGATAAATCCATAACCGCCCACTAGCGCCACACTCAGAACCGGAAAGAGAACGACGGCGATCAGAAAAAATGACCTCCACTCAAGTGAGCGGGTTTCTTCTGACTCCACATTATTAACATTACTCATACAATTGCCTGCTTATGAAGTGATAAATCGGTTCGTATTCCGCTTATTTGCCGAATACACTCACAACGGATATTGATAAATTTTAGAACATGGAAATCAAAAGCGGCAATCAAAAAACAGGCTTTAAGCCTTGCTGTTCAACACTTTTTTGAGGTGAAACGGAGATGTATTGAGTTACTTTTTATTGTGAAAACATGTGAACAGATATGACAAATTAATCAGGTAAACATAGAGTTGCAAGTGTTAAACAAATGAAAACCAAAGAAGCTTGCCATCCGGCAGAACCGCCAGAAAATGCTTTTTACAGACGTCTGAAATAAGATACTGACCGTTCAGATGTTTCACAGTGGATAATGGAACGTTAACAGACCGATCTCTCATGCACTGATTTGGGCAGCTCATCACTTATTACTGTGAGCCAGTCAACCACCAGCATCGGGAAGCAGAAGTCATGTCCGCCAGCAGTAGCAAAACTGTGGTATAACTGACTATAAAAAAAGGAAAAATGATGCAGCAAGTAATCGATATCAGCTGGGGCATGCTGGCACTGTTTTCCACCACCCTGCTGATCCCGGTATGGATAAACCGCCAATACCGCCTCGAACTCGGCCGGGATATGGCAGTAGGTGTAGCCCGGATGACCATCCAGCTGATCCTGATCGGCCTTTACCTGGAGTTCGTGTTTGAACTGAATCTCTGGTGGGTCAACCTGATTTGGGTCGCGCTGATGATTGCCATCGGTGCCAGCGCCATCACGGGCAAGGCCAAACTGCCGAGAGACAAATTGTTTATCCCGGTCAGCTGCGGACTGCTCACCGGGCTGACTCCGCTTATCGCCCTGCTTTGCCTGGTCATCGTAAAACCCCAGCCTTTTTACAGCGCGCAGTACGTGATCCCCCTGTGTGGCATGCTGCTGGGTAACAGCCTCAGCGGCAACATTGTCGCACTGCAAAACCTCTATACCGCGTTTAAGCAGCGCCAGGCAGAATACGAGGGTGCCCTTTCCCTTGGCGCCTCACCGCTTTATGCTTCTGCACCTTTCGTTCGTGAAGCAATGCAAAAAGCGCTGGCACCGATTCTGGCTTCCATGACCACCACAGGTCTGGTCACCCTGCCGGGTATGATGACCGGCCAGATCCTCGGCGGCGCCAGTCCGCTTATCGCCATTAAATACCAGCTGGTGATCATGATAGCGATTTTCGTCATGATGACAGTATCGCTCGCTGTTTCCCTGCAGATGAGCCTTAAACGCACTCTTACCAAAGAAGGCAGGGTTATCGTCTCCATCGAAGAATAAGCCACTGTGCTGACACTAATATGACATTAGGCGGATATCCTCGGCGCCGACACTGAGGAATCAACTATGACACTAACCATCACAACCCTCCTTTTTGACGATTTCGAGCTGCTGGATGTTTTCGGCCCGCTGGAAATGTTTGGCATGGCCCGCCACCTGGGAAAAGAGATTGAGCTTCACTTTGTCTCTGAAGACGGAAAACCGGTAAAAAGCTCCGCCGGACCGGTCAGTATGGTCGAGCGCAGCTTTAACGACGACTTCCATACAGACATCCTGCTGGTACCGGGTGGGCTCGGCACCCGTGAACAGGTCAATAATCCTGTCCTGCTGAAATGGCTTGAACATAAAAGCACGGAAGTCACCTGGCTGACCTCTGTCTGCACTGGCTCTGCCCTGCTTGCCAAAGCAGGCCTGCTGGACGGACATCAGGCAACGACGAATAAAGTCGCCTTTGACTGGGTTGCAGGTCTGAGTAATAAAGTGGACTGGCAACGAAGTGCCCGCTGGTCAGAGTCGGGTAACCGGATGACTTCTTCCGGTGTCTCAGCCGGCACGGATATGGCTCTTGCCCTGTTGGCAAAGCTGTTCGGGACTGAGTTTGCTGAAAAAACCGCCAACATGGCCGAATATCAGTGGAACCCGGATCCGGGTAATGATCCTTTTTGCACTCATGACGCATAGTTAACTGAGCATTCCATCAAAAAAGCTCTAAATGACAGTAAGTTAAGTAAATCCAGCTACCACAGCCAGTTCATTATCCCCTGTATATCAGGGGATACAAAGCACGTACAAAAAACACAAATCCACACTTGACTCCCCCTCCAGCGCCCGTGACATAAAGCTGTTAACCAAGTTATCCACAGAAAATGTGGATAACCAAAACCACAAAAATACAGTACGTTAGCCGCATTTTCGCAGGGTTACTCCATTCATCATTCAACTTTTATCTGATTTCATCGACCCGTCATACTTTGTCGCTACTCTTCTGCTCATTAACAGGCAAAGAGCCGTGAAATACCGGGTATAGATGGAGTTTGACCATGAACAGAGTAATAACGGGTTACAACAACCGAAAGTCGCCGGACTCAGGCCCGGAGAACTGGCTGAAAACCGATCTAAAGTGGCTGTTAGGCGAAGAAGATCACCGTCTGAGCCTGGAGTACCTACCGCATCAGGAAAAAGCCCAGCGTTTCCCCGCCAACTTCCTGAACGACAGCTACTGATAAGAAAAAGACGCTGACCGGTAAAACCAGCCAGCGCCTGAAATCTTCTCGTGATTGACGAAACTGCAACTCGGCTGTTATCAGTCTTCTCTCAGATAAATCAGCCAGTAACCCATCCCCACAAACAGACCGCCGCCGATAATGTTACCCAGTGTAACCGGGATAAGGTTATGGGTAATAAAGCCAATCATGTTCAGGTCGGCAAAATCAGCCACCGATGCACCGGTCATCTGCCAGAACTCTGGTGAAGCGAAGTTTTTGATCCCAATCGCCATTGGCACCTGGAACATATTAGCAATACAGTGCTCAAAACCCGCTGATACAAACATCGCTACCGGCAGGATAAGCACAATGATTTTATCCATCAGGGTCCGGCCACTGAACGTCATCCACACTGCAATACAGACCAGTACGTTACACATGATCCCAAGCGCTACCGCCTGGAAGAAATCATGATGCAGCTTATGCTGGGCGATGTGCATAGTATTGATACCCACCTGACCGCCATCAAACATATACTGCTTGGCCGTCAGCATGATACCGACCAGCAACAACGCACCAATCAGGTTACCGCAGTACACCACCAGCCAGTTTTTAAACAGGCTCTGCCAGGTGATTTTGCCACTTGCGCGTGCCACCAGGGTCAATACCGAGCTTGTGAACAGCTCTCCACCGGTGATGATAACCAACACCAGACCCAGGCTGAACGCCAGCCCGCCCATAAAGCGGGTCAGACCCCACGGCAAGCCCTCTGCACCGGTAGTAATGGTGGTATAAAACAGAAAGGCAATTCCGATATGCAAACCTGCGGTGATCGCCAGAAGGAAAGATTTTACCGGGTCTTTGGTGGCTTTAGATACGCCGACTTCTGCGGCACGCTCTGCCATTTGTGGTGGCAGCAAACAGTCAAATTGGTTGGTGTTCATGGGTATGGAAACATTTAGTTACAAACGGAAGAGCGCGGATAATCCACCTATTCCATATCAATTTCAAGGGATTTCTTCATGTTAACCTAAAATGTTGTAAAGGTGATGCCTTTCGATAATTTTTAGCTATATAGACAAATATGTTAATAGCTGATTTTAAAGAAAATTGCTCAGGAGATGCCCGATTCATTCACAGCCCGGATAACAACAGGCTATAACGCCGTTTCCGGCTTGCTCCTGGTGCATTTTTCATCGAAACCGGCCTGGATAACACTTCGGTAAATCAGAGGTTGTATAAGGGCTGGCAGCTGAATTATGGTGGGGACAACAATAACAGAAGGAATACAGCATGAAATTTGACCAGGACCATATCGCAGAGCTAAACCTGTTGCTTCAGTTCGATATCAGCAGCGCAGCGACCGGGATCAAAGTGCATCATGATGCGAGCGAGGAAATGCAACAAGCCGTAACGCGCCTCTACGAGAAAAACCTCTGCACCCTGCCTGACGGCGGCTACCTGACCGATGAAGGCATTGAGATGGCCGAGCACGCTGACCGTATCCTGCGGGTGTTAAGCGCCAGAGTCTGATGAACGTCACCATCATTGGTACCGGCTGGCTGGGAAAACCACTGGCTAAAGCACTCCGCGCCCACCGGTACCAGGTCTGCGCCAGCAGGCAAAGCGAAGCCGGGGTCAGTAAACTGGAAAGTGAAGGGATTACCGGCTTTCTGTTACAGCTTCCGGACGCCCCCACCACAAAAGACACTGAGCAGCTGGCACAGAAGCTTGCCATCCAACAGTCTGATGTGGTGATCGGTGCCTTCCCTCCCGGCTTTCGACGAAACCCTGATTCCTGCTACGACAAGCAATGGCAGCTTATCTGTTATGCCGCCGTCCGGGCCGGAGTGAAAAAGCTTATTATGATCAGCGCCACCAGCGTCTATCCCGATAAGGCAGCCCTGATGACCGAAGCCCACGCCAGCGCGGCCCTTGCAAAAGATAATCCGGACTTCAGTGATAAGGCCCGCTTGATTCTGGCGGCTGAGCAGGCAGTGCTCGACAGCGGACTGGATTACTCCATTATCCGGGCATCGGGCCTGTTTGGTCCCGGCCGTCACCCGGCCCGGTTTGCCACAAAACTACCAACGGTCAGCCGCGCCGCACCAGCCAACATGCTGCATCTTGATGATGCGGTGGCCATCACTGAATTTGCCATTGAGCACCTTCATAACCAGGTGGTTAACGCCACCAGCCCAAAGACCACCGACAAAGCCAGTTTCTACCAGACCGCGCTGCACCGGGCCGGAAGTACCCAGCCCCTGCCCCCGGTAACGGATACACCAGACAAACGTATCTGCGTGAATAAGCTGCTTTGTGCCGGCTATCAATTTATCCACCCCAACTGCAGTGAGGCACTATGAGCAAAGGGATCTACGCCAGCATCAATACCCTGTGGCAATACATGCGAATGGATCATGAGCCTGAACTGAGTGACTGCATCTTCTGTATGTGCAGTAACGATCCCCGGGTAGCCGAATATGCCGCAGACCTCTATCTGCAGGGATTCGCTCCCAAGCTGATCTTCTCCGGCGGGGTTGGCCGGTTTACCGAAGGGATGTTTGATAAATCCGAGGCCGAGGCTTTCGCCGAAATCGCTATGGACAAAGGCGTACCGGCTCACGACATTCTGATCGAAAACCGCTCCACCAACTCCGGTGAGAACATCCGTTACACCGCAGAACTGCTTGAAGAGGTGGGCTTTTGTCCCGAACGCTTCATTCTGGTACAAAAGCCCTACATGGTGCGCCGGGCTTACGCCAGTTTTCTCAAACAGTGGCCACATCACACCACCCATGTACTCTCCATCGCACCGCCCACTTCATTTTGCGACTATCTCAGTGATGAACTGCCTTCCAGCCTGGTCATTCCGGCACTGGCAGGCGATTTTGAACGCGTTCTGACCTACCCGGATAAAGGATTCCAGATCCCCCAGCAGGTTCCGGATGAAGTGATGCAGGCATATAAGGTGATAAAAGCGTTACCCATTTAAAAATATTTACAAAAGTTTGAGCCAGATCTCTTGCAAGGTTCGACATCAAACTGTAATCTGCTTTCAGGCAATAACTTCAAAGAAAGCAAACACAATGAAAAAAACAATTCTTTCTGCCCTGATGGGTCTGATGATGGCAGGCACACTGCAGGCTGCCGAGTTTAAATCTGCTGACCAGGCTTTTCTTGAGAAAGCAGCACAGATGACCGTAACCCAGCAAAACTGGGACGGCGCAGAGTACGCAGCATCGACTTTCCCGAACGCCTACAAGTTCACCGCATCCTACGACATCTCAACCGGACTGCTGGGCGATGGTTCAGCGGTACTTACACCTGAAGAGCTGAAAACAGGTAAGCAACTGAACTTTGATCAAATCACTGTAGACGCCATGGATAAGACCATGTCGCTAAACTCATTCCTGCGTGACCGTCTGAAAAACCACTCAATGGTGGTACTGAAAGGTGACCAACTGGTGCACGAGCACTATTGGAACGGTATGGATGAGAACTCCACTCACCTTGACATGTCTGTCACCAAATCCTTTACCTCTATGCTGGCTTCCGTTGCCGTTGCTGAAGGTAAGCTGGACATGGACCAAAAAGTGACCCACTACCTGCCATGGCTAAAAGACAGCGCATGGAAAGATGCGACCGTTCAGGAAGTGGCAGACATGCGAACTTCCCTGAAGATCGAGCTTACCCCCCACAAATCGTGGGACGTCCGCATGACCGACTCACAAAGCTGGCACGGCGACAAGTCTGCACAGTACCCTAACGGTGTTGCTGACTACATGAAACTGGTAACCGATGTGAAAGCGCCGATGGGCAGCAAATACGACTACCAGTGCATCAACACTGAAGTCCTGGGCAAAATCGTTGAAGCTGCTACGGGCGAAAACCTTGCAGACATGCTGGAAAGCCGCATCTGGAAAAAAGTGGGCATGGAAAACAACGCACACTTTATGTCTGATGCAAGCGGTTACCCTGTCGCGTCAGGCGGCCTGAACGCGGCAACCAAAGATCTGGCACGTATGGGCCGCGTTCTGATGAACGATGGTAAAAACTACATGGGTGAAGAAGTGATCCCTGCCAAGTTCATCGACGCCCTGCTGGAAGGCAACGATGACGTGCGCAATGCCTGGAAGAAAGGCAAAGAATCTGCGCTGGCTGACGGCTGGTACAAAGACCAGTTCCGCGTACTGGACATTCCGGGCCGTCGCATCATCGCAATGGTTGGCATCCACGGTCAGGTGGTGGCAATGGATAAGGCAACCGGTACAGTCGTTGCGATGAACGGCGGCTATCCACAAACCGAAACTCCGCGCATGGCTGTGATGATCTTCTACAAAGCGCTGCCAGCCATCTTTGATGCGGCTGACAAGCTTTAATCAATACCGACCCTGTTCAAAAAGCCTCTTCGGAGGCTTTTTTTGTACCAGCAAAAACCGCCTGTACTTATTGAGAGAATTGTCACATAATCCGTACGGTATAAATTACCGCACGTTATAAGATTTACAGACATGAACACTCGCTCAACTCAAAACAGCCGAATGAATGGCTTTACACTGCTGGAGATGGTAGTGGTAATTGTTGTGCTCGGTATCCTTGCCGTCACCGCAGCTCCAAAGTTTTTGGGAATGAGCAGGGAAGCTAAGATCGCCAGCCTGGATGCTTTTGTCGGTGCCTTTCAGGCCGCCGATGGGATTGCTATGGGTAAAGCTCACATCCATAACCTTGGTGGCGGCTATACCATAGAAACGATTCCAGGTACAAACGTGGACGTTCAGCAGGAGCACCTTCTCCTCACACCCGGGAATCTGCAAAATGCGATGGACATTGATAGGCTGGAGCTTTTCTCCCGCGGTGGTGATATTCCGACTGTATTTGTGTCCTTCCCGATAAAGGGCCTGTCTGGCATAGAAGCACTGCATATGTCGATGTGTTTTGTTCAACTCTCACGCATATTAATTGTCAATACCGCAGCCGGAACCCGTGAACTCGGAGAGCTCACTGTCAATCGCTTCTACGAGGGTTGCTGAGTGTATGTGATCCTCAGCATACCGCGCACAGTCCTCTGCCTGATTGAACTACTCAGCACACCTGCGATTTAGTATATTGGCCTGAACGAACAAAATTCAGGCCTTATACGTGTCAGAACTTCAAACCTATATCGACCTCCTGCTGGCCAATCAACTGGTACTGAGTATCCTGCTGATTGGCATCGTCATTGTCACCCGTCAGATCGCTATCACCTGTATCCGCGGGGACGCTAACTTCCTCAGCCAAACGCAGCGTACCTGGATCTCCCGCACCAAGAACGGCACCTTTGCCGTAGCGGTTATTCTGTTGTTCGTGATCTGGGGGAGTGAGATTAAAGAGTTTGCCCTGTCACTGACCGCGATTGCCGTGGCGATAGTGGTCGCTTCCAAGGAAATTATCCTGTGTATTACCGGCTCGATTCAGCGCGCAAGTTCGCGTTCATTCCGTGTTGGAGACTGGATAGAGGCCGGGACGGTATGTGGTGAAGTGATTGAACACAACCTGATCGCTACCGTAGTCCAGGAAATTGACCTGCATCATGGCCGCTACCATTACACCGGCAAAACGGCCACGCTGCCCAACAGCATGTTCTTCACCACCCCGGTGAAAAACCTCAACTTTATGAAGCGCTACGTCTATCACAACTTCAGCATCACGGTGAAAGAGTTCCACAACCTCTATCCACTGCTGCCACAGATGCTGGCGAAAATTGATGACCATTGTGAAGACTTTATCGACATCGCCCGGCGCTACAACGATGTCATTGAACGCCACGCGGGTGTCGACCTGCCCGGCGCTGAACCACACATAGATATTTCCACCACTGCTACCGGCGAACAGCTGGTGCACTTTATGCTGTTCTGCCCGACCGAACGGGCCTGCGAGCTGGAGCAGATGATCAGGGAAGATTTCATGAACCTGTACCAGCAACGAATGTCAGAACGCCCAGCCGAGGCCGATGTTGAATGAGGTCGGATTGCTGACGTAGTGGTTGCTGACCAGACTCTTCTCAAGGCCCGCATTAAGAATTAAACGCGGGCCAAGATAAAACCGCATTCCCCCGCCAAAGTTAAAACCCAGATTTCCGGTACTGTGCTGCGCGTTATCTGTATCCAGATAAGCGATACCACCCAGAACATACAGGGAAAACTGATCGGTCACCCGCCAGTTCGGGCCGCTGTTTAACGTCCATAACATGTTGCCCTCTTCACCGGAAAACAGTGTTGTTGACATCATAAAGTCAGACTGACCGCCTGGCATCAGCCCGGTCAGTGACGCGCCATGCCAGCTCTTTCCCGCACCATCTTCAAGCGTTGCATAGCCAAGGGTAAATTCCTCAGCGCTTGCCTGCGTTACAAACAACAGCCCTGCGGCCAGAGAGAGCAGTGATTTTTTCATACCGGTTCCTTATCAATTGAACAGCGTTCATTTACATGACGGGCATACTACTCCCATTTTGAACAGCGTACAATTAAATTATAAAAATAAACGCCCCTGCTGTGAGGGGCGTTTGATCATGGTCTGATAATCAGCAACTCAGTCTGCTTTTATTGAAAGGGTTTTCGTATATAACTTTCGATAAAATGAGAGCAAAAAAAAGCCGCCTTTAACAGACGGCTTGATAAGCAACTAATGACGAAAAGCTAGATCACCTCTTCAAGAAGCTGCTCAGTAGCGGTTTTGGGTTTCTCACCAAAACCTTTCAGGCCAACAACATGAACGTGTTCGTGATCTTTGAAGACTTTACGCACCAGCTTGTAGGTGGTGCCCTTCTCGGGACTGATGTTTTCCGGTGCTGCGATCAGCAACTGCATATCGAGGCGGTCACACAGCTCGAACAGGGTCGAAATAGACTTGGCATCGAGTCGCGCGGCCTCATCAAGGAACAGCAGACGACACGGCAGGATATCTTTGCTGCGCAGACGACGGGACTCTTCTTCCCAGCTCTGCACTACCATCAGCAGGATAGACTGGCCGGTACCGATCGCTTCACCGGTCGACAGTGCGCCCGACTCCGCCTGCAGCCAGCCGTCAGAGCCACGGTTAACTTCAACGCTCAGCTCGAGGTAGTTACGGTAGTCCAGCAGCTCTTCACCCAGTACCTGAGGTGAACGCTGGCCCATATCGATATGCGGGTTCACGCGCTGGAACAGTTTCGCCATCGCCTCAGAGAAGGTGTAACGCGGGCTTTCAAACAGGTCTTTGTGCTGTGCCTGCTGCTCAGCAAGGCCATCCAGCAGTACCTGGTGGCTCTCACGCACATTGACGTTCAGACGCACGCCTTTCACCTGGCCAAACGAGATGTTAGACAGACCCTGGTTGAGCATACGGATACGGTTCTGCTCACGCTGAATAGTCTTCTTGATGATTGCCGCAACAGACTCAGAACTGATCGCCAGACGGTGCTCACGCTGGGTCAGCTCTTCAGTCAGACGCGCCAGCTCCACTTCCATCTCTTCGATCGCTTCTACCGGATCGTCAGTACGGATAATATCGTGACGAATACGCTCACGCAGATGCTGGTAGACCGCGATATAGAACAGGACTTTGCGCTCAGGGCGGCTGTTGTCTTCTGACGCGCGCAGTGCATCACGCAGATCGTCGTTGTCAGCAACGGCCAGACGCAGCGCACCCAGCGATTTATCTGACATGGAGCGCAGTTCATCAGCGCCCATGTAAGCCAGTTCACGGCGGTGCAGACGACGCTCAACGTCGTTGGCACGCGCCAGACGCATCACGCTGCACCAGCCTGCTTTCGCTGCGACGACAAAGGTGCGCAGCTCGGCATACTCTTTCTGAACTTTCTTCAGGCGCTTAACCAGCCCCTTCATCTCAAGTTCTGTCGAAGTGATGGTACGTTCCAGCTCACTCTTACGGTTACGCGAGGTATGCAGACGCTCGTTCAGTTCTGCCCGGCGACGCTCAGCACGCTCCAGCGCAGACTCGTCGGCCTGAACACCGTATTCCGCCAGCTCCTGGCGGAACTCCTGCATGGTTTCCGCTTTTGCCTGGTGAGAACTCTTAAGCGATGCCATCACCTGGTTGTACTGGCTCAGCTGTGCCTGTGCCTGTTTCAGTGCTTCACGGGCTTTGCCACGCTGGGCTTCAGCGCTCACCAGTTTGGCTTTCAGCTGCTCACTCAGCTCGCTGCTCTTACTCAGCAGGTCTACTGAGTCAGCGTAAGCAAAGTGATGACGGCGCTCATGCAGATCGGCCAGGGCAAACAGGGTTGCCTTGATCTGCTGCAGCTCGCTGTTCGCCTGCTCATAAGCGTGCTTCAGGGCATCAAACTGCTCCGGGTCACCGCTCAGTGCGTTAACGCATTTCGCCAGCTCATCGAGCTTGCGGCCAAACTGGCTGATAAAGGCTTTATGTTCCGACAGCTCAGAAAGCTTCTGCTCCAGCTCCTGGTGACGTTCACTCAGGGTGTCATCTTCCAGTGAGCCGATCACCGGGGCGATCTTGTCCAGGCTGCTCAGAGCCTGTTTGCTCGCGGTAAGCTGCGAGCGTTGCTGCTGCTCTTTGCTGCTCAGTTCGTTCAGCTCACGCATTACCTGGCTGCGCTTATCACGGATGATCTGCAGCTGCTGCTCAGGATCGGCTTCAAACGCTACCGAAATATGCTTAGCAACAAACTCGTTGAATGCCTGGTACAGACGCTGCAGTTTCTGCGCATCAAACGCGGCTTTAGCGTGGGCTTCCACCACTTCATCGCGCTGCTCACGCAGAAGCTCCAGGCGCTGCTCGCGCGCTGCGCGGCCAAACAGAGGAATTTCCGGAAAGCGGGAGTAACGCATCTGACGGTCATTGAGCTGCACGCATACTGCGCCTTCCAGCTCATCGGCATTAAACGAGCTGTCATCAAAGGCATCCACGTCACCTTCGATGATGTAGAGATCTTCCGGACAGTCGTCCAGTTCAACCAGCTTCTCTTTAATGCCATCCAGATCAGACACAACAATCGCGTGACGGGCCGGGCCATACATGGCACTGAAGTAAGGCGCATCATCAATGGTGATGTCATCGTAGATTTCAGACAGCAGCACACCACCAACGGTATCGGCCAGGCCTTTCAGGCGCGGGTCGTTTGAACCGCCCGGCGAAGCCAGACGCTCAATTTCCGACTCAAGCTGAGTGCGCTGCTCTGCAAGCTTGTCTTTGGCGATGGACTGGGCTTTTTCCTCTTCCATCACCTGCTGCATCTGGCTCATTACTGACTGGCTGTCAGCAAGCTCTGCACCGGTCTGCTCACGCAATTTCTCCAGTGCGTCGTTCGCTGCAATCCAGCCCGGGGCAATAGCTTCGTATTTTTTGATTCCGGCATCGCAGTCCTGCTCTGCGCGGCGAAGTTCACTGCGCGATTCACGCAGCACTTCCTGCTCGTGTTCCAGGCTTTCAACGCGAGCCGCGTGACGCTCGCTCTCCTGCTCTACGCTCAGTTCATCTTCCAGCACGCTCTGATGCTGTTTCTGGTACCCGTCCACCAGCTTGCGCACCTGTGCCTGCTGATTTACCCGGCGCTCCAGGTCATTGAACGACGAGCGAAGCTGAGCTTCGTTTTCCAGCTGACGGCGGGCATTGGCGCCCTGCTCCAGAACCTGTTTCGCTTTGGCTGCTGCCTCACCACGGGCAACTTCGCCAGCGATATCGCGGATCAGGCGGTAAGCCTGGTCAAACTGCTCTGCAGCCGCAGAGGAGAGATCCAGCTGGTGTTTTTTCGCCAGAAGCTGCTCAGTCTTGTCGCTTTCCTGCTGCTTAAGCTCAGCAACCAGGGTCGCGGCGTTGTCTTTATCCAGACCGTCAAAGCCACTCGCCTGACGGGCTTTCTCCAGCGCTTTCAGCGCCTGCTGGTACTGAAGTGCACGGGTCTGCTGCACGTCCAGCGCCTGCTGGTAATCGGCCAGCTGGGTTTTCAGGCTGTCAACTTCTTCTTCGCCGACCAAAGCCTGCTCTTCAGCCATGGCTACGCGCTCGGCGGCTTCTTCAACCACCATCACCTGCTCTTCCAGGCGCTCGCTCAGCTCTTCCAGATCTTCCTGGTAGCGGGCGATCTTCTCCTGCTGGCGCAGGGCATTCTGAACCAGCTGAAGATGATCCTGAGCGGCCTGATGATCCTGCTCAAGGCCCGACTCCTGCTCGATCAGCATGCTCAGCTCTTCCTGAACGCGGCCAAGCAGTTCATTCTGGCTGACCAGAGTCTCACGTGAACCAAACAGCTCGCTGCGCAGCGCCATGGTCTGTTCCAGTTTGCTGCGGCGCTCGTTGGCGTGGCGCATATAGTCTGCCGCCACGTAGTTGGTCGATTCGGTGATCAGGTGTTTAAACAGGTCACGGTCTGCCTGGGTGGTTTTGATCGCTTCCAGCGTCATGCGGTTTTCACGCAGCGCCGATTCCATATCCTGGAACGCTTTCTTAACCCCGCCGTTTTGCGGCAGCAGGTAGTCACGCAGTGAGCGGGTGATCGCGCTTGAAATACCGCCGTACAGCGACGCTTCGATCAAACGGTAGAACTTGGAACGGTCACTGCTGTTACGCAGTTTCTTCGGCAGTACGCCCAGCTCAAACATCACTGAGTGGTATTCCACCACCGAGTTGAAAGCCTTGTACTGCACGCCTTCCATCTCTGCCACGCACTCTTTTACCTCGTTCACCTGGCGAACGCGGGCGTGCTTTTCAGAAACAGTCTCAATAAGAACATCGGTCGGCTTGATATGGCTTGGCAGGCCCTGAATCACAAACGGCTTGATGTCTACTTTCTTGTCACGACCGGCAACCTGCTGCAGGCGCACGGCAAACAACACACGCTGGTTACGGGAGTTCACAACATCCAGAGCCGCGTAACAGGAACCTGGCTGAAGCTTACCGTACAGGCCCTTGTCGCGTGACGCCTGAGAGCTGCCCGCTTCGGTGGTGTTACGGAAGTGAAGCAGGCTCTGATCCGGGATCAGTGCAGTGATAAACGCCGCCATTGTGGTCGATTTACCTGCACCGTTACCGCCGGACAGCGTGGTGACCAGATTGTCGATATCAAAGGTACGGGCAAAAAAGCCGTTCCAGTTAACCATGGTCAGTGATTGATATTTACCTCTTTCAATCATGCTTCTTCACCTTCTGTATCCTGTTGCTCCTGCTCATCAAGCAGGCTTGCCTGACTCGGCTCCTGCTGATGCACCACGGCTTCACCGTCACGGATCAGACGCAGCTGCGCTTCGCGTACATCGTCGCCCACACGAACATCCGCACCAAAGCGGAACACCGCTTCGCTGATGCGGAACTTACCGCTGTCACCAATTGAGATCAGCATGCCCAGACGGCGCAGACGGCGCAGCGAGGTACGTACTTTCTCAAACAGCTTCTCTTTATCAAGGTCAGAGCCACTGGCGCGGTTGGTCGCCAGCTTCATCAGCTTCTTCTCGTCTGCCAGGGCCAGCAGTTCGTCATACAGCTCCTGGTTAGTGAAGATGCCTTCGTGTGCCAGGCGCTCAGGGCTGAGGTAAAGGAAACAGAGTACTTTACCCACCAGCATATCCAGTTCAGACAGAACGCTGCGGCCAATCAGGGAAGTGGAGCGCGGGCGCAGGTAGAAAAAGCCTTCCGGCGCTTTTACCAGTTCGGTGTTGTAGCGCTGGTAAAACAGCGCCAGTTCGGTTTCAAAGTCACACAGCAGGGCGTGGTTATCCAGATCTTCAGATGAGATATGACGGCCTGCACGCAGCGCGCTGTCGAGCGCAGGAAACAGCGGATTTGAAATCGCTTTAGCCAGTTTCTCTGGCATATATTCTTCAGTATTTGTCGATGACATTTGCTTGTACCTTTGCACCAAAATCGTTGATGGCCTGCCAGTCCGGCTGAATCGCACGGTAATCTGACTCTGAGTAACCCAGGCGTACCGCCTGGTCGACAACGATTCTGGCTAAATCGAAATGATGTGTTTGCGGGTGAGCGGCGAGGTAGTCGCGCAGCACCAGACCAAGGTCAATCGGTGCGCCCTGCTCTTTGTGTACTTTAAGCATTGCCGCGATCCGCTCGGACAACTCATCATTTACCTGTTCGAATTCTTCGTATTCCACGTCCAGTGGCACTTCACCGGTGACCTCGTCATTACGCAGTACCAGCGCTTCGTCGCGCATATCGCGCAGTCGCTCGGCATCGGCGAACGTCAGCTGCCACGGCGCATCGAAGTAGTCTTTAATCGACTGACGCAGGCGCTGGCTGAAGGCCCGGTTCTTATCCATATCAATCGCGGTACGGATAAATTTGTGTACGTGACGGTCGTAACCGATCCAGAGATCGATCGCCTGCTGTCCCCAACTTACGATGCGATCGAGCTTCATCTGCAGCCCATACAGGGTCTCTTCGATAAACTCCAGCTCACTCTGGCCGTAAACCAGCTCCTGAATGTCCAGCAGCTGAGTCTGCATCTCATCCCCCGCAGCCTGCAGGGTGTCCTGCAACTCACGAAGGGTGTCGGACGTCTCGGTCAGCAGCGATTCACAACTGCTAATCGCTTCGCGCCAGTCCTGGTTTAACAGCTCTGCAATCTGGTCTTTAACCGACTGCTGCTGCTCGTCCATGACACGCTGGTTAAGGTCGATCTGGTCAAAGATCTCGCCAACCGAGTACTTCAGCACGCCGTATACGTTTTTCTTCCAGTGCCCCGGAGTACCACCTTCTTTGGCTGCGGCGATGGCTTTTTCCATCTCATCAGCAACCATAGAGAGCTGAATAGAGAGCCGGAGTTTGGAGAACTCACGGTGGCGTACATAGTAATCAGTGATACCGACAGCCAGCGGGCTGAGACGATAGATGCTCGCCCCTTCGGTCATCTCACTGGTAAACCGGCTTAACAGGCGCTGGCGCACCATTTCGTTAATAGCATTGTTGGCGCGAAACGCCGATGCTTCTCCGGTTTGCTCAAAAAAGCGGGTGACAATAGAGAACGCGTCATGCAGCTCCCCTTCGCCCAGCTCTTCATCAAATCTTTCATTGCTTAATACAGCTAACGCGATCAAAAAAGCCAGGCGCTCTGTCGATAAGCTCAATGAGAAATCGTGTTGCTTAACCCAGCCGACCAATTCATCGATTGGCTGCTCAGCAACATCCTGTGAAAATTCACTCATTGTCAGTCCTGTTGTTGTTCTTTCTTCCGGGCCAGTACATGAATGTAGCGGCCCAGAGAGCGGTATGGCTCCTGACGACACAGCTTTCTTTCGAGAGCCAGTACGTCCTCAGGCTGGTAATCGCCCATATACTGGTGATTACCTATATAATCATGGAAACAGCGAATGCCAGATTTGACTTCTATATCAAATCCGGACTGTCCTATCCACTGGTAAACGTCTTCCGGTATCAGTCCCTGCTGTGGCTGCAGCTTAAAGCGCTTGCGGTGTGGCATGCCATTCAGCACGTGCGGAATGTTGCCACACACCACATTTTTGTAGACCAGGCCGTGGTGGTTGTAGAACATCACCGATGCCACTCCACCCGGTTTAACCTGCTCAAGGACTTTTTCAAGTACAGCGCGGGGCTCAGCAAGCCACTCCATCACGGCGTGAAACAGCACCAGATCCACCTGGGTGTCCAGGTGCTGGTCCACTTCCTGAGCCGGACAATGAATCAGGCGATACTGCTCAAGCAGCCCGTTCTTTTCAATGTCCTCTTTGGCGAGCGTCAGCATTTGTGAAGAGAGGTCACATAATGTGATCTGGTGCCCGCGCTCAGCAATTTTTTGCGACATCTGACCCAACCCGCCACCTGCGTCGAGCACATTCAGGGTTTGTTCTCTATCATTAAGAAGGTTAAGGGCGTAAACTAAATCTTCCCAAACAATGACTTGTCGGATATCACCCTTACCCGTCTGGTAAATATTTTTTGCGAATTTGTGGGCAATATCGTCGAAATTGCGATCTTCTCTCACGGCGGCTTAGGTTATCATGTCTAATCGTGCCGCCTATTCTGGCACAGGATTTCAACTAATAAAGGTCTGTGTGCCTTTTTCATAACCAAGTGATGATTTTTCGGACTATTTGTATATGTTTGAGCTGAAAAAAGTGTTTGCTTCCCTGCTGATGCCATTGCCTGCCCTGCTTATCCTGGGCATGCTGGGGCTGATACTGGTGGCATTCACCTCAAGACGAGCCACGGGCTGCGCAATCATTCTGATGTCGTTTACCGGCATCTTCCTTGCCTCTTTCCAGCCTGTCGCCTCTAAGCTCCTGATGCCACTTGAACGCCAGTACAAAGGCTTTCTTCCGGTCGAAGGAACGATTGATTACGTGATGGTGCTGGGGAACGGCCATATTGTCGATGACGATATTCCGCCCACCTCTGAGCTGAGCAGGATAGCTCTGATGCGCCTGACTGAAGGGATCCGGATTTTGAGAATGTATCCGGGCTCCAAACTGATCCTCTCAGGTTATGCCGGGGGCTCAGAAATCAGTCACGCCCGCATGATGGCCAGAGTTGCACTGGCGCTCGGCGTACCCAAAACCGATATTGTGCTGCTTGAAACCGCCAAAGACACCTGGGAAGAAGCACGCCAGGCCGCCGTGTTTGTTTCACGCAAACGCATGGTACTGGTGACCTCTGCCAGCCACATGGAGCGCGCGATGAATGAGTTCCATGATGCAGGCCTGGACCCAATCCCTGCCCCGACTAATTTCCTGGCACACGATGCACAGATGCAGGCATGGAACCGCTACCGCCCGTCAGCCAAATACCTGGAGTGGAGCGAAACCTACTGGCATGAAACCATGGGCCAGCTGTGGAGCGGCCTGAGAGATTTTGCAGCCGACACTCATAGTCAGGCTTCAGCATCCACCAACGCAGCGCCAACCACAACAACTCCTGCAACGGAAGTTTCTCCGATGGAGTAAAAACACTCTCATTAAGAAAAACGGGAGCACTGTCAGTGCTCCCGTTTTTTTATGCGTATATCCGCAGCCCTGAACTAGTCTCCGGCAAACATATACCCTTCACCGTGGACCGTCACAAAGATCTGCGGGTTCTTCGGGTCCTGCTCCATCTTGGCACGCATACGCCGAATCAGAACATCAATGGTTCTGTCGTTAGGCGCATCCACACGGTGACTGATCATGTTCAGAATACGCTCACGGCTCAGTACTTTATTAGGATGAGACGACAGCGCGACTAACAGCTCATACTCGGCCTTGGTCAGTTTCACCGGCTCACCATTACGGCTCAGCGCGCGGCGCTGAACATCAAAGGTCCACTCACCAAAACGGATAAGCTGTCCGGACTCTTCCTTACGGGTCTCACTTGAGCGGGCCTCAGCCACCAGAGAAATCCGCCACAGCAGGTTTTTCACCCGAACCAGCAGCTCGCGCAACTCAAACGGCTTGGTCACGTAATCATCTGCCCCCATTTCCAGCCCGACAATGCGGTCAATACTGTCGGTACGGCCGGTCACCAGGATAATACCGATATCCGACTGGCTTCTCAGCTCCCGGGTCAGCATCAGCCCATCTTCACTGGGAAGGTTGATATCCAGCATCACCAGATCCACACTGCTGTTTGCCAGCACTTCGCGCATCTGCTCGCCGTTTTCGGCTTCGCTGACGGTATACCCTTCATTTTGAAAGTAACCCGCCAGTTTGCTGCGTGTTACTACATCGTCTTCAACGACCAAAACGTGATAGCTCATCTACACCACTTATATTTCTTCTGATTTCATTATTATTCTATTCACAATCCGTTACATTTCTAGCAAATAGGCTAAAATTAATAGTGTTTCCCGGGTTTTATTGATGCAAGACAAACCGGAGACGACTGTTAACATATTGTCAAAACAACACTTTTTCTTACATAACCCGACCGGATGCTGTTCATATATATGCGATACAATCGCCACATCAATAGTTTACGGAGTACCCGACATGCAAGAGAGCAAGCTGTTTAACGAAAAGCGTGCCGAAATATACTGGTGGCTGTCCAGCCTCTTTGCCAGGGAGATCAATGAAAAAGAGCTGGCGACCTATCACACCCCTGAGATCCGCAGCTTCATCAGCGGCCTGGGTGAAACAGAGCAGCTGAAAGCGTCCACTACCGCCCTGGTTGATGCCCTTAACCGTCTGCAGGACAGAGAAGATGCCATGATCGAACTGGCCGCTGACTTTTGTGGTCTGTTCCTGACCACTGACAAAAACGCCGCCCTGCCCTATGCCTCGATGTACATTGGCAAAAGCGGCCTGCTCAATGATGAGCCTGCCCGGCAGATGGAAGAACTGATGCAGGAAAAAGGCATTTCAATGCAGGAAGGCTTCAACGAACCGGCGGATCACCTGGCCGTTGAGCTCGATTTTTTGGGTAACCTCATCATCCGCTCCAACGAGTGTGAAAAACCGGAGAAGTTCGAAGCATCGCTCCTGGAACAGAAAGCCTTCATTGATGAGTACCTGCTGAGCTGGGTTCCTCAGTTTAAGCAAAAATGTCAGCAGTTTGACGAGTTTGGTTTTTATGCCGCGGTAGCGTCGCTTTTGCATGACTTCCTGATCCTGGACGGACACTACCTGGCGGGCGAATAGGCCTGCCAGACCTTTTTAGCTGGCGTTAAGAAAAATTAATTTGTGTGATGGAAACGCGGCAAAATGACATATTTATGATTGTCAGGTCTCAATTATGAGTCTAGAATTGTGACCGCAAACGATAAAATATGATAAACCATTTGGAAAGCAAGGTAAGCCGCTGTTAGTTAGCGGTTTTTTGTTTTTTAACAGATATGTTTTCAGCCAGGTTCGCTTTTCACGCCAACTTTTCTGACCGCAGTATGGCCTTTTCCCCTGCGGCAGAACTGATAAAAGCGCCCATACGGCAGAAACAGGAACAAATATATGGCCACAATTAAAGATGTTGCGCGTTTAGCTGGGGTGTCCACCACCACAGTCTCGCACGTGATTAACAAAACCCGCTTTGTTGCTGAAGCAACGCAGGAAAAAGTGCTGCAGGCAGTAAAAGAGCTAAACTATGCTCCGAGTGCCGTAGCGCGCAGTCTGAAATGTAATACTACCCGTACTATCGGTATGCTGGTCACCCAGTCAACCAACCCGTTTTTCTCGGAAGTGGTTGATGGTGTGGAAAGCTACTGTTACCGCCAGGGCTACACCCTGATCCTGTGTAATACAGGCGGTATCTACGAAAAGCAGCGCGACTATATCCGCATGCTGGCAGAAAAACGTGTCGACGGCATCCTGGTGATGTGTTCTGACCTGACCGAAGAGCTGCGTGAAATGCTTGATGCTCACGCGGACATCCCTAAAGTTATCATGGACTGGGGCCCTGAAAGTTCAGGTGCCGATAAGATCATCGATAACTCAGAAGAAGGTGGCTACCTGGCGACCAGTTATCTGATCAAAAACGGCCACAAAGACATTATGTGTCTGTCTGGTCAGTTTGAGAAAGCGATCTGTAAAGAGCGTATCGCCGGTTACAAACGCGCAATGGAAGAAGCCGGTCTGCCATTCGAAGAGAAGAACATCATTGAAGGTAACTTCGAATGTGATACTGCTGTCATGGCAGCAGAGCAAATCCTGGCGATGGACAAACGTCCGACCGCTGTGTTCTGCTTCAATGACACCATGGCGCTGGGTCTTATCAGCCGCCTTCAGGAAAAAGGCTTACGCGTCCCTGATGATGTTTCCGTGATCGGTTACGATAACATGGACCTGTCGGCGTACTTCTCGCCACCACTGACGACCATCCACCAGCCTAAACGCCGTGTGGGTAAAACAGCATTCGAGCTGCTGCTGCAGCGCATCAAAGATAAAGAACATGAGCGCCGCGTGTTCGAGATGCAACCTGAGCTGGTTGAACGTAAGTCAGTTAAACGCCTTGGATAAGGCAGCATAATGAAACAAAGCACGCATAACGCGTGCTTTTATTTGGATCAATGTCACACTAAATGCAGACGAGTGTGATGTTAATTCCGCTTTTTCACTATTATTTTTTATATCAGGCTTTCTCCGAAATACGATTTCAAATGAAAACCTGAACTGATGTCACGCACAGGGCAAACCACCTGAAAGGGTGGGACGCAAAGCCACCGGCCTAATCCAGTAACTGAGACGTGTCAGGGACTGGGATGGTAGCGGGGTTGCCGATGGCAAATATGCACACCAGCGCGAGCTCGCGCTATCAGTCATGCATCGATTTGCTCAAATGCTCGGACCTGAATTTAGTGGCGGAACTTCTAAACCGGGACATACAGCATGAACAAACCTACTCTAAAAAACTCGCTGAGACTCTTCGAGAGTCTGGGAACTATTAAATCCCGTTCAATGTTCGGAGGCTTCGGCGTCTTCGCGGACGACGTAATGTTTGCACTGGTGGTTGGCGATACCCTTTTCATCCGCGCTGACAACCAGAAAGCAAAAGATTTCAAACTGGCCGGCTTCGAACCTTACATTTACAAAAAACGCGGCTTCCCCGTGGTCACCAAATACTTCGCCCTGCCAGAGGCAATGTGGCAGACACCGAACATCATCATTGAAGAAGCCACCCACGCACTCGAAATTGCCCGCCAGGAGAAAGAGCAGCAGGCTCAGGCCAAACCTGACCGTCTGAAAGATCTGCCTAATCTTCGCCTTGGTACCGAACGAATGCTTAAAAAAGCCGGTATCTGCAGTGTGGAAGAGCTGCAAAATCAGGGTGCAGCAGGCGCATATAAAGCCATCCAGCAAAGCCATTCAGGCAAAGTGGGCGTAGAACTGTTATGGGCGCTTGAGGGAGCGATCCGCGGCAGTCACTGGTCTGTTATTCCACAGGCCCGGCGTGATGAACTGCTCAGTCAGGTGGGCTAAAAATTTAACGTGAACAAACACCGGCTTGATGCCGGTGTTTTTGGTTGCGCGGTACGTGGTACGTGGTACGTGGTACGTGGTACGTGGTACGTGGTACGTGGTACGTGGTACGCAGTTTACGGGCTTTACCGGCCACCACAATGAAACTCTTTATATCTGAAAGAAATCTCACTGTTTCCCTGTCATAATTCTAAGAGACATAAAAACGGAATATTGAGATGAACAAAAAGGTCGTTATCGGAATCGTACTGTTAGCCGCTATTGTGGGGCTGGGTTATCAGTTTGGTCCCCTGCTGACTCTGGAAAACGCCAAAACGCAGCAGGCGGCGCTGGCGGGCTTTATTGAACAAAACTTTTTGTTAGCCTTTGGTGGCTACTTTCTTTTATACGTTGCGGTGACCGCGCTTTCCATTCCCGGCGCTACCGTGGTTACCCTGCTGGCTGCCGCCCTGTTTGGCTTTACCAACGGCCTGCTGCTGGTCTCTTTCGCCAGCACCCTTGGTGCAACCCTGGCATTTCTCAGCAGCCGCTACCTGCTGCGTGACTGGGTCCAGCAGCGCTTTGGCAGTAAGCTGACCACCATCAATCAGGGCATTGAGCGCGACGGCGCGTTTTATCTCTTCTCCCTGCGGCTTATCCCGGTTTTCCCGTTTTTTCTGATTAATCTGGTGATGGGCCTGACCCCTATCTCTGCCGGCCGTTTCTATCTCATCAGTCAGATAGGCATGCTGCCTGGCACCGCAGTGTACGTCAACGCCGGTACTCAGCTGGCTCAGATAGAATCGCTTTCAGGTATCGCTTCCCCTGCGGTACTGGGCTCATTCGCCCTGCTGGGGATCTTCCCGGTCGCAGTGAAATGGCTGATGGCAAGGTTTCGCAGCGTACCGGACGGCACATCTGAGGGGCGTTCATGAAGCTGTGTCACGCTTCCACACCGCCTGAGGCTCATATCCTGTGTGAGATGCTGAAAACCCATGGCATAGATGCTGAAGTGCGGGGTGAGGGGCTGTTCGGGCTGCAGGGAGAGCTGCCATTCGGCTCAGACAGCGAACCGTATATCTGGCTGTTCAGACCTGAGCAGTTTAAGCAGGCCAGCGGACTGATAGAACAGCACAGAATGAGTAATGTGAATCCGGGGCAACCCTGGCGCTGTCCGGAGTGCCAGGAGGAGATTGAAGCGCAGTTTGGAGTATGCTGGAAGTGCGGCAAGAGTCTTTAAATGTTAGCCTGAGTAGAGAACTCAGGCGTGCTGACGAATAAAATCAATCGAAGTCTGGTTAAACTCATCCGGCTTTTCCACGTTACAGACGTGACCACAGCCAGGAATTTCCACAAGCGTGCTCTCCTGGTGCACTTTCACCATCTCTTTCACCGGCTGGATGAACATGTAATCCCTCTCCCCCATCAGGTACAGGGTTGGAATAGAGAGGTCACGGTCTTTGAAATAGCGCATCAGAGGGTTTACCTCTGCCGCCAGGGTGTACCAGCGTTTAAACTCCTTCTGACACAGCTTCTTCGCTTCGCGGATAAACATGTGCCTCGATTCCCGCTGACTGCGCTGCGGCATCACAATAAACGCGAACAGGCTGTAGAGCCACATATAAGGGATAAAGTGCTTGCTCCAGTCTCCCAGCTTAACCAGCACCTGAGAGCGGGTATTAAAACGGGTAACCGCGCCGCCCAGCACCATGCTTTTCACCCTCTCAGAGGCAATCTCGGCAAGATTACGGACGATAATGGTACCAAGGGACATGCCGACAAAGTGCGCCGACTGGATCTTAAGGTGGTCAAGCACCTTCAGTACGTCCTGCGACACGTCCTTAAACGTATACTCACTGGAGATAATGTCTTTGAGAAGCTGATTTGAATTGGAGCGGCCATGACCGCGCAAATCCACCAGCACCAGATTGAAATGCTGACGATAGGCTTTGATCTGCTTAAACCAGATGGACGAACTGCCGCCCGCCCCGTGGACAAAGACTACCCACTGGTCGCTGGTTGGATGAGGATACGTTCTATGAAATAACAGGTCGGCGGCCATAAAAAGCTTCTGGTGATGAATTAGTAAATAGCATACTTTTTGCAGTGAAGATTAGCACAGAAAAAGTAGTCAAAGTACTCTAACGGTGGCAAAACACCGTAAACAAACGTAAAAAAGCCCCCACTCAGGAGGCTTGAATTACTTAACATGGCAATCATTAATGCTGTTGACCGGTTATTGCTGCGCGATACATCACCAGGTATTCCTCTGCAGCCAGCTCCCAGCTGAAGTCTTTCTTCATCGCATTGAGCTGAACTTTACGCATCGTCTCCGGGCTCTGGAGGCTCAGGATCAGTGCGCGCTGCAGAGTCGCCAGCAGAGCATACGGCTCCGGCTCTTCGAAGCAGAAACCAGTCGCATCTTCCGGATTCTGATCGTAATCGGTCACAGTATCCTTCAGGCCACCAACAGCACGGACAATTGGCAGAGTGCCATAAGCCATGCTGTAGATCTGGTTAAGGCCACAGGCCTCGAACTCAGACGGCATAATGAAGAACTCACTGCCCGCTTCTACGAGGTGCGCCAGGCGGTTGTTGTAGGCTTCAACAAAAGCAAACTTCTCCGGGAAACGCGCCGCAATTGCGTGCAGTTTCTCAGCCACTTCCGGTTCACCGGTACCCACGATAACCAGCTGCACATCGTTGTGGAGGAACTTATCCAGGATTGGCAGCAGGTAATGAAAACCTTTCTGGTGAGTCAGGCGGCAAACCATGCCAAACATCGGCTTCTTCACTTCCGGCAGGCCGGTTTCTTTCTGAAGCGCGCGTTTGTTTTTCGCCTTACCGGCGATCATGCTCTTCTGCTCAACGCGGTAGTTTGCCGCGATGTGCTTGTCGTTCTCCGGGCTCCACTCGCTGTAATCACAGCCATTGAGGATGCCGTACAGATCGGCGCTGCGGTGAACAAAGTCATCCACCATGCCGTGCGAACCCAGCGCTGTCATCAGCTCTGACGCGTAGTTCGGGCTGACCGCGTTGACCTTATCGGCAAAATGAACGCCCGCACGCAGCATGCTGATATGGTCGTGACCATACTGAAGGTGTCCCATACCAGACAGGTTGAGCTCAGGGATGATTTCCAGCTCGCGGTACGAGTAAATACCTTTGAAGATGGCGTTGTGAACCGTCAGGACACTCTTAATACCTGTGTAACGCTCATCGTGCGCATAACGGGTTTTAAGCAGGAATGGGACAAGGCCGGTATGCCAGTCATTGGCATGAATGATATCCGGGTGAACACCCAGTTTCGGGAGCATATCCAGCGCCGCTGAAGCAAAGAAGCCAAAGCGCTCGCCATTATCCGCATACGCTTTGTTCGCTTCTGCGTAAAGCTCAGGACGATCGAAGTACTTATCACACTCCACTGCGTAAACCGTTACGCCATCAAGCGCCAGTTTACGAACCTGGTAGCGAATGTGCGGCCAGTAATCCAGCTCTGCAGAGAGGACAACTTCCGCTTCTGTTTTTCCTGGTAGTTTCTGATAAGCAGGAAGAACAATGGCCACTTCGTGGCCAATGTTTTGAAGGGCTTTCGGCAGTGCCTTGGCCACATCGGCCAAGCCACCACTTTTTACCAGTCCTTCTGCTTCGGAAACTGTAAACCAAATATTTAGTTTAGAATCCAACTTTTGTTCCTTTACTGATCACAACGATACCGTCTGGTGAGACGTGGAAGCGCTGCGCATCCAGCTCAAGATCTTCACCGATAACAGTACCTGGTGCAATTTCAACATTCTTGTCGATAATAGCGCGACGGATCTTACAACCCGCACCAATCTTGGTATCACCCAGCAGAATCGATTCGCTGATGACAGAACCGGCAGCAACGTTACTGCGGTAACCCAGCACTGACTTGTAGATTTCAGAACCCTGAACGTAGCTGCCGCCAGAGATCAGGCTGTCAGTTACTTTCACTTTGCGGTCATTTACATCCACAAAAGTTGCAGGTGGCAGAGGCGGGTAGTATGTGTGCAGCTGCCAGCTGCGGTTGTACAGGGAGAAGTCAGGATCGTGCTCAAGCAGATCCATGTGCGCCGCCCAGTACGAGTCAATCGTACCTACATCACGCCAGTAAGTGGTATCTTTCTCACCACTGATCTTATTGGTTGAGAAGTCGTACACGTACACGTCACCTTCCGGGAACATCTTAGGAATGATGTCTTTACCGAAGTCGTGGCTGGAGTTTTCCAGCTCTGCATCTTCGCGCAGCTCTTTACACAGAGCGTCAGATTCGAAGATGTAGTTACCCATTGAAACCAGTGCTTCCTCAGGAGAACCCGGGATAGATTTTGGATTTGCAGGCTTCTCTTCAAAACCGATCATCTTACCGGTTGAATCTACTTCGATAACACCGAACTGAGACGCCTCAGACAGTGGCATACGAATCGCAGATACGGTCAGCTTGGCTTCCATACGCTTGTGGAAGTCCAGCATCTGACGGATATCCATTTTGTAGATATGGTCAGAGCCGAAGATCGCTACCTGATCCGGGTTTGCCAGTTCAATGAAACGAATGTTTTGGTAAATCGCATCTGCTGTACCTTCATACCAGCGCTTACCATCACGCATCTGTGCAGGGACCGGATCGATGAAACGATCGGTGATACCAGACAGGTTCCAGCCTTTTTTCATGTGCAGGTAGAGGGATTGGGATTTGAACTGAGTCAAAACGTAGATGCGCATCAGGTCTGCGTTTACGAAGTTGTTCAGAGCAAAGTCGATCAGACGGTAGCTACCGCCGAACGGAACCGAGGGCTTACTACGGGATTCTGTCAGAGGACGCAGACGTGAACCTTCACCTCCAGCAAGAATCATACCTAGAACACCAGCCATTTTATATCTCCATATTTATAATGTAATTCACATCAGTGTGAGCGACCGGGCTAAAAATACAGGGAGGGGAGCTGAAGCAGCATTCATCCTTATGCTTTTAGCGAGGGGGCGATTGCCCACACTGTGAGCCGGACTCAGCCAAAAGCAAGAGGTACAAAAAGTGATCCTCATTCCAGTTTGGGCAAGTCAGGCAAAAATTTATTCCATATCGGGACTGTATATTTTTCGCGCACACCTGTCCCGTTTTTCCTGTGTACGCGTTAGTGATTCCATTTTTAACGAAATTTATATGCAATTACAATCACTAAATTAGTAAAATATACTGGTCTAACCAAATGTAACCAAAATCAAAGCCATTATGTAAATTGTGTGTTAACCCGGGGCGCTACTGCACCGGTCTGGTGCATGTGTTTTCCTGCATTAATAACTCGAATTCCTTCACACATAACGGCTTACTGAAATAGTACCCCTGACAGAATTCACACTCTCTGCTAAGAAGGTACTCCACCTGGTTGTGTTCTTCTATTCCTTCTGCTACTACCCTGAGTTTAAGTCCGTGAGCAATAATAAAAATTGCATCAAGCAGCACTTCTTTATCTTTATCCCCGATCCGCTTAATAAATGAGCGGTCGACTTTCAGTTTGGTCAGCGGCAGTTCGTTCAGATAGCTCAGGCTCGAATATCCGGTTCCGAAATCATCAAGTGCAATTTTGATACCAATATCTTTCAATTGTGTGATCTTATCGATCACATCCTGCTGACTGGAGAGCAGTGAGGTCTCGGTTACTTCGATGGTTAAAAGCGATGGAGAAAACTGGTATTTCTCAAACAGCCCGGTAACGTAGTCCACCAGATGTGGATCATTAAGCTGCAGGGCTGAAACGTTAACAGCGATATCATTGAGCTCAATTCCCTCGCTGCGCCAGCGGCTCATCTGTGCAATGCTCTGTTCCAGCACCCAGTTGCCAATCGGCATGATAAGACCACTCTCTTCCGCCAGCGGAATAAACTCCGCCGGGGATACCATGCCACGCTCAGGATGATGCCAGCGCAGCAGGGCCTCGGCTGATTCAAACCGGCCGGTCCGGGTACCAAATATCGGTTGAAAGTACAGCTCAAGCTCTCCACGCGGCAACGCGTTTCTGAGCTCAGCCAGCATTTCAAACTGAGCGCTGCCGATTTTGGCAAACGCAGGGTCGTAAACCCTGACGGCTGCACGTTCGCGCTTGGCAAAATACACAGCCAGATCAGCACAACGGATTATCTCCCCAGCCTCTTCCGAAGCCATGGCAGAGGAGGCAACGCCACATACCACCTGCGGTGTATACGCACGGTGACCGACCTCCAGAGGCTCAGCAAACACCGCTCTCAGTGCACCAAGCCTCTCCAGCGCGTAGTCATTGTCTGCACTGGGAACAACAAACAGGAACTCATTCCCTCCCCAGCGCGATAAGCCCTCACCCCGTCTGAGCTGCGCCTGGCCCCGCTCCGCCAGCTCTACCAGCAGCATATCTCCGAACTCATGTCCGTAATGGTCGTTAACGCGTTTAAAGTCGCAGATATCTGCCAGAGCAAGGGTAAAGCTCTGTCCTCCGCTGATATGGTCTGAGATCTGCTGCAAAACCGCGTAACGGTTGGGAAGTCCGGTCAGGCTGTCAAAACGGGCGTGATACTCAATTTCACGCTGATACTCTACCTGCTGAGTCACGTTCTCAAACATGCCCAGCACTCCACTCGCGGCCCCACCCTGATGATCAATGGAAGCAAAACGCCAGCGCAGTACGCGCTCAGTTCCGCCCTCTGCATACAGTTTGGCTTCCCAGCTTTTGCGGCTGTTACTGCCGCTGAGAAACGCTTTGAGGTGGCGCTCAAGACCCGTGAAATGTGTACGTACAGCGGGTGGAAGCTGCGTGATTGCACGGTTTTCGACATCCTCAGTAGCGACCATAAAGATACGTTCACACTCAGGTGACCAGCGGCAGATGCGCAGCTGTGCATCCCACTCAACCACGCCAAACGGTGAATGGTCCAGCAGATAATTGAGTCTCTGACAGGTGTCGGTCAGCTCCGACTGACTCTGAATCAGGTCGGTTTTCAGCCGTTCCTGCTCTTTGAGAACCTCCTTAAAGCGCAGATAAAAGCTTTCCATCTGGTCCAGGCTGGTTTCATCCCGGTCGTCCACACTCTCAATATACTGCTTGGAGGTTTTCAGCAGGGCATACACAGGTTTCAGCACGTTGTTGGCAAACCCATACCACAACAGGGCAATAAACAGCATATAGCCCAGCAGCAAAAACGCGCTGCTGCGCAGCAGGTAGTGATACGCGGACTCATACGCCTTTTCAGTAGCAAGAGAGACCACAAAGCGGATCCCGGTATCTTGTCCGTTCAGTTCCAGGGGAAGACTCACCGCCAGACGTTCTGTTCCCTGATTATCAGTAAACTCACTGATGCCCAGTCTGGTCAGCGCCAGCTCATTGCCTGTGAGCGGTTCCATTTTCGCTGTGATCATATCCTGATAACCAGAGGCGATAACCTTCTTGTCGGCATCGATGACAAACGCCTGTGCGTCGTCAGGCAGGCCGAGCTTCGCCAGACGCTGGCTCCACCAGTCGAGAGAGACAACGGCCACCACAGCCCCCACCAGGCCGCCTCCCTGCCGGTAGACCGGATAAGCAAAGTTAACCGAAGTCACCCCGGTTGCCCGGTCGAGCTGAAACTGACCGATGGAGAAAGTTTTCTGTGAAATGGTTTGCTGAAAGTAGGAGCGGTCCGCCACATTCACCGGACCACTGAGAGGCGTGGCGTTACAGTGGAGATCTCCGCGGGTATCCGGCAGCCCCAGATTAACGATATAAGCATTGAGCGGCACGCTTTCCCTGAGGGCAGAAACACAGGCAGCGCTGAGCGGATCCTGCAACTCAGCACGCCGGCTGAGACTGATTAAGAAGTGACGGGTATTGCTGATCACCTCACTATGCTCATCGAGCAGAACCTGGGCAGAGAACAGCGCCTGCTCTTCCACTTGCCTTCGCTGCTGCTGGTATTCAAACCAGACGTTCGCAGACAACACACCGACTGCCGGCAACAACGCTAGAAACGTGATCGCCAGCAACCGGGACCTGAGAGAACCTTTGATAAGTTTCACTCTTCCCCCCTAACCAACTTTGTATCGCAGCCGACGTTATGCTGCTTGTGATCCCGGCTAATGAACTGATTTTAATTGTATTTGTTAATCATGAAGCAACCGGAACGACCCTTGAATTAATAGTTATATTAGTTGAAATTTTATTTATGCTTTTGTTCTATATTTAGCCAAAATCCCTTATCCAGTCAAACACATGAACAAAAAAAAAGCAGCCCGGAGGCTGCTTCGTTTTATTTCTCTTTTGGCTTCTTACGCTTGTCGGTAATTTCCCATTTACCGTCAATGTATAGCGCCGTCCAGCCTGATGGTTTGCCATCAATCTCAGAGCGAACATAGTTCTCTTTCGATTTACGGCTGAAACGAACCACGGTTTCACGGCCATCCGGGTCGGCTACCGGCGCTGTTGCCAGGTATTTGAACTTATCTGACAGGCGATCCACGTACTGAGCCAGCTCAGACACTTTCGGCGCTCGCGTCTCACGAGATTTAGGGAAGTTGCTCGCTGCCATAAACAGGCCGGATGCTCCGTCACGCAGTACAAAGTACGCATCAGAGTTTTCACACGGCAGTTCAGGGAAGTGAACCGGATCCTCTTTAGGTGGCGCAACCTCGCCATTTTTCAGGATCTTACGGGTGTTCTTACAGGTCTCGCTTGTGCAGTCCATGTACTTACCGAAACGGCCGTTTTTCAGAACCATGTCGGAGCCACACTTGTCACACTCAACCACCGGGCCATCGTAGCCTTTCAGCTTGAACTCACCGTGTTCAACCACGTAACCATCACAGTTAGGGTTGTTACCACATACATGCAGCTTGCGCTTATCATCGATAAGGTAAGCGTCCATCGCGGTTTCACACTTAGGACAACGCTTTTTGGCGCGCAGGGCAGCGGTTTCAACGTCTTCTTCCAGAACGTTGATAATGCCTTCTTCGTCACCCAGGTTGATGGTGGTCTTACAGCGCTCTTTTGGTGGCAGAGCATAACCGGAACAGCCCAGGAACACACCGGTAGAAGCGGTGCGGATACCCATTGGGCGGCCACAGGTCGGACACTCAATATCAGTCAGAACGATGTTATTCGGCTTCATACCGCCCAAATCTTCGTCCAGCTCTGCTTTCTCAAGATCGGTGGTAAAGTCAGCAAAGAACGCATCCAGTACGCCTTTCCAGCTGGTCTGCCCTTCTGCGATCTGGTCGAGTTTCTCTTCCATACGCGCAGTGAAGTCGTAGTTCATCAGGTCGTTAAAGCTGTCATCCAGACGGTCGGTTACGATCTCACCCATCTTCTCAGCGTAGAAACGACGCTGGTCAACTTTCACGTAGCCACGGTCCTGAATGGTCGAGATGATCGACGCATAGGTAGACGGGCGGCCAATACCGCGCTTTTCAAGCTCTTTAACCAGCGCTGCTTCAGTAAAGCGTGCCGGCGGCTTGGTGAAGTGCTGTTTCGGATCCAGCGCTTCCAGACTCAGCTTATCGCCGATCTGTACTGCAGGCAGGATCTGGTCTTCATTTTTACCCAGAGGGCGCTGAACGCGGGTCCAGCCGTCAAACTTCAGGATGCGGCCTTTCGCTTTCAGGGTGTATTCCGCTGCTTTAACACTCAGTGTCGTCGAGTCGTATTTCGCCGGCGTCATCTGACAGGCAACAAACTGGTTCCAGATCAGCTGGTAAATCTTGTGCGCGTCCGGGTCCATGCCCTGCAGGTCTTCGGCTTTCACATCAACGCTTGAAGGACGAATCGCTTCGTGCGCTTCCTGTGCGCCCTGCTTACTGCCGTACAGGTTAGGTTTGGCAGGCAGGTACTGGTCACCGTACTCGCTGCCGATAAAGCCGCGTACAGCGTCTACCGCCTCGGCACTCAGGTTAGTCGAGTCGGTACGCATATAGGTGATGTAACCCGCTTCATACAGACGCTGAGCCAGCATCATGGTCTTCTTAACGCCGTAACCCAGACGGGTACTCGCCGCCTGTTGCAGCGTCGAGGTGATGTATGGTGCAGAAGGCTTGCTGCTGGTCGGACGGTCTTCACGCTTGCAGACTTCGTAGTCGGCTTTTTCAAGCGTGGCTACCGCGCTGTGAGCCTGCTCTTTATTGAGCGGCTTAAACGCACTGCCGTCTTTTTGTGCCACCAGCAGACGGAAGTCCTGCTGTGAGGCGGTTTTTGTGTCAGCGTGAATATCCCAAAACTCTTCCGGGATAAAGGCGTTGATTTCACGCTCACGCTCTACCAGCAGCTTCACCGCTACCGACTGAACACGACCTGCAGAAAGGCCACGGGCCACTTTCTTCCACAGCAGAGGTGAAACCATAAAGCCTACCACGCGGTCCATAAAACGACGCGCCTGCTGGGCATTAACCCCATCCATATTCAGCTCGCCAGGTTCCTGGAAAGCCTGCTGGATAGCGTTTTTGGTAATTTCGTTAAATACAACTCGTTTATAGCGCTCTTCATCTCCACCGATGATCTCACGAAGGTGCCACGCTATGGCCTCTCCCTCGCGGTCCAAATCGGTTGCGAGATAAACGTGATCAGCGTCTTTGGCGAGCTTTTGCAGCTCAGCGACCACTTTCTCTTTACCCGGCAGGATCTGATAATTTGGTTCCCAGCCGTGGTATGGATCAATACCCATTTTCTTGATCAGCGCTTTGCGATCTTTTTCTTTTTTGATACGAGCTTTCTCTTCAGGGCTCATACCCTTGGTAGAGATGGCTGCAGCTTTGGTACCGCTGCTTTGCCCGGCCGTAGGCAGATCACGTACGTGACCCACACTCGACTTTACGATGTAGTCTTTGCCAAGATACTTATTTATCGTCTTTGCCTTGGCAGGTGACTCCACTATTACAAGAGATTTACCCATATTGACTCAAACGTCCCCGTTAGATGGCGCATTTAACGCATACCATACTGATTCATTGCTTCTTTTTTTACTATTGTGCGAGTTTGACAGAAGATCAACCAGTTTTTAATAAAACCACTTTAACTGCTCGCCCAGTCGACAATCCTTATCGACCCTGGCAAACAAAAACGCCCGCCATAGTAATCATCCGGTATGAGATAAACTAGTAAAATAAATCGATTTCAGCGGCTGCTCACAAAATCAGGCAAAAGCACAACTCATCCCCTCAGCCGCATACCCGGACGTTAATACCACGTCTTCAAAATGAAAGTCTGCCGATAGCAATGCAGACAAACCGGCCGCGCAGTGTACACAAAAGTGGCGCTCGTGTAACACCCTGCCCTTGAATTCTCCTGGTGGGCGGTGTAAAACAGCGCTTTCAAAATTATCTGACTAACCAGGGTGTTGTATGAGTAACGAAATTAAAGCCATCAGTGAATTTGATCTGCTTCTGATTGCCAACCAGATTATTCAGGAACACGACGACTATCTTGAAGGGATGCGCGCCGATTCCGTCACCGAAAAAGACGGGGTTCTGGTGTTTAAAGGCAACTACTTCCTCGACGACAAAGGTCTGCCAACGGAGAAAACCACCGCGGTATTTAACATGTTTAAATACCTGGCGCACCACCTGTCAAAAGAGTTTACCCTGCAGGGGTAATCCCCTGGCTGCGGACAAGAAAAACCCCGGAGTAAAATCCGGGGTTTGTGTTTTATCAGGCCTTAGTACTCAGCCCGGCTAACTTATCAAAGTAATCCGGGAAGGTTTTTGAGGTACAGCCCGGATCATTGATGGTCACCGGTGTATCACTCAACGCGACCAGTGAGAAACACATCGCAATACGGTGATCATCGTACGTATCGATCGCTGCGTGTTTCAGCTTCGCTGGCGGGGTAATGATGATGTAATCTTCACCCTCTTCCACTTCGGCGCCCACTTTTCTCAGCTCTGTTGCCATAGCGAACAGACGGTCAGTCTCTTTCACCCGCCAGTTGTATACGTTACGGATTGCCGTAGTACCTTCGGCAAACAGCGCAGCAGTTGCAATCGTCATCGCTGCATCCGGGATATGGTTAAAGTCCATATCGACCGCTTTCAGCTCACCACGACGGGCAGTAACATAATCCCCGCCCCACTCGATTTCAGCACCCATTGCTGCCAGCGCGTCCGCGAACTGAACATCGCCCTGGATGCTGTTTTTGCCGATACCTGTAACCTTGATCTCACCGCCCTTAATCGCAGCCGCAGCCAGGAAGTAAGAAGCCGAAGAGGCATCACCTTCAACCAGAAAATCGCCCGGCGCTTTATAGCTCTGACCGGCTTTGACCACGAAGCTCTGGTAGTCACGGTTTTCCACCTCAACACCAAACTGAGCCATGATGTGCAGGGTGATATCGATGTAAGGCTTGGACACCAGCTCACCGATGATGTCGATCTGCACATCACCGGATGCCAGTGGTGCCGCCATCAGAAATGCGGTCAAAAACTGACTTGAGATCGAGCCATCAATACCAACCCGGCCGCCTTTCAGGCCACTGCCGGTGATTTTCAAAGGCGGATAACCTTCGTTTTCCAGATATTCAATCTCTGCGCCTGCTGTGCGCAGCGCGTCCACCAGGTGACCAATAGGACGCTCTTTCATCCGTGGTTCGCCGGTCAGAACAAAATCGCCTTTGCCAAGACACAGCGCCGCCGCCAGCGGGCGCATCGCCGTACCGGCGTTGCCCAGAAACAGCTCGAGCGCCTGAGGGGCATCAAACGCACCACCAAGGCCTTCAACTTCACAAACGGTCTTATCTTCTGAGAGACGATAAGAAACACCCAGTTGCTCCAGTGCATTGAGCATGTGGCGAATGTCATCACTGTCGAGCAGGTTAGTCAGTCGGGTGGTACCGGAGGCCAGTGCCGCCAGCAACAGGGCACGGTTTGAAACACTTTTTGAGCCAGGCAGGTTTACAACGCCGGAAACCTGCTGAATCGGCTGTAAGGTAAGGCTTTCCATTGAATTTGAGTTCATCCTTTATCTTCCGCAATACCGCATGCGGACTGCTAAAATTCATCGTTTTTGCAGACTAACGAAAAAGCCCCTGCTTGGCTAGGGGCTCCGGAATGAATTTTTATGCGAAAGGTTGGCTCAGTACACGACGTCCACCCGAACCCCGTTGCTGAAGTAAAGAATACGGACCTTGTCCCCCGGGCCAAACAGCATGTTGGGATCAATATCCTGAATTACATCGATCAGCTGGCCGTCTTCGGTTTTGATCAGCAGCTCCACCAGCTTATGCTCGATGCGGTAGACCTGCTCAGCCTGCTGGTGAGCCACGTGCGCACCCGCCAGCGCGCCGACTATGGTCGCCACTTCTTTGCCGTGCCCGCCGCCAAACTGATTACCGACCAGGCCACCAATCGTTGCACCGGCCAGGGTATGCCAGCCAGTGGCTTTTGACTGCACGATCTCCTGCTCTGTAATATACCGCACCGTTTCAAGCTGGCCATACACCACCTTTTCCACAGGTCGGGCCTGATTCCGCTGGTACGCAGCAGAACAAAAAACTGGTATAACCAGTAATAAAATAAGCCACTTTCTCATTATACTTCTCCAAAAAACTGTCACACTTGAACTATGAAGATTTACTTGCCCGACCTTGAAGGTCACCACGACCAGTTCCCCCCGCACGATCACGCCCTGAGCGATCCGGACGGGCTGCTCGCCATGGGCGGCGATCTCAGCCCTGGCAGATTGCTGACTGCCTACTCGCAGGGGATCTTTCCCTGGTACAGCGCAGGTGAGCCTATCCTGTGGTGGAGCCCGGCAAATCGAGCTGTGTTTGATCCTAAGACATTCAAACCGTCCAAAAGTCTTAAAAAATTTGTCAGAAAAAGTGGCTACCAGGTGTCCGTCAACCGGGCAACCGACGAAGTGATCCGCCTGTGTGCCGAAACCCGCGGCCCGGAAGAGACCTGGCTGCTGCCGGAAATGCGCGAGGCTTACCTGGCGCTGGCAGACCTTGGCCGGGTTCACTCTGTGGAAGTGTGGCTCGAAGACAGCCTGATAGGCGGCCTGTATGGCGTCTCAGTCGGCCAGGTCTTTTGTGGCGAGTCGATGTTCAGCCTGGAAACCAACGCCTCCAAAACGGCGCTGTGGTACTTCTGTGAGCACTTTTCTGCCCATGGCGGGCAACTTATCGACTGCCAGGTGATGAACGACCATCTCAGCTCGCTTGGCGCGCAGGGCATGGCGCGCGAAGATTTTCTTGCCCGGCTGCGTGACTGGAAAGACCAGCCATTGGCTGAGCGCTGTTTTCAGCCCCAGGCACTGCGCTCACCGCAGACAGAGGAGCCCCATGAATAAAAAAGATCAGACCCAGATCCGTATCGGACTGACCGACAACCACCCCTGCAGCTATCTGGAAGATCACCAGGAGCGCGTTGCAGTGGTCATGGATCCGTCCCTTCACAACAGCAATGGCTATGAACTGCTGCTTGCAAATGGCTTTCGCCGCAGCGGCGATACTATTTACAAACCCCATTGTGACAACTGCACCGCCTGCCACTCACTCAGGCTGAGCGTGCCCGAGTATACGCCGACCAAAAGCCATAAGCGGCTGATCAAACAGGCTGATAATCTGGAATGGCAGATGAAGGACAAACTGGATGATGGCTGGTATGAACTTTACGAGCGTTACATCGAATCCCGCCACGCCGGGGGCAGCATGTACCCGCCAAATAAACAGGAGTTCGACGAGTTCGCCCGCTGTAAATGGCTCGACTGCCAGTTTTTACACGTCTACCAGAACGGCAAACTGATTTCGGTTGCGGTCACCGATGTGATGTCTCAGTGCGCGTCTGCGTTCTATACCTTCTTCGACCCGGACAGCCCGTTATCACTGGGTACTCTGTCGGTATTACTGCAAATTGCCTACTGCAAACAGGCCCGTAAACAGTGGCTCTATCTTGGCTATCAAATCGACGCCTGTCCCGCAATGAACTACAAAGTGCGGTTTAAGCCAAATCAAAGGCTAGTAAATCACCGGTGGCAAGGGTAGAATACGCCGCAACTTTACTTTTTTCATTTTTAACGGCAAAATTCGCCCGTTAAAAATGCAGCCAATTTTCAAAGAGGATTAAATGGCCAAAGAAGACGTAATTGAGATGCAAGGCACGGTTCTTGACACTCTTCCAAACACTATGTTCCGTGTTGAGCTTGAAAACGGTCACGTAGTGACTGCGCACATCTCTGGTAAAATGCGTAAGAACTACATCCGTATTCTTACTGGTGACAAAGTAACCGTAGAGATGACTCCATACGACCTGTCTAAAGGCCGTATCGTCTTCCGCGCGCGTTAATCTCCCGGCATACCCCGGTGCAGGCCTCTGTCTGCTGAAACGGTATACGAGAACGGAGCCTGAGGCTCCGTTTTTGCGTTTTCATATTTGTTCAGTTCCGCTCCTGCCGGGTCTACAGGCTCCGGATAAGACTCTGGATCAGTGCCGCTGTAGTCATCTGATTCGAGTGATAGTTCCCACCGGTTGCGACAATAACTGCATTCTTGTCCGGCACCACGACAATATATTGCTCACCATACCCCTGAGCCGCGTACGCACCTGAACCATCTTTCCATTGCCAGAAATGCATCCCATAGCCGACGCTGTAGTAACCAAAACGGCTTTTGCTGACTTCCTCAGCCCAGTGCGCTGCCACAATCTGTTTGCCCTGCCAGACGCCCCGGTTCAGCCACATCTGGCCAAAACGGCCCATCGCTTCAGTGTCGATCATCAGCCCCCAGTCTGCTCCGGGCTCTCCGCTCCCCTGATGAGGTATCCAGCGATAGTTCTTGATCCCAAGCGGGTCAAACAGTTTTACTTTCATCACCTTTGCGAAAGGCTCGCCGTATAACTGCTCCACTATTTTGCTCAGTCCAACCGTAGACATACCGCTGTAACAGAACTTAGAGCCGGGTTCAAATGCCAGCCGGGTTTCAAGAAACTGGGCCTTCAGATCAGGCGCCATATAGTGCCGGTTGAAAGGATTACCTGTGCCGTATGGCACCGAGAGCTCATCGAGTGCGTACCCGGCAGACATATCCAGTAAATCCCGCACCGTCATTGCCTGCTTCTCCTTCCGGTCATCCCCCTCATATTCAGGAAACAGAGAAAACACCGGAACATCCAGCCCCTCAAGCCGGCCTTCATCTACAGCGATGAATATCAGCGTTGCAACGAAAGATTTGGTGACTGAGTGGACATTATGGAGCTCTCCGGGCCCCGACGGGACATTCGGCGTATTGTACAGGCCATAATACCCGGAGCCGCTGCGATACAACTCCAGTTCCTTAATCCCATCCTGCCACACCACCAGGCTGTGCAGGTTACCTGTTTGTTGTTGCTGAACCTTTTCTGTCAGCAGCTGAAAACGTTCACCAGCAGTAACCACATCGACATCTTTCTGCCCGCAGCCAGCCACTACCAGTGTAATTAAAACCCATTTAAACCATTTCATATCTGTCTGTCCGCTGTATCGTTCAGCTCAGGTATAGCAGCAGTCAGATAAAGAAACGATAAACAGCAGATGAAATCGTACGTTCTTACAAAACCATGCGGGGCAAATAAAAAAACGCGCGGTAAATACCGCGCGCTTTATCAGGTTTGAGTCAGATTAATGGACCGCTTCCGTGGCCTTGTCCACGTAATGGAAGTCCAGCTCGCCGTCTTTCAGCGTCACCCTGACGGTGCCACCGTTGACCAGTGAGCCAAACAGCAGCTCATTCGCCAGAGGCTTCTTAAGCTGCTCCTGAATAACCCTGGCCATAGGACGGGCGCCCATGGTCTTGTCGTAGCCTTTTTCTGCCAGCCAGTGACGGGCATCCTGGGATACTTCCATCGACACGCCACGGGAATCCAGCTGCGCCTGAAGCTCGACGATGAACTTGTCCACTACCAGGTGAATAACGTCTTCGCTCAGGCTGTTGAACCAGATGATGTTATCCAGACGGTTACGGAACTCAGGTGCAAACACCTTGTTGATTTCACTCATCGCATCATGGCTGTGATCCTGCTCGATCAGACCGATCGATTTCTTCACAGTTTCACTCACACCGGCGTTAGTGGTCATCACCAGGATCACATTGCGGAAGTCCGCTTTGCGGCCGTTGTTATCAGTCAGGGTACCGTTATCCATCACCTGCAGCAGCAGGTTGAAGATATCCGGGTGCGCTTTTTCAATCTCATCAAGCAGCACCACCGCGTGCGGATGCTTGATCACAGAGTCAGTCAGCAGACCACCCTGGTCATAACCCACGTAACCCGGAGGTGCGCCAATCAGACGGCTTACCGAATGACGCTCACCATACTCAGACATATCGAAACGCAGCAGCTCAACACCCAGCAGTTTGGACAACTGAAGGGTAACCTCGGTTTTACCCACACCGGTAGGACCAGCAAACAGGAACGAACCAACCGGCTTGTTATCCGCACCCAGGCCGGCACGGCTGAGTTTGATTGCTTCTGCCAGCACTTCGATAGCCGGATCCTGCCCAAACACCAGCATTTTCATCTTGGCGTCCAGTTTGGCAAGAATGTCTTTATCGGTAGACGACACTGACTTCTCTGGAATACGGGCCATTTTGGCAACCATATTCTCAATATCCGACACTCCCACAGTTTTCTTACGACGGCTGGCCGGAGCCAGACGACAGCGGGCTCCCGCTTCATCAATCACGTCGATCGCTTTATCCGGCAGGTGACGTTCATTGATGTACTTAGCCGACAGCTCTACTGCAGCACGCAGTGCCTGCTTGGTGTAGCGAACCTCGTGGTGCGCTTCGTATTTTGGCTTCAGGCCCATCAGGATCTTGGTGGTATCGTCCAGCGATGGCTCCACCACATCAATCTTCTGGAATCGTCGTGACAGCGCGCGCTCCTTATCGAAGATATTGCTGTATTCCTGATAGGTGGTTGAACCGATGCAACGCAGCTTACCGCTGCTCAGCAGTGGTTTGATCAGGTTAGCCGCATCCACCTGTCCGCCTGAGGCGGCACCCGCACCGATAATGGTGTGGATCTCATCGATAAACAGGATGGCTTCGTCTTCTTTCTCGAGCTGACGCAAAATCGCTTTAAATCGTTTCTCGAAGTCACCGCGGTACTTGGTTCCCGCCAGCAGCGAGCCGATATCCAGCGAGTAGATCACGCTGTCCTGGATCACTTCCGGTACCTGACCTTCAACAATGCGCCAGGCCAGACCTTCTGCAATCGCAGTTTTACCCACACCGGCCTCACCCACCAGCAGCGGGTTGTTTTTACGGCGGCGGCAAAGTACCTGAATGGTACGTTCCAGCTCTTTGTCACGGCCAATAAGCGGGTCAATGTTGCCCTGTCTGGCCAGCTGGTTCAGGTTGGTGGCAAAATTCTCAAGGCGCTCTTCTGAGTTACCCTCTTCACCAGACTGATCATCACCGAACACACCGCCGGAGTGCTGATCTTCATCCCCGCTCTGCGGAGATTTGGTAATACCATGAGAAATGAAATTAACGATATCCAGACGACTGATGTCATTTTTCTTCAGCAGGTAAGCCGCGTGCGACTCCTGCTCGCTGAAAATGGCAACCAGTACGTTGGCGCCGGTCACTTCACTGCGACCGGAAGACTGAACGTGGAATACCGCGCGTTGCAGTACGCGCTGGAAACTCAGCGTTGGCTGGGTTTCGCGGGTATCATCGTTTTCGGGAATAAGGGGCGTGGTTTGATCGATAAATGCATCAAGTTCCTGGCGCAGAACGTCCAGGTCTGCCTGGCAGGCCTTCAGCGCTTCCTGAGCCGCCCCGTTGTCCAACAGTGCCAGCAACAGATGCTCGACTGTCATAAATTCGTGGCGCTTATCCCTTGCGCGTGCGAACGCGCTGTTAAGGCTCGACTCTAGTTCTTTATTCAGCATAAGTACCTCCCCAAAGAACAACTCCGTTGTTCACACAGACTTTTTATGCCTGTTCCATTGTACATAACAGTGGATGCTCATTTTCCCGTGAATACGTGGTGACCTGGGCCACCTTGGTCTCAGCAACTTCTGCAGTAAACGTGCCACAAATCGCCTTGCCGTCATAATGCACTTTGAGCATCACTTGCGTTGCTTTTTCCAAATCCATGGAAAAAAAACGTTCAAGAATTTCAATAACAAAATCCATCGGGGTGTAGTCATCGTTGTTGAGCACGACGTTGTACATCGCCGGTGGACGGACTTTTGTTTTCTCTTTCTCCAGTAGATCTGAGTCTGGAGTGACCCATTGATATTGCTTACTCATGGTTCCGTCGAAATTCTGGCGCTTTTTTGCCGTTATCGGCTTTAAAACACTCTCAGTTAAAGACTAATGCAGCAATTGTATCCCTGCAAATAAAACATTGCTATCGCGGCGCTTCAAAGAAACGTAACTGACTAAAAAATAACAGTTCCATCAGAAGCTCACTGTGTGATGCAGCACGTGTCAAATCATTCCTCAGTTAATACTTTGTTAATCTCAAAACTGAAATCTTTGTGAAAGTGTTAGAGTTTATTCCCCAAAACTATTGACTCCCGCAAGTCATTGACTAAATTGTGTTCTGATGCTTTGAAATTTTATTGCTATGAAGTGACATGCATCAAACCCCGTAAACGCAACCCAAACGGCATGACGCCAGGATTGCACCGTAACAACTCAGTCAGTAAACAATGCAACGAAGGATGTAACGCATGGCTACAGGTACAGTAAAGTGGTTCAATAACGCCAAAGGATTTGGTTTTATCTGCGCAGAAGGTGGTGACGATGGTGATATTTTTGCTCATTACTCAACCATCAAAATGGATGGGTATCGCACCCTCAAGGCAGGCCAGTTGGTGTCTTACGAAATAGAAGAGGGCCCTAAAGGCTACCATGCAAGTTCAGTTGTCCCGATTGAAGGGGAAGCTGTAAAATAAATTAAAATATGCTCCCATAAAGAGCAGTTACACCAACAGCGCTCAGCCCTCTTTTGCGACTGCCTGTCGCACCCCATTTTGCTGATCGCGACTGGTGCCTGAGGCCCGTGTTTGCGGGCTTCTTTGTTTTTAAAGAACAGGTTCTGGGTTCTGGGTAGCTATTCCCAGGCACCAGGACCTGTCAACCCAATCCCCAAAAAACAAAGGCCACCCTTTCAGGCAGCCTTACTCATAATGTTCTGCGACTAATTACAACGCGTCAATCACCTCATTCAACAATGCACTTGGGCGCATCAGCGCTGCCGTTTTTGCATCGTCCGGTGCGTAGTAACCGCCAAGTTCACCCTGTACGCCCTGAGCGTCGTTCAGCTGCTTAACAATTTCTGCCTCGCCTTCTGCCAGAGCTTTGGCTACCGGAGCAAACTGCGCAGACAGCTCTGCGTCTTCTGCCTGCTCTGCCAGAGCCTGTGCCCAGTAGGTGGCCAGGTAGTAATGGCTGCCGCGGTTATCCAGTTCATTCACTTTACGTGATGGTGACTTGTTGTTGTCCAGGAACTGGCCGGTGGCTTTATCCAGTGCATCAGCCAGAATCTGAGCCTTACCGTTGCCGGTTACTGTACTGAGGTGCTCCAGAGAGGCCGCCAGTGCCAGGAACTCACCCAGCGAGTCCCAGCGAAGGTGGTTTTCCTTCTGAACCTGCTGAACGTGCTTAGGCGCAGAACCACCCGCACCGGTCTCAAACAGACCGCCACCATTCATCAGAGGCACGATGGACAGCATCTTGGCCGAAGTACCCAGCTCCAGAATCGGGAACAGGTCGGTCAGGTAATCACGCAGTACGTTACCGGTCACAGAGATAGTGTCCAGCCCCTGTTTAATACGCTCCAGCGAGAATTTGGTTGCTTCCAGCGGTGCCAGGATCTTAATTTCCAGACCGGAAGTATCGTGCTCTGGCAGGTACTGGTTAACCTTTTTAATCAGCTCGGCGTCATGAGCGCGGTTTTCATCCAGCCAGAATACCGCCGGTACACCGGTTGCACGCGAGCGGGTTACCGCCAGCTTCACCCAGTCCTGTACCGGTGCGTCTTTCACCTGACACATACGGAAGATGTCTTCCTGCTCCACCGGTTGCTCAAGCAGCACATTGCCATCTGTATCAACCACTTTCACCACACCGTCTGCCGGCAGCATGAAGGTTTTGTCATGTGAGCCGTACTCTTCGGCTTTTTGCGCCATCAGACCTACGTTAGGCACGCTTCCCATGGTCGTCGGGTCAAATGCACCGTGTTCTTTACAGAAATCAATCACCGCCTGGTACACGCTGGCGTAGCTGCGGTCCGGGATCATCGCTTTGGTGTCTTTCAGGCGGCCATCCGGGCCCCACATTTGGCCGGATGAACGCAACATGGCCGGCATAGAGGCATCGACAATTACATCACTCGGTACATGCAGGTTGGTGATACCGCGGTCTGAGTCAACCATCGCCAGTGCCGGGCGGGTTTCATATACCGCATCCAGCGCAGCTTTGATTTCATCCTGCTGCGCCTGTGGCAGGGACGAGATTTTCGCGTACACATCGCCAATACCGTTGTTGGCGTCCACACCCAGCTCTTCAAACAGCGCTGCGTACTTCGCAAACACGTCTTTGTAGTACACCTTCACCGCATGACCAAAGATCACCGGATCCGAGACTTTCATCATGGTCGCTTTCATGTGCAACGACAGCAGTACGTCCTGCTGCTTCGCCTCTTCGATCTGCTGCTCAAAAAACGCCACCAGGGCTTTCTTGTTCATCACAGCCGTATCGATGATCTCTTTATCCTGCAGGGAAAACTCCGGCTTGAGCACCTGAGTGTTACCCGCGGCATCGGTGAACTCGATACGAACCTGAGTTGCTTTATCCAGGGTGAGTGATTTCTCACTGCCGAAGAAGTCTTTATCCGCCATGCTGGCCACATGAGACTGGGACTCAGAGCGCCATGCGCCCATCGAATGCGGGTTTTTCTTCGCGTAATTCTTAACAGACAGTGGCGCGCGGCGGTCAGAGTTACCTTCACGCAGCACCGGGTTTACCGCACTGCCTTTCACTTTGTCATAAGTCGCTTTGATTTTTGCCTGCTCATCGTTAGCCGGCTCTTCCGGGTAGTCCGGCAGCGCATAGCCTTTCTCCTGCAGCTCTTTAATTGCCGCTTTAAGCTGAGGGACTGAAGCGGAAATGTTTGGCAGTTTGATGATGTTTGCCTGCGGCGTTTTAGCCAGTTCACCCAGTTCTGTCAGGGCATCACCGATGCGCTGCTCTTCGCTCAGGTATTCGGGGAAGTTAGCAATGATCCGCCCCGCCAGCGAAATGTCCCGGGTATCTACCTCAATTCCTGAAGAAGCCGTGAATGCACGAATGATCGGCAGCAGAGAGTAAGTTGCCAATGCCGGGGCTTCATCAGTAATGGTATAAATAATCGTAGGCTTAGTCGTTGACATGAAATTTCCCTATTTTTTGACAGTCTCCGTTGGATGAGGAACAGAGCTGTATATCTGTATTGCTGGTCAGTGCTCCACCCCCGACTCCGGAAGCGGTGACACAACATCCTGTGGGGAACCCTTTTCCCCTCTCCTGACCGCAAGTTTTTGCGAACAAACACCTGTTTATCATATTATTGGCCAGGTGTCGCCTTTCTGAGCGCCATCCGGTATCAAACACAGCACATGCTATGCTGTTGATTTAAGAGTTGAATACCGTTTCAGGGCGGCCAGATCATAGCGTACCTGATTTTTATTTTAAACTTTTGCCCACAGCGCATTTACATTTTTGCAAGGTAGTTAACATGTCTTTCCGCTCCCGCAGCGTCTCTTCTTCCGACAAATCCCCGGCTGGTAAAACCCGTTTTAAACGCAGCAAACCTTCCGGTAGCAGCCACGGAAATCCCCCGCGAAAAGGTACGCGCAAGCCAGGTTCACAGGCTAAGAAACCCGCTATCAGCCCGGAAGAACGAAAGATCATCCTGTTTAACAAGCCGTTCGATACCCTGAGCCAGTTTACCGATGGCGAAGGCCGCCAAACCCTGGCCGACTATATCCCGGTCAAAGATGTCTACGCCGCCGGCCGCCTGGATCGCGACAGCGAAGGGCTGATGGTGCTGACCAACGACGGCATTCTTCAGGCGCGCCTGACTCAGCCAAAATCAAAATCGGCCAAAACCTATTGGGTGCAGGTCGAAGGCGCACCAACAGAAACTGACCTGCAGAAACTTCGTGATGGCGTCACACTAAAAGACGGCCCTACCCTGCCAGCAGAAGTAGAGGTAATGGAACAGCCCGCGGTCTGGGAGCGTAATCCGCCTGTGCGCTTTCGCGCCGCCATCCCGACCACCTGGCTTGCAATCACCATCATCGAAGGACGCAACCGCCAGGTGCGACGCATGACTGCCAACATCGGTTTTCCGACCCTGCGCCTTATCCGCCATTCAATGGGGCAATGGCAGCTCGGCGACCTTCAGCCAGGCGAATGGAAAGAGGTTAAACTCTGAGCATTTTTGTCGCCAGTGAACTGAATTTGGCCGAAAAAACTGTGATTAAGCTCCCGGATCTGTTTTGACACAATTCTTTCTGATAGAATCTGCGTCCGAGTAATTTTTGTGGTAGAGAACCATGTCAGATAACAGCCAAAAGAAAGTGATTGTCGGTATGTCCGGCGGTGTGGACTCATCTGTGTCAGCGTATCTTCTTAAACAACAGGGCTACCAAGTGGAAGGTCTGTTTATGAAAAACTGGGAAGAAGACGACAACGAAGAGTATTGCACCGCGGCGGAAGATCTTGCCGATGCTCAGGCTGTGTGTGACAAACTGGGTATTCATCTGCACACCATTAACTTTGCTTCTGAGTACTGGGACAACGTGTTCGAGTACTTCCTGGCAGAGTACAAAGCCGGCCGCACGCCAAACCCGGACATTCTTTGTAACAAAGAAATCAAGTTCAAAGCCTTCCTGGAGTTTGCAGATGAAGTGCTTGAAGCGGATTATATCGCTATGGGCCACTACGTGCGCCGCACCTTCCCGACTGCCGAAGGCGAAAAGCCGCAAATGCTGCGCGGTCTGGACGGTAACAAAGACCAGAGCTACTTCCTGTACACCCTGAGTTCAGATCAGGTTGCACGCAGCCTGTTCCCGGTTGGTGAACTGGAGAAACCTGAAGTACGCCGCATTGCGGAAGAGCAGGATCTCATCACCGCCAAGAAAAAAGACTCAACCGGCATCTGTTTTATCGGTGAGCGCAAATTTACTGAGTTTCTTTCTCGCTACCTGCCTGCGCAACCGGGTAAAATCAAAACCCCTGAGGGTGAAGTGATCGGTGAGCACCAGGGTCTGATGTACCATACTCTGGGTCAGCGTAAGGGCCTTCACATCGGTGGCCGTAAGGGCGGCAGCGAAGAGCCATGGTACGTGGCAGACAAAGATCTCAAGCGTAACGTACTGATCGCCGTACAGGGCGGTGACCACCCACTGCTGAAGTCGCAGGGTCTGGTTGCTTCCCAGCTGCACTGGGTTGACCGCGAAGTCATTCGCGAGCCACGCAGCTGCACGGTGAAAACCCGTTACCGCCAGCACGATATCCCTTGTACCATCATCCCGGTTGATGATGAGACCATTAAGGTGATCTTCGACGAGCCGCAGGTAGCGGTGACTCCGGGACAGTCCGCCGTATTTTACGATGGTGATGTCTGCCTGGGCGGTGGCATCATCGAACAACGAATTTAAAAGCAGTATATAAAGAGGAGTTTCTAAGTGGCTAATACACTATACGACCGTACAATCGCATTCGCAGGCATGTGTCAGGCTGTTGCCCTGGTTCAACAGGTCGCGAAAGACGGTCATTGTGATTCAGACGCTTTTGAAACTTCCATCAACGCGATTCTGAACACCAATCCAGCCAGCACGCTGGATGTGTTCGGTCACGAATCTGACCTCAAACAAGGCCTTGAATGTCTGATCTCTGGTATCGACAGCACCCCGGCCGGCAGTGAAGTGACCCGTTACCTGATCAGCCTGATGGCGCTGGAGCGCAAGCTCTCTGCCCGCCGTGATTCGATGGCCCAGCTGGGCGACCGCATCTCCATGGTTCAGCGCCAGACCGAACACTTCGACCTGTTCGATGACCAGATGATCAGCAACCTTGCCAGCATCTACCTGGACGTGATCAGCCCTGTCGGCCCGCGTATCCAGGTCACCGGCACCCCATCCGTATTACAGCAAACCACCAACCAGCACAAAGTGCGCGCCCTGCTGCTTTCCGGCATCCGCTGCGCCGTACTTTGGCGCCAGACCGGTGGTAAGCGTCGCCATCTGATTTTCGGCCGCAAAAAAATGATCGAGCAGGCCCAAATTCTTTTGGCCCGAATCTAACCCCACTAACACAATTTCAGGAGAACAACATGGAACTGTCAGCTTTGACTGCTGTTTCACCAGTAGATGGCCGCTACGGCAGTAAAACGATTGCGTTACGCAGCATCTTTAGTGAGTATGGCCTCCTAAAGTACCGCGCTATCGTTGAAATCCGTTGGCTACAGAAGCTTGCAGCCACTGATGCCATCGCAGAAGTGCCTGCTTTCAGCGCTGAAGCAAACAAATTCCTGGACGAGCTTGCGGCTAACTTCAACGAAGAAGACGCAGCACGTATCAAAGAGATCGAACGTACTACCAACCACGACGTAAAAGCGGTTGAGTACTTCCTGAAAGAAAAAGTGGCCAGTGTTCCTGAGCTGCACGCAGTGAACGAGTTCATTCACTTTGCATGTACTTCAGAAGACATCAACAACACTTCTCACGCTCTGATGCTGAAAGAAGCGCGCGATACCGTGATCCTGCCTGAGATCCGCAACATCATCGACGCAATCAGCAAGCTTGCAGAAGAGTACCGTGACATTCCTCTGCTGTCGCGTACCCACGGCCAGCCTGCCTCTCCTTCTACCATGGGTAAAGAGATGGCGAACGTGGCGTACCGTATGGAGCGTCAGTACAAGCAAATCGCTAACGTTGAGATCCTGGCGAAAATCAACGGTGCTGTAGGTAACTACAACGCTCACCTGTCTGCTTATCCTGAAGTAAACTGGCACCAGTTCAGCGAGGAGTTCATCACTGAATCTCTGGGCGTAACCTGGAACCCGTTCACCACTCAGATCGAGCCGCACGATTACATCGCAGAGCTGTTTGACGCTATCGCACGCTTCAACACCATCCTGATCGACTTCGACCGTGACGTATGGGGTTACATCGCTCTGGGTCACTTCAAGCAGAAGACCATCGCGGGTGAAATCGGCTCTTCAACCATGCCGCACAAAGTTAACCCAATCGACTTTGAAAACTCAGAAGGTAACCTGGGTCTGGCGAACGCAGTATTCGGCCACCTGGCACAGAAACTGCCAATCTCACGCTGGCAGCGCGACCTGACTGACTCAACCGTTCTGCGTAACCTGGGCGTGGGCGCTGGCTACGCAATCATCGCGTACACCTCTACCCTGAAGGGCATCAGCAAGCTGGAAGTAAACCGCGAAGCACTGCTGGCAGAGCTGGACAAGAACTGGGAAGTACTGGCTGAGCCTGTACAGACCGTTATGCGTCGTTACGGCATCGAGAAACCATACGAGAAGCTGAAAGAGCTGACCCGTGGTAAGCGTGTAGACGGCGATGCAATGCGCGCTTTCATCGACGGCCTGGAACTGCCAGAACACGAGAAAGCACGTCTGAAAGAGATGACTCCGGCGAACTACATTGGTCAGGCTATTGAGCTGACTGATTCGCTGTAAGTTTATCGGCCCTGGGTGCTTGGCTCTGGGTACTGGGTTAAGAGCCGTCCTGCTTTGCAGGGCGGCTTTTTTTTTGTTTTCGTTCTGACCAGAATCTAAAAAATACTCCCGGCCCTGAGCCGGTATCTCATAAAGCATGCGCCAAACCAATTTCTTGAAAAAGCTTTTATGTAGAAAGCCCCTTTGGGATAGCAGGTAAATGTCAGGCCTGATAATTTCACATTAGCCTGTTACCGACTATCTGCACTGCAACTCCCGTCACGCTACCAAACCCCTCCTAACCTCCCCTTGGAAAGGGGAGGAACTGGTCCTGATCCGGCTGAATATATCGGACAAAACGCAAGAGTTTCCCTGCCTCTTAAACTGACGCCCCTCAGACAAAGATTTAATAACAAACAATTATAATATTCTCCACGACTCCAACAAATATCAGAACGAATGACCAGATTCCTGACTCCCAAGATCATCCTTACTGTAGTTCTTAACAGCCTCTACCTGACCGCATCCATACTATGGTACAAATGGACAGAGGAGAGTGTGTTCGGCACACCACATCATATCTTCTGGATGCCTCTTGTTGCCGGTATCCTGGCCTGCAGAGTCGTCTTTCCCGATGCTCTGGCAAGCTATCGGCACGCACTGTCCGGAGCCATAACCTATTGTGTTATTTCCGCAGGAGGAGGCGCACTGCTGTGGGTTGGCTATGCGCTTGTTGCGTCGGGTTTCTCAGTCATGATCTTTGACCCATTCTCAATGTTTCCGGCTTTTATGATGGGGGTTGACGGTGTCAGGAACATGCTGGTAATGGTGCCTGTTTTTATAGTACTGGCATGGGCCTGGAAAAAGCTGGACAACTAACTGAGCGGCGAAAAAGCTCGCTGCCCCTGTTATGACATCCTCACTGGCTCCAGTGCACGCCCCACCAGATCCCGGCTCTACCGGCCGGGATGACACAAATTCTTGCTTTAACTCATTCCGTACCCCCTAATCCCAGGTTCCGCGACCAATGCCACGTTCAATACACCCGCCATTCACTGCATTTCACCCCTCTCTCCATTATCATACTGGCTGACTAATACATTCAGGTTCAGATAACAGGGAGGTTATTTTGACCAAAGCACAACTGGCAAAAGCCATTTACGAGATTTCCAACATCCGCGGTGAGTTCCGTCTTCGCTCCGGGGTAACTGCAACGGAGTACTTTGATAAATACCTGTTTGAAGCCAACCCCATTATCCTCAAAGCCATTGCAGAGCAAATGAGCGCCCTGCTCCCGGCAAGATATGACCAGCTCGCGGGTCTTGAGATGGGCGGCATTCCTGTCGCTACGGCACTTTCCCTTGAAACCGGCATGCCGGCTCTGTTCGTCAGAAAGAAAGCCAAAGAATACGGCACCTGTAAACTTGCAGAGGGAGGGCTGGTTGAAAGGAAGGATCTGATGATTATTGAAGACGTTGTAACCTCCGGTGGCGCTGTTATAGATGCAGTTCATGCTCTTCGCAAGCGCGGCATCATGTTTTATGTGTCATAGACAGAGAAGCCGGTGGCCGGCAGCCCTGGAGGCACTGGGACTGACGTTTTCACCTTTGTTTACCAAGACAGAGCTGGAAAGCACTAGCAACTGACACTCTCAGCCTCACTCACTGATACAGCCTGCTGATTTCGAACCCGGCAACTCCTGCCGGGCCCTCTCCATTCTGAAGACTATCTGTTCTGTACCTCAACCACCACAGACAAACCTGGCATAAGACTGTACCGGTGGTATTTCTGCGTACCTGCTACATAGCCGAGAATAGTGACAAGCCTCGCACCAATTCACACGGATAATAAGCATGTTTATATATACTCTATAAAATCAGCTGTGTTAGCACGAATCAACATGTTATTACGTGCGCCGTCAACACCAATACTTCCACACAATAAGGGTTGCTCATGGACAGAAAAACGATTGTATCTGCGCTCGTCATTGCGCTCGCTTCCCCTGGGGCCCTGGCACTGGATACGGTTTACTACAACGCTGAAGTATATACCGTAGACACAAACCAGCCATGGGTAACTGCGTTTGCTGTTGACGATGGAAAGTTCGTTGCGGTTGGCAATGACAGTGACATCAAAGCTATGGCGACCAAAAACACCAGGTTGGTCGATATGAAAGGGCAGTTCGTCATGCCTGGTATGATCGACAGCCATACACATCCGGTTCGGGTGATTATGATGGAAGATATCCTGTTCCGTAATGATAACTTCATCCCCCGCACGCCCGATGAGTTTGGGAAAATTCTGAAAGCATACGCAGATAAAAATCCGGACAAAGAGTGGATTTACGGCGCGGCGTTTTCCTGGAGCTACTTCCTCAACTCTGGCATCACCATGGATCGCCATTTCCTTGATAAGTATGTATCAGACCGCCCGGTTGTAGTGGAAGACGACGGTGGGCATGTCGTAGTTGCCAACACCAAAGCCCTGCAGATTGCCGGTATAACCAAAGATACACCAGACCCTGTCGGTGGCTCCATTGTAAGGGATGAGCAGGGAAATCCGACCGGACGGTTAAACGCCGCGCCAGCCATCAAACTGGTCCTGAAACATCATCCCAGGTTTGAGTTTGATGATGTTTATTATGCCGCAAAAAAAGCTACCGACATCATAACCTCTTTCGGCTTTACCGGAATTAAAGTGCTCGAAGGTGATGAGGTACAGATGGCAGCGTTCAAACAGCTGGATCTGGATGGTCATCTGAAAATGGACATACGTCATTACCCATACCAGGAAGACTTCTATTTTGGATTCCGCAATGACGATGCGATTTTAAAACGGGCCGAATACGAGACCGGGCATTATAAAGTTGATGGCGTGAAGCTGTTTATTGACTCAACTCCATTTGGCCGGGCTATCGCGGTTAAAGAACCGTTTACCGGTGATGGTACCGATTTCGGCCAGACGTTTACCACCTATGAACAGTTCCGGGATGATATGGTTCGGTGGAACGGTTTGGGGCTTTCTGTCGCAACCCATACCATGGGGGATCGTGGCCTGGAACTTGAAGTAAGCGCAATGGAAGAGTCCGCAAAAATCAATGGTCTGGAAGAAGTCCGGGCACTGCGTAATCAGGTAGCACACGCAATGATGGTGGACCCGAAAGATCTGCCGCGTCTGCGTCATGTCAACGGATTTTTGGAATTCTCACCAAACGTGTTCCTGGGCATCCAACTGGTAGACGCCGTCAAACCTGAAATGAAAATGCATGTCATCCGGCGCTTTTGGCCAATGGCAGACGCGGTTAACTATGGCGTGAACTATACCATTGCCAGTGACTGGATTCAGGCACCAATGAACCCGTTCCTGCATATCGAACAGGCAATGACACGGAGCCCTGCAGGGGCAGGAGAAATTCAGGACGAATTTGCGTACTCACAAACCATTTCACTGCCACAGGCCATCAATGGCTACACCATTAATGCTGCCCGTTTGTTGCGTATTGAAGATAAAGCCGGCTCAATTGAAGTAAACAAAAATGCGAACTTCGTTGTTATTGACCGCAATCCATTCAACGTTCCTGTATTTGAAATCCATAAACTTTTTGCAAAAGAGGTGTTCTTTGAGGGAGAGTTAGTTCACACCAACGAGAAACAAGTTGAACGTAATTGACCTTCGGTTACCTTTCATCGATGGTAATACTCAGGCAGGTCTGGCTCCGTCCAGACCTGCATCATATCCTGCCGCTACACCAGCTATTTCAGTTTAGCATCCAGCTCAATCAGCTGTTTTTTACCCTCTTCTGTCGCATACGGCGTGACCATCGAAGTCATCTGCTTCATCCCCTGAAGAATAATTTGCTCAGTTACCTGAGTTTGGGGAGAGATAGTAAACTGGTAGCTCAGCCAGTTAGTCGCGATCAGGTGCAGGGTGCGCAGAAGATATTTCATTTCATCATCGCTGGCGGCAAGCAGCTGCTGTGAACGGAACTCCTGCATAATCGCCAGCAGGTTGGACTGCAGTTTGCCCTGAACAATCAGGTAATCATCGTGCAGTGACGGGTCACGGCTCAGGATTTCAGGCAGATTGGAGTAGAAAAAGCGGTATTTCCACATCAGTGTGAAAATGGCTTCCATATAGTATTCCAACAGGGTGAGATCATTAGGCGTTTCTGCAGCCGGGGTGAACTTCTCCAGCAGCTCCTGAGAATAGAGATCAAAAATGCTGCGGACAATTTCCTGCTTATTACGAAAATGGTAGTAAAGGTTCCCTGGGCTAATCTCCAGATGAGCGGCGATATGGTTAGTGGTGATTGTACGCTCTCCCTGTTCATTAAACAGCTCAAGTGCACCAAAGACGATTTTATCGCGGGTTTTCATCCGGCTCCCTCAAAATATAATAGGTTAACCTTCAAATGATCGCCCAAATCCTGGCGGGTTGCAAGTTGCGCAAGGCCTTTCAGGCCGTTGTTTTGCCATTAGTTGACCTGGTCGGGCCAACGTTCGGGCGCTCACTGCCTTCAGCCTGGGTAATACACGCACTAAAAGAGATGGGCCAGTTCGAATCCGAAAGCGCATCAATACAATCATTCGAATTCGAACATAAAACAGCTTTATGGCCCGGATAATTTCGAAACCGAAACCCTGTAATGTTCGGTTTCGCTCACCTCACTCCGGAATGATAACCCCACCCCGCCCATCAAAAGGACAAATAACCTCTTACAGTTTTGAAAACAATATTATGTTTTAATGACTTAACCTGGACTGTCACAATATCTTCATCTTTCGCCACTACTCTCACTGCAACTTAATTTGCCTGAGCAGACTACTCTTATGAAACACTTTACCCTGGCTCTGTCCTCTCTGTTACTGACAGCACCTGTTGCAGCTTTTGATCTTGATGCGCCATCAAACAATGACACAACTAACCTGGTCTGGACCGGTCACCTCAGCCCGGATACCGATACCGTGACTTCAGCGATGATTGCCGCGCACCTGTATGGCGGCGAAGCGGTTGTACCTGGCAGGGTTAATCCGGAAAGCCAGTTTGTACTGGAGTACTGTAACGCAGAGCAACCACCACTCCAGGTGGACTTCTCCGGCAAACGGGTAGGCCTGGTGGATTTCAACCAGAAAACCCAACTGCATAAAACCATTGATGAAGCCAGTATCGTCGCGATTGTGGACCATCACGCGATTGGGGGACAGCCGGTAAACATGGCTCAGGTGGCGACGCTGGATGTTCGTCCATGGGGCTCTGCGGCGACCATCCTGGCTGACCGCGCAGCAAAGATGAACCGTAGCCTGACCAAAGAGATTGCCTGCGTGACCCTCGGCGGGATCCTGTCTGATACTGTCGTGCTGCAATCACCGACCACCACACAATATGACCATCAGTATGCTGCTTCACTGGCAAAGCAGGCCGGGATTACAGATATGAAAGAGTTCGGCCGCAGGATGCTTGAAGCCAAATCGGACCTGAGCCGCCTTGATGCAAATGTGATTCTGACCATGGATTACAAGAACTTTAAGTTTGCCGGTAAAAAAGTTGGCATCGGCGTGGCAGAAACCCTGACTGCAGAGCAGCTTCTTAGCCGCAAAGCCGAGTTCATCCAGGCGATGAAAGCACACAAAAATTCAGCCGGACTGGATCATCTTTTCTTCTCGGTAACTGACACCAAAAACAAGCAGGCGAACCTGATCTGGATTGATGAAAGCGATACCAAAGTCGCGCAAAAGGCGTTTAAAGGCAGTAAAGCTGAAAAATGGCTGACACTGCCTGGCGTAACTTCCCGTAAACGTCAGCTGGCACCATCCATTCAAAAAGCCGTTGAAGCGCTGAACTAAGCAAGCAGTAAAAACAGAAAGAGAGGCAAAGTGCCTCTCTTTCCTGTCCGGTATCAGGGAAGGATTGAAAAACCGTACTTCCCATAAATACTGATTGTTGTACCTTCTTCCGCCATTTGCCGAAACACGGGCCCAAGTCTCTCAGCTAATGCTTTATGACGCTGATGAAATGCAACATAAACCGACACGCTGAAAATCGGATCGTCACTGACAGCCAGTTCGCTGTACTCCTCCCAATCAAGCAACTTTTTTGCTCCGCTGAAAGAGAGAAAGGCAAACGCCCGCTCATGCAACACCATTTTCATCCCGGCTTCTTTTGAATTGACCCAGTGGACATTCAGGCCCAGGCTCTCTACCTGTTTGTCACCCCTGACCGCGACCACCTTTTCCGCTTTCCACTGCTCAAGACGCTGCACGGCTTCTCCCTTCCTGTAGAACAGGTAGTAATGAGCGCTGAATACTGGTGAAGATGGCAATACCACCTCTTCGGTATCCTGATACGCCAGCAGGGTACGGCCAAAGTCCGCATCCAGTTTACCCGCCTCCATCATGTACCGGGCCCGCTCCAGCGGAACCAGTTTCCACTCCGTCCCGATGCCGGGAGCCACTCTGGCTATTGCAGCATCGATCACCTCTTTACTCGGCGCAATTAAATCGTCCGCATGATTGCGGTAAGCAATGGTCAGTTGCCCTGCCCATCCACCGAAGCTCACCAAAAGTAACAAAGAGATTATCCCGCGCATTTCACCTGCCTGTTGGTTAAGCCGCTTAAACTAACCTTAGCCAGGCCGATTCCGGGTGTCGAATATGCTCAGCAACTCTCCGGCGCATGCCACAAAGTTACTGACATCCAAACCTAACCCGCGCACTTCGCCAGCAAAGCACCAACTGCGTGCTTGCTGGTTTTGCCGATTTTCTGCATCAGCGCAAAGTCTGGCTGATGAACGCCCTTTTCTTCCAGCTCCCTGAGCATCAGCATCCAGAGTCTCGCTGTCATCTGGGAGTCTGCCAGCGCCCGGTGGAAAGTGCCGTCGTTTTCAATTTGCTTATAACGCACCAGATCACCCAGCTTATGGGTGGGCGCATCCTGGATCAGGCGGCGTGCAACCAGCATGGAGCAGGCAAACTGCCCCGGATAACAGGCACCGATACGGTCAAACTCAGCATCGAGAAAACGCTTATCGAAAGAAGCGTTATGCGCGACAAGTGGTGTGTCACCGATAAACTGCGCAAACTCTGCCATCACTTCCTCACAGCCCGGCGCTCCACTTAGCATGTTATTGGTGATCCCGGTATAGTTCTCGATAAAACCGCTAACCCGAAAGCCCGGATTCATCAGCTGCTGAAAGGTATCTGTGACCTCACCATCAACCAGCTTTACTGCACCAATCTCTATTGCCCTGTCTCCCATATTTGGAGAAAGACCGGTGGTTTCGAAATCGAGTACGATGACTGAGTTTGCCAAAGGCTGCATGGGATAATCCTGAAATGGGGTAAACCCGGAATTATAGCGGGAATGAGCAGAAACAAAACACCCGGCCAGATGCCGGGTGCCCGTTTTATCAGAAATTGCCCGCTCTGGCGACAAATGCTCGGGTACGCTCATGCTGCGGCTCACCAAAGATCTGCTCCGGAGGTCCCTGCTCGACAATCACGCCACCTTCCATAAAGATGACTTTATCTGCAACTTCACGGGCAAACTGCATTTCATGGGTAACCACTATCATGGTCTGTTTCTGCCGGGCAAGCTGCTTCATCACAGCCAGCACTTCCTCAACCCACTCAGGGTCAAGGGCAGAAGTCGGTTCATCAAACAGGATGACCTCTCCTTTACAGGCCATAGCACGGGCAATCCCCACCCTTTGCTGCTGGCCACCAGAGAGCTGGGCCGGGTATTTATGCTGATGCTCTGTCATACCGACGCTGTCAAGCAGCTCTGCTGCGGTTTGAAATGCCTCTGCTTTGGGCTCTTTCCACACGGTTACCAGAGATTCAGCGACATTCTCCAGCGCAGTTTTATTGGCAAACAATGCGTAGTTTTGAAACACAAAACTGCTTTGAGTTCTGAGCCGGTGGATCTCTTTCTCACTGGCCTGTTCAGCATCCAGCGCGACATCGCCAATTGAAATCTTACCGCTGGTTGGCGTCTCCAGGTAGTTCAGGCAGCGCAGCAGGGTTGATTTTCCGGTGCCGGACGGGCCAATGATCACCACTATCTCACCTTTCTCCACTTCCAGGTCTATCTGATTCAGCACCAGATGGTCACCAAATTGTTTACTCAGTTGTTTTACCTGGATCATCGTACAAACGCCTTGTTCAGTTTAAGCTCCAGGGCGTGCTGAATTTGTGTAAAGAACACCACCACAACCCAGTAAATCAGTGCTACGGCCATAAACGCCTCAAAAAACTTAAAGCTTGAGGAAGCTTCCATCTGCGCTTTTGCCATGATTTCGGCAACACCCAGGGTAAAGGCCAGCGAAGTACTTTTTATCATGTCGATAAAGTAGTTCATCAATGACGGAGTGGCGACACGGGCAGCCTGCGGCAAAATGATCCGCTGCATAGCCTGCAGCTTTGTCATACCTATGCTCAGGCTGGCTTCCATCTGACTTTTATCTATACCCAGAATAGCGGCGCGAATACTCTCTGCCATGTAGGCAGAAAAGTGCAACGAAAGACCAGTCACCGCTGCGGTGAACGCGTCCATTCCGACAAATACCGGGAAGATCTGCGGCAGACCATAGTAGAGCAGAAACAGCTGAACCAGCAGCGGCGTACCACGAAAAAATGAGATATATACGACAACCAGAGCGCTGAGGCCTTTCACCCGGAAGACTCGCACCAGAGCCAGGAGGACGGACAGGACCAGAGCGACTGCAAATCCTGTCAGCGACATCTGCAGCGTTATTCCCAGATACTTTACCAGTATCGGGAATAACGCCAGCATGTAATCTAAATCGAAGCTACTCATTACTGGGTGATATCTGCATCAAACCACTTCTGAGAGATCCGGGTCAGGGTGCCGTCGGCTTTCATTTCGGTCAGCGCCTTATCCACCTTAGCTTTGATGGCCAGTTTTTCAGGCGTGTTCAGAAACGGCATCGCGTTCTCGATAGTTTCAAACGGCTTACCTGCCAGTTGAAGAGGCAGACCAGACTGCTTAATCAGCTCAGCAGAGGAAACACGGTCCATCACGAAGGCATCGGTACGGCCAAGGGCGACGTCCTGCTCAAAACCACTGTCATAAGTGATGATATTAATCTCGTTGCTTTTATCGTGGCTGCGCAGCAGTTGCTCGAAGTTACTGCCCAGGTTAACCGCGACTTTCTTACCTTTCAGATCTTCAATACCCTGAATATCATCACGGCCTTTACGCACAACAACCTGAGCGCCGTCCACTACGTATGGGACAGAAAACGCATACTTGGCTTTACGCGCGTCAGTGATGGTGATCTGGTTACTGATAGTATCGATATGGCCGGCTTCCAGCATACCGAACAGGCCGGAGAAGTTTGCGGTCACGAACTCGACTTTGTAGTCAGCACGCTTGCCGATTTCATTCCATACATCGATTTCATAACCCTGAAGCTCATCAAGTTTGACAAAGGTAAACGGGAAATAGCGGCCAGACATGCCCACCTTGACTTCTTCCTGAGCGAGCGCTGCGCTTGAAGTGAAAGTAGTGGCGATAGCGAGGGAAGCAAGTAATAGTTTTTTGAAAGCGGACATGATTAGTACTCCTTGATCTAATTTCCGCTCACTCTAACCCAGGCTGAAATCTGTGATAAATAACGAATTGATCTATGTAATTCACCACAAGAATGAACCAGAATCGTGATATTGAACAGGTTCCTTATTCAAGGGCCCGGCCTTCACAGAACACGCCCCTTACAAAAAAGCCCGGCATTTCGCCGGGCTCTGATTATTTTCCACACTGACTGCGGTTTCCCGAAGGACACCCCGAACAGCCACCACACTGACCGCGCTTTCTCACCCATTTGTAGTAAAGGTATCCACCTGCTGCGGTAACAGCAGCTGCAAGAACCAAAATTTCTGTCAGGCTGGTTGATTGTTCGTACATAGTCACTCCTTATCCGGCTGAAGGCTGGGTGGTCATATCTTGACTGGTTTTGTGCTTATACAAACCGATGGTCAGCAGCAATGCCAGTGCCAGGGCATAAGTCCCCCCCATCGCAGCGATACCCGATATCGCAAACGCACTGCCGATGGTATAAACCGCAGAGGCAACACCCAACCCAAGTGCCGTTGGCAGCGTCATTGAAAGCAGCATCCAGCGGTACTGACCGGTCTGAACTTTGATCATCATGACCGTCGCCAGACAAGGCGGGTACAGGGCGAAGAACAGGATCAGCGCCACCGCAGACAGCTGGCCTTTCTGTTTGAAATCGCTGGCAGAGCCAATACGGTTTTCCAGTTTTTCACTGCTGTCTTCATCCGGCTGGAAAAGCACGCCCAGGGTTGCCACGCTTGACTCACGGGCAGCAAATGATGAGAACAGAGCGACGTTGATCTTCCAGTCAAAACCTGCGTATTGTGTCACCGGCTCCAGAGCGCGGCCAAAACGGCCAAGCAGGGAGGTAGCCAGTTGCTGCTCTTTGATCTCGCGTCGGATCTTTTTACGCTCCGAGTCCAGTTTACGCAGCGCACGGTTAAGCTGCTTCGCCTCTTTACTGCGTGGCACCACGACGGTGAAATACTCACTGTTACGGGCTTTGAATTTCTCGCTCACCGCTTTCGAACCTTCTGCGCCTGAAGCGTTCAGTTTGGCCCGCTTAAAGTCGGTGTAGTAGTTAACCAGATCGGTCAGGTTGTCACGGTTGATGTGCTCAGCGTACTGCGTTTTATTCAGTGCGCGTTCAAATCTGGTCACCGCCTTCTCAGCACGTACCTGATAGCCCTGCTCCGCTTCCTGTGACAGGCCCGGGAACTGAAGCAATACAAAAATCACGGTAGAAACTGCGACAACGATAGTTCCGACTTTTTTCACGTAGGTCCAGGTACGTTCAAACGCACGGGTCAGCACGCTGCGCAGTGTTGGCAGGTTGTATCGTGGCAGCTCCATTACGAACGGGGCCGTTTCCGTACCTTTAAGAACAGTTTTGGTCAGCAGTTTGGCCACCAGCAGTGCAAAAACGATGGTAATGGTCGAGATAAAGAACATCATCAGCGCTTTGTCTTCAGCGAAGAAAGTACTCACCAGCAGGGTATAAAGCGGTACCTTAGCCAGGCAGTTCATAAATGGCACCGTCATAATGGTGGCCAGCCTCGCCCGGTTGTCGGGAATGCCTTTGGTCGCCATGATGCCTGGTACGGCACAGCCACCGGCAAACACACCGCTCAAAATCATGGGTAGCGTGCTCTGGCCGTGCAGACCAAAACGGTTCAGTACCCGATCCGCAATAAAAGCAATACGCGCCATATAACCCGAGTCTTCCAGGATAGCGATAAGTGCAAACAGGATCAGGAAGATAGGAATATAGTTCAGCAGTGTGTTGGCTGAGTCCACGATCCACAGACCCAGTGCTCGGGTGTATGGATCATGCAGGAAACCGGCTGCCGGAAGCAGAGATGCCGCCCACTCACGCAGGCTTGCCAGCAGCGGCCAGGTGTAGTTGGTCAGTTCATAACCCCAGACAATCGATGCCTGATAGATAGCAAATACGGTAGCCAGCAGACAAAGCGGCGCGCCGATCGGATGCAGCACAACTTTATCTATTTTGGCGCTCAGGCTGTTGGCCTTACCCGGCTCAGACACCTGAGTGCAGTCCTGCAGAAGCTGCTGTATATAAGCGTGACGCTGGGCAACGATATAGTCACGTACCGGCAGTTCCAGTTGCTCCTCAGCCTTGCTGACCAGAGACTCGACCGAAGGGCTGAGTTCAGGCGACAACTGCTGCCATACCTGGTCGTCACGCTCCAGCAGGCGCAGGGCCAGCCAGTTCAGTGGTGCATCAAGACTGATCTCTTCGCTTTCCAGCAGGCCCGCAATGGCTTTAATACTGATATCCAGTTCAGGAAAACCGTAATCAGGCTTGCCATTGGCTACAGAATCAAGCTCAGACAGGATAGCTTCCGTTCCCTGAGCCTTACGGCCAACCGCTTTGATTACCGGTATCCCAAGATTGCGGGACATAGCATCACCGTCGATGCTCCAGCCGGCCTTTTCTGCCACATCCATCATATTGAGGACCAGCATCAGCGGCTTTTCCATTTCAATCAGCTGCAGGGTAAGGTGCAGTGAGCGCGACAGGTTCGCGGCATCAACCACGTTGATCACCGCATCCGTCTGCTCATCGAGCAGTGCGCCACGGGCCACCCGCTCTTCCAGAGAGTAACAGGTCAGGCTGTATGTACCCGGAAGATCGGTAACGCAGACAGTACGGCCGTCATGCGACAGGTTGCCGCTCTTCTTATCAACAGTGACACCCGGATAGTTGGCAACGTGCTGGCGCGCACCTGTCAGCATGTTAAACAGGGTGGATTTTCCGGCATTTTGCTGCCCGGCAAGCAGAACATTCATCGGTTTCATTGTTTCTTATTACCCGGCCAGCGCTACCTGAACGGTATCCGCTTCAGAGATGCGCAGAACCACGTGATTGTGACCCACTTTTACTTCTATCGGGTCACCCAGTGGTGCAGTGCGAACCAGCGTAATATCGGACGACGGGATCAGGCCAAGGTCAAGCAGTCGCTGCCTTATCGCGCCCTGACCATGATGAGAGAGAATTTTACCTGTACGTCCCACTTCCAGTTGCGAGAGCAGCTTGTTATTACGCATAGCGTTCTACATCCAATTACTTACTGTTTATTGCTGAGCAAAGTCTAGCACAGACACAATTGAGAACCATTATCATTTTTATGATCCAGATCAATTTTATTGCAAATGAGATTAATTCTCCATTCCAAATGAGAATAATTCCGGATAGACTGCATCGCATCTGAATCGGGCCCGTTTAAGAAAAGCCCGTAATGCACTGAATTAAGGAATAAATAATGAAAAAGTCTGTTGCCGTTCTAATCGCAGCTACATTCGTACCAGGCCTGGCGATGGCGCATACCCCTCTGTTTTCCTGCTATGACTTTGGTGACAACACGGTACTGTGTGAAGGCGGATTCTCTGACGGCTCTTCTGCCGCAGGCGTTGAGATCCTGGTAAAAGATGGCAACGGTGCTGAAGTAGTTAAAGGTAAAATGTCTGAAGACAGCGAGTTCGAGTTCCAGAAACCGGCTGGCGACTACTCAGTGGAGTTCAATGCAGGCCCGGGCCACTCTATCGTAATTGCAGGCAAAGACATCGTCGAATAAACCTCATAGCCCCCTTTTTTTGGCGTTGCCCCTTTTAGCAGCGCCCTATAATCGTTTACAGGATGAACAATATGAAAAAACTGACTCTGGCCGCTACTGCTGCAGCCCTGACATTCTCGGCAGCATCAAACGCTCACTTCCTTCTGATGTACACCCCGGAATCTATGGTTGAACAGCCAACAACACTGGACATGAAACTGGTGTTTGGTCACCCAATGGAAAACGGCCACGTAATGGATATGGAAAAACCAGAACAGTTTTTCGTATCATTCAAAGGCAAGCAGACTGACCTGACCTCTTCACTGAAAGAGATCACCTGGACTGGTCCGGACAACAAAGCGAAAGCTTACCAGGCAGAATACAAAGTACGCCGCAACGGCGACTACATCTTTGCAGCAACTCCGGCTCCATACTACGAGAAAGGCGAAGACATCTACATTCAGCAGATCACCAAGCGCTTCATTAACAAATCTGCGATGCCAACTGGCTGGGAAGAGCCTCTGGGTCTGAAAACCGAAATCGTTCCTATGAACAAGCCATACCAGGTTATTGCAGGCAGCACGTTCAGCGGTCAGGTTCTGTCAAACGGCAAGCCGGTTGCAGGCGCTGAGTGTGAGATCGAGTTCATCAACACTGATATCGACAGCAAAGCGAACGCATTCGGTAAAGGTACGCACAAAGATGTACCGGCAGCGTCAATGGTAGCGTTGACTGATGCGAACGGCGTGTTCACTTTCGGTATTCCGGCAGCCGGCCACTGGGGCTTTGCGTGTCTGGGCACCGGTCCTGACACCGAGTACAAAGGCAAAGAGCTGTCTCAGGACGCTGTTATCTGGATTGAAGCAAAAGACCTGTAATGTCAGCTTAGCTGACAATCGGGAACAAGCACGGGGAGCCGTTGGGCTCCCCGTCTCTTTCGAGTATTCAAATGCCAGGGTGGCTCAGTGTGAGACCGTCTGGGAGAACAAGTTGATAATCGCAGTACCGGCCAGAATAAGTGCAATCCCGAGCACTGCATAGATATCCAGTTTCTGACCGTAGACCAGCCAGCCAAGGCCGGCAACCAGGACAATGCCCGCGCCACACCAGATAGCATAAGCGATACCGAGCGGCATTGTTTTTACTGCTATCGCCAACAGGTAAAATGCGGCACCATACCCTCCAAGAACGAGTGCCGTCGGCAGCAGCTGGGTAAACTGCTCCGTTTTGGGCAGATAAGAGGTAGCAAATACCTCACAAATAATTGCCATGCTCAACGCCACGGCGGGCGGAGCGGATGCAAGCAGAGATAACATTTCAGTACTCCCGAACTTAAACCATAAACTAACAAAGCTGCTTTCCGCTAAATAGCAATACCCTCAGTGACAGCATCACTGTTGCATTTCAGGTACGCAATGTCGTCCAGATATCCCTTAAGATGCCCCTTCTCCAGATTGTCCAGAAACTGCTGATCTCCTTTGCTGGCCTGAGCGCGCATAAAATCCACCAGAGCTCTGAGCCGCTTTATCATCCACTCAACCAATGTCAGCCGCTCAGCCTGAGACAGGCCGTAACTATCGCAAAAACATTTCGCCCTTCGGATCTGCTCTTCCAGCCCACCGAGCTTATCCCCCTCATCGGTTTTAAACGGTGCCCAGCAATAAACGGCATAAGCGACATCCCAGACCCGGGGGCCCGGATGAAGCGTGTCGAAGTCAATGATCCCGGTGACCTCCTCCCCCGTCATCACCAGGTTATAAGGAGCAAAATCACCATGACACAATACCTGCAGAGGCTGCTGAGGTGGCAGCATCCAGCACGCGTTTTCCGGCACAGGGTAATCCTGGGCGGCCTGATGGTAATCGCGAAGCAGGCGCGCAGCTGACAGCAGAGCCTTTTCCCCGGCCACAGCGCCACTTAGTGGATAATTGCTCACTTCTCCGGGAACAAAGCTCACCACTTCCTGGCCATCAGTAAGAGTAACCGGCCGGGGCGCAGCATGAAAACCACGCAGATGGAGGTGATTGAGAAAGTCATGCACATACGGCGTCCAGGGACTGGCAGGGCGGTACACATTATCTCCTTCGCGGTAAATCCCGTCACGCCCGCCTTCCAGCGCCTCTCTGGTTTCACTGTTCATCAAACACCAGCTCCATTTTAAAATAAGCGACATCCGCCTTGTAAAAACGCTCACCAAAAGGCTCAAGCCCAAAGCGGCGGTAAAAATCCAGTGCGCTTTCCCGGGCATCACACCAGAACCGGGTAGCCCCGCTGGCAGTGAGCTCATCCAGGAGATAGCGCAACATTTCACTGCCAATCCCCTTCCCCTGAAACGCATCCAGAGTGGCAAACTTACGCAGCCGGACCTCCCCTTTATGCTCAAACAGGGAAGCCACACATACCAGCTGCTCATCAACAAAAGCGCCATAGTGCGCACCGTTTTGATCGTCTTCCAGCAGACAAAAACTGGCTGGCTTGTGGGGCCAGAGAACCTGGTGGCGAACGGGAACCGTCTGCTGAGGTGAAACAGGGCGAATAGTCAGTGCGCGTTGCATGTAGCCTCCTGAATGCGGGATGATCTGCTCTCGCAAAATTCCATACTTTTTGGCTATAATCAACCACCTTGTGCGCAAAGCGCGCTCTGGATAATAAGGAATCTAAATGAAAGTCATCAGCTTCAACATCAACGGCCTGCGAGCCCGCCTTCATCAGCTTCAGGCTATTATCGACAAACACGACCCGGATGTGATCGGTCTGCAGGAAATCAAGGTGCATGACGAGGCTTTCCCGGTCGCAGACGTTGAGGCGATGGGTTACAAAGTTTACTTCCACGGCCAGAAAGCCCACTACGGTGTAGCTATGCTGTGCAAGCAGGAGCCGGTGAAAGTACAAAAAGGCTTCCCGACCGATAATGAAGAACACCAGAAACGCATGATCATGGCGACGTTTGAGCAGGAAGATGGCCAGAAAGTAACGGTTCTGAACGGCTACTTCCCTCAGGGTGACAACATCAGTCACGAGACCAAGTTCCCGTACAAAGAACAGTTCTACAAAGATCTGATGACGTATCTCAATGAGCACCACAACCGCGACGAGCAGCTGATTGTGATGGGTGACATCAACATCAGCCCGATCGACGCTGACATCGGTATCGGTGAGCCAAACCGCAAGCGCTGGCTGAAAACCGGCAAATGTTCATTCCAGCCAATTGAGCGCGAATGGCTGCAGATCCTTCTGGACTGGGGCTTTGAAGATACCTTCCGCAACCTGCACCCGGATGTGGATGACAAGTTCTCGTGGTTTGATTACCGCTCAAAAGGCTTTGACGATAACCGTGGCCTGCGTATTGACGTGATCCTGGCGACCCCATCTCTGGCAGGTAAGTGCACCGAAGCTGGTATCGACTACGAACTGCGTGGTATCGAGAAACCTTCCGACCACGCACCTATCTGGTCTGTGTTTAAGTAATCCCTTTCTGTATAAAGTAAAAAGCCCGGTTTTGAGCATTCAAAACCGGGCTTTTTTATACTTCACACTCTCAGCCTGACTTTAACAGGTCATCCTGAACCATAGCGTTAGACTGCTCGTGCATGGTGTTGATCCGGACACGCTTCTCCGGCTGAGCCCGCTCATACTCGGTCAGGTAGATATCACTGTGGATGTGTTCGGCAATCATCTTCACCATAAGTTTATTGTTGGTGTACAAGCCAACCGTTTCTGCCCGGTGAGAAAAAACCAGCGCCTTCTTCATGTCAGCCACCAGCATAAAGCGGTGAGACGGGTAATTTTTTTCGGTCTCTTCTGAACGGGAGTACATCTCCATTTTTTCATGCGGAAGTTCAAGCTTATTAAATGAAAACCCGATGACCCGTACACCACGTTCAATCGCCTCACACAGCTCTTTGCGGAACAGCTTCAGGTGGAAGTCTGAGTTAATGTAAATTTCCAGATGTGCCTGAACGATCAGCTCCTTTGCCTTCTGAACCAGGTTCTCATAGCCGGATACGTTGTAAACAAACTCTTTCTCTTCCTGAAGCGCCATCTGAGCCAGTTCTTTTTTCAGGTAAGCAATATTAGTGAGCGTGTTCTTTTCGATCTGACTGAAGATAAGATCCGGTGACTTCGCCTGATACTCTTTAGTGTCACCGTCAGACAAAAAGATAAAGCCATTGGCATAAAGATTATCAATCGAAGAGTAAACCGAAGAGCGGGAAAGGGAGATTTCCTTGGCAATTTTATAGCCACTGGAGCGCCCGTTTTTTAACAGGTTGATATACACCATGGCATCGGTTTTGGTAAATCCGAAGTCCATCAACTTGGTTACAATATCTGACACCGACTGACCTCTGAAACTATTCATTGTAAATTTTTCCCAAGATTATCACTCCAGACACACTGACTCTAGTTTTTTATAGGCAAGATGCAGCGCCTGTAAGCTCATGAAAAACCACAAACACCTGCATCAACAGGAAAGATATAATTGAAGAAAAAACCTGGCTGTGAGGAACACAGCGGATACTGCTGTGTTCCTCAAATACAGGGAGAATTCTGAGCCGAAGGGTTTCAGGCAATGGTGTCTATCTGGTAACCGTATTCACCCAAAGTCACCTCTTCTCCGGTCACACAGATACATTTAGACTGTCTGGAATTGTTCAGTACGAAGCGAAACTTACCACGCTGATAAGCGACACAATCCTCATCACCGGTTTCCAGCCAGTCGATTGATGCCTGATTGAACTCAGGATGCCCGCGGCGCAGTTCGATCATCGACTTAATGAAAGCCCGGAACTCCAGATCCTGATCTGCCTCGTCCCACGGCATGCATTTTCGGTTGCCCTCTTCACCCATACCGCGGCCACCATCCAGACCAATCTCTCCACCGTAGTAAATACATGGTGCACCCACCTGGGTGAACATAAACAGGTACGCCAGCCGGGCTTTCCTTTTGTCCCCACCACACAGAGTGATAATCCGGGTAGTATCGTGACTGTCGAGCAGGTTAAACATCGCTTCGTTAACGTTACGCGGATAGGCCAGATACGACTGACTCACACCATCCATAAACTCCTGCTTGTCTGTCGAACCCAGGGCGAAATAATCTGTTACCGCCTGGGTCAGCGGGTAGTTCATCAGTGAATCGTACTGGTCACCACGCAACCATGGCATGCCCTCATGCCAAATCTCACCCAGAATGTAGCAATCGGGTTTGAGATCTTTTACCACCCGGCGGAAATCACGCCAGAAATCATGGTCTACTTCATTGGCTACATCCAGGCGCCAACCATCGATATCAAACTCTTCCACCCAGTGGCGGGCCACATCCAGCAGGTAGGCCCGGCATTCTTCATTTTCAGTATTGAGTTTTGGCATCTCAATCACGTTGCCAAAGGTCTCGTAGTTAAAGTTGTGGTAATCCCACTCTTCACGGGGTTTGTCCGGATAAACCGGGAAGCGGTGGATCCAGAACCAGTCTGCGTATTTGGAATCCTGACCGTTTTCCACCACATCCAGCCACAGTGGTGACTTTGAGCCAATATGGTTGAACACGGCATCGAGCATCACTTTCATACCGCGTTTATGAGCTTCTTCCACCAGGGCTTTAAACGCTTCATTGCCACCAAAATGCGGGTCGACATTGTAATAATCCACCGTGTCATACTTGTGGTTGGCATTAGCGGTAAAAATCGGGCAGAAGTACAGGCCGTTGATCCCCAGCTCCTGAAGGTAATCGAGCTTATCGATCACTCCCCACAGATCGCCGCCCATAAAGTTGTCCGACTTCGGCACTGAGCCCCATGGCATCACGCCTTCTGGTGAAATCTCCGGACGGCCATTGGCAAATCGTTCCGGGAAAATCTGATACCAGATGGTGTCTGTTACCCAGTCCGGTGTTTTTAAAACATCTCTGGGATTGATGTACGGGAAGCAATAGAAGTTGCTGAGATTACTCAGCTCTGACTTCGCTGTGTTTTCATCACTCAGATCCACACTCTTCTTTTCACCAAAGAGGATCTTTTCTCCTTCCTTACCGTGCAGAATAAAACCGTAGCGGCTGCGGCGCTTTGGCGGCTTAAACTCGGCAAACCAGTGGTCATGATGTTCGGTACGCCCTTCCAGGCTCATCTCTACTTCGTTACCACCAATCCATCCGTGAGCATCACTGCCACCGAGATTTCCGCCATCCAGACCACCCTTGGCCCATACATAAGGGTCACCTATCCAGAGTGATACACGTTCAACTTCGCCTTTGGCGCTGCGCAACCGAATGTGCAGGGTTTCATTATCGTAGGCGTAACTGTCCGCACTCTTTGCCGAGTGTACTAATGCACTTCTTGTAATCATAAAACTGCTTCCTGATTATTATTCTTTTACTGCACCGCTGACGAGACCGGTGGTGATGTGTTTTTGAGTCGCGACAAACAGCAGGGTGATTGGCACCGCGACTAACAGGGAACCTGCAGCAAACAGGGTAAAGTTTTCGGCCGAGTTGGAAGAGATCCAACTGAAGATGCCGATTGCCAGGGTCATTTTTTCTTCGCTTCGCAGGATCAGCGTTGGCAGAATAAAGTCCATCCATGGCCCGGTGAAGGAGACCAGCCCGACAAACACCAGGATAGGTTTTGCCAGTGGCAGGATGATCTCCAGGAAGATGGTCATGTGTCCCGCACCATCGATTTTGGCCGCCTCATCCAGTGAGGTGGGAATCGCATCGAAGTAACCTTTTACCAGCCACACCATAAAGGGCAGCGAACCGGTCACATAAACAAACAGCAGGCCGATATAGGTGTCGATCAGTCCCATTTTTGACAGCAGAATATATATCGCGGTCATGGAGAGGAACGCCGGAAACATCTGCAGGACCAGGATACTCATCATGATGTTGCGCTTACCCTTAAAGCGGTAACGGGAAAACACAAACGCCGTCATGGTCACGATCACCAGTGAAATCAGCATGTTCGCCGAGGCCAGAAAGAAGGTGTTCTTGTACCACTCAAAATAGGGTGTGTCGGTAAACAGCGCCACGTAGTGGTCCAGAGTAAACTCAAAGTTTCCAAACGATGAGCTGAACAGGTTATTACCCGGCTTAAATGAAGCCATGATGGTCCAGATCACCGGCCCCAGCACCAGCAGGGCATTCAGGGTCAGGAACAGGTAGACTATCGCTGTTCCCAGTTTTTCAAGTAGCTTACCCATAATTACATCCCCACATCGTCTTTAAAGGATTTCATTCTGCGGAACTGCCAGATGGCAATGCCGGAGAGGAACAGGAAGATAATGATCGAAATCACTGAAGCAATCTGATACTGCTGGAAGTCGAGCGTCAGCTTGTAGATCCAGGTGATCAGAATGTCTGTGTGTCCTGCAAAACGGTACTCAGGGTTAATTGGCCCGCCTTCTGTCAGCAGGAAAATCGCGCCGAAGTTGTTAAAGTTGTGGGCAAAAGTCATCACAAGAGATGGCGCTACCTGGTGTAATACCATCGGCAGGGTTATCTCCCAAAACTGCTGAAACTTGTTTGCTCCATCCACTTCACTCGCCTCATAGAGATCGGTCGGGATGTTGGTCAGCGCACCGGAGATAAGCAGCATAAAGTAAGGTGCCCCCACCCAGACACTGACCGCGATAACGGTGATTTTGGCCAGCACCGGATCAGACAGGAACGCCACTGAGTCAAATCCCCAGCTGTTCAGCGCAGCGTTAACCGGCCCCACCCCATTAAGCAGCAGGCGGAACATCAGCAGAGTAACAAACGCGGGGATCGCATAAGGCAGAATGAATACAAACCGCCACGCCTTTTTGGCTTTGATCTTTTTGTTCGCCAGCGCCAGCGCCAGAACAAAGCCAAAGCCACAGGTACAAATCGTTGCGAACAGTGCCCACAATACCGTCCAGGTTGCGACCCCAAAGAAGGTCGAGGACCAGATTTTCAGTTCAAACAGTGCAATAAAGTTCTTAAATCCAACCCAGTCCACCAGATTCCGTGGCGGAATATGGTTCGGGGCAGAATAGTTGGTAAATGAAACCAGCACCGTGATAACAATCGGCATGATAATAAAGGCGATACTGGCCAGCACTGCCGGTGACAGCACGATAAACGCAAACTTATCATCATAGATCGCTTTAACTTGCTGTCCGGCCGTCAGGGTACAACGCTGACACGCTCTGGCGTCTTTGATGTTAATAGCGTAAGTACAGGCCACCAAAAACAGACAGATAAGGGCGATAACGCCTTCTACCAGCATAAATATTGAGTTATCACCCTGAATGATCTTGAAGCCCTTGCGTACCTGGGCTACGTCCCCCAGGCTGACCAGACCTTTCAGAGTTACGATCAGTTCAGGCAACATCAGCAGGGTCAGCAACTGAACACTGAGGAAGAACAGCCCCTTAACCCAGTGCCCTCTTTGCATTTGCGTCGCCCCCATCAGCAGGATGGAAGCGGGCACCCGGGGTGCCGCTCTGGTTTCAGTTAACAACATAAGTCCTCTTTATTCCTGCAGGTCGATTTGTTCCTGAATGATGGCTTTCGCCCGCTCCAGTGACTCTTTGGCCGGCTTGTTATTCACCCAGGTTGCGGTAATAGCACTCGCCATTGGAGACCAGATAAAGCCCATTTCAGGAATCGAAGGCATCGCATCAGAGAAGTAGCTCTGGGCAATAATCGCGTAAGTGGCTTCATCCGCTTCGCTGATAATATCCTCCAGCACCGACTTCATCGGTGGAATCGAACTGGTCATTTCATAGCGTTTGAGCAGCATTTTCTTTGAGGAAATATAGTCAGCAAACAGCTGAGCAGCACGCGGATACTCTGTGTAGGACGAAACCACGGCAAGACGTACAGTAGAGAAGGTCCGTGGTTGCTGGCCATCCAGCTTCGGCATTGGTACCACACCGAAATTCACACCGGAATTCTGGTAACCCTGTATTGACCATGGGCCATCGATAATCGCCGCTACTTTGCCTTCGTTGAACAGACCACGGCGTACCTGAGGGTTACGCATATCCATTGGGTTGGAATCATTCGCCACCTGCAGCGACTTCATCGCCATCAGGCCTTTTTGTGCTTCTTCAGAGCTGATACCAATGTCTTTGGCATTCGTACCCTGGTTACCGAACTCATAGGCACCATACAGGGTCAGGAACATACGCGATTCATAGTAGTTCTGGATATCCCACAACAGCGCGTACTTGTGCGCCTTTTTATCATTAAAGGTTTTGGAAAACTCAATGATCTCTTCAAAAGTCTCCGGCGGTTTTGGCAGCAAATCTTTGTTATAGAAAAGCGCCGTAGTAGCGAAACTGACCGGGAAGCCGTAGTCCATGTTTTCAGACTTTGAAGCCGCAACAGCACTGTCAAGAAAATCGGCTTTGATCTTGTCTGCCGACACCAAGTTCTCCATCGCACCACCGGCTACTACCAGCCGGCCAAGCAGGTCATGCTCGATTTCAGCCACGTCCGCAACCCTGGCGGAACCACCGTCCTGAATCAGGCGTGATGCAGAGTCAATCGGGGCCAGACCGCGAAAACTGAATTTGACCTTATAACCAAAATCCGCATTAAACTCCTTTGCTGCGTACTTCATGTAGTCAACTGTGGACTTATCCGTCCAGACCAACAGTTCTGCTCCGGCTTCCGGCTTTATCTCTTCTGCACTGACGTGACCGGCAAATAAAGCCGAGGTTATCAGGGCTGCTGCTATCAGGTTTCTTTTCATAATTGCACCGTCTGGTTGTTCATGGTAGTTCACCTTGTACGACTAGGTTAATTTCGTCGACTTATATGTCAACATTTAATCACACCAACACAAGTACATTTGTGATCACAGTCACCAAGCCTTTAATGGCGGGGCATTTACGATGCCCTAAAATCGTGGCCGTTTTACTAAAAGAACCAGGGTCGAGACAGCCACCCAACTGTCAAAACAGAGTCCATCACAGCCAAAAATGTGACCGCAATCACCAAAAATGAACCACCCAGGTGACCAATCTCTCATTTATCTTCCAACAGGGGAGAAAATTCAAAATAAATACCGAACAATAAATAGGCGTCCAACGTGAACTACTAACTTTTAACTAGTCTCAGCTATTACTCGCAACTCTGGATGAGTTGATAAGGACATACTGTGAAAAAAACTCTGATTTCGGTACTGGTTGCCAATGCAATTGTCGTCAGTACCACCGCTTACGCTGCAAACACACAACGTGGATTCAAAGTCGAAGACAATATTTATGACTCCATTCTTAATGACGCAATGGAATTTGGTGGTCATGTTGGAACGTCTTATGAGTTCGAACAAAAACACGTAACCGATTATAAATCCTGGGGTGGTGACTTTACCGAGAAAACCAAAACCCACGAGATCCTGGGGCTTTTCTACAAAAATCCCAAATGGAACTTCAATGCCTTATATGCACTGAAACAAGTCGACCGCAATAAAACTAACGACAAATCAAATTACACGGAAGTTGAAAATTCATTCAAACACCTGATGTCACTGAATAAAGGCTTCAATTTAGGCAGTGGCTGGACAACCGGCCTGATTTACGACCTGGAATATACCCGTGGCCGAATTACAACTACAGCCGGTGTAAGTGGACTTGGAATTGAAAAGTATGAACACAGTCTTCGCCCATACCTGACCTACTGGAACAACGAATACAATATGGGTGTCTATTCCAATCTGGAATATCTCTACAACGATGAAGATAAAAGTGAATGGGGTACCCGTCAGGAAAAAGGCTACAGCTTCCTGATTAAGCCTTATAAGCGAATGGGTAACTGGGAGTTCGGTGTCGAGTTCTATTATCAGATCAAAGATAACGAAGCGAAAACTGCTCAGGGCGCTATCAACGAAGTCAGCGACTTCACAGAAAAATACATGGAACCCATCGTACAATACAGCTTTGAAGATGCGGGCGCATTGTATGTCCGCACCCGCATAGGTGAAAACCAAACCGACATGACAGATGGCTGGGCAAAAGGTGAGTCCTACTTCAAAGACATCCGTAAAGCAACGGTTGGCTATGAGCAGGCAGTTGGCGAAGACTGGATTGTAAAAGCCGAATACGAGTGGGCCAGCGATAAAGAAACCTTCACCAAACTTGAAGGTGAACAAAAAGACATCGATCAAAGCACATTCTTCCTGCAGGCCCTTTACCGCCTCTGATAAATAGAGAGTAAGCACTATGATTAAAGTTTCGGAAATTGCCGACATTGTAAGTGGTCAAATAAACGGCGGCGGTATTGATGAAATATCATTCATTCGCCCGGTTCGCAGCCCCGTAAAAGGTGGTCTTGCTATCGTGTTTGCAAAAAAAGACCTGAAAGCCGTTTCCGAGACTTTCGCAGATGTCATCATCGGCCCCAAAGAAATACTGGCCAGTGATGCAAAAGTAAAAATCGTTATAGATACGTTGGAAACGACAAAGCTTAACCACTTACTCAAACTATATAAAATCCATAAATACCGCCTTTTCGATCAGGGAAATACCTCTGAATTACCGGATGTATATATAGGAAAACACTGCACCATAGGTAAAGGATGTCATTTCATGCCAGGTGTAAAGATCATGAATGGCGTGACCATTGGCGACAATGTAGTTATTCATGCTAATACGGTCATCAAAGAAGGCACCACCATTGGCAACAACGTGACTATTGACTCCAATAACTCAATTGGCAACTTCAGTTTTGAGTATATGGCGGGGACACACACCCGCTATGAAAGAGTGGAAAGTGTTGGCAGGGTGATCATTGAGGACGATGTCGAGATCGGCTGCAACAACACCATTGACCGTGGCACCCTTGGCGACACCATCATTGGCCGGGGCACGAAAATAGATAACCTGGTGCAAATCGGCCATGACTGCCATATCGGCAAACACTGTCTGCTGGTATCGCAAGCCGGTTTTGCCGGGCATACCACCCTGGAAGACAACGTTATTGTCCACGGCCAGGCAGGCACCGCCGGCAACCTGACGATTGGCCGCAACTCTGTGGTAAAAGCCAAATCCGGCGTCAGCCACTCCTTTCCGGAAAACAGTGATCTGTTTGGCTACCCGGCCAAAGATGCACGGGCCTACTACAGGAACCTGGCAGCCCTTAACCGCCTGACCCAGAGTCAGGAGGAAGCCAAACGTCAGATAAAAAGCGCGACGCAGGAAAGTCACCAGAAGGAAAAAGGGCTGTTTGCCAGGCTGTTTAAGTGATCAGGATGAGGTAATGAAGATGACGGATAACCGCTTTAATTTAATAGAATCCACCATCAGACAAGACGAACACAACCTGTTCGTCGAACTGGTTGATGGTAGTCGGCTGTTCATTCCTGAACACCAACAACACCGGCTCTATCCGTATATTGATCAAAAAGTCGATTTTGGCATTCGTCCTGATTTTATCTCAGTCGCCGCTGATAGTGATGAGCTGAACACTATCCATGGCCGATTAACAGCGCTTGAAACCGTTGACGGATGCCAGCTGATCCATTTTAGGGTGGCGCATAAGGAAGTCATTTCCCGCCTGAGGGAGATCCGGTTTGCCGCCAGTGATATCGGCCGCTCACTGCGCTTTAACTTCGATACCTTTTTCAGTCACATTTTCGATCAGGAAACACAGGTTAACCTGACCATCTAATACCAACGAACATACACTGACAAACAATAACCACCAGGTGAATCACGATGAAACGTACACTACTTCTTACTGCCATTTTATCCTCTGCCCTAATGGGTTGTGCCAGCACAAGCGATGAAGCGGCCACTGCCGCCGCTCCACTTGCAAGCGGTCCGTTTGCTGACTGCAGCCTGCCTGCCGTTGAAGACCGCGGCCCAATCCGCCCATCCCTTTATGTGGTTGGCACATTCCCGGAAAGCCAGTGGATCCACGACGAAAAACACCAGATGAAACACAAAGGCGACGGTATCTACCAGGTCGTCAGCGAAGAGAAAGCCGGCAACATCAGCCTTCAGTTCGCCACTATGAGCTGGAATCCACAGTTTACCGCCGCCGAAAAGTCTCTGACCGTTGGTTATGAGAAAGAGCTGAAGCGCGGTGGGTTTGCCAAAGATACCGTAGTTACCCTTCCTGAAGACGGCACTTATCTGTGGAGTATTCAGATCTCCGAAGACAAAAAGCCTGTCCGTGCCCTGGTGACCAAATGTAAATAAGTTACCATTCATCGTGCGTTCCTGCCTTTTCAGGAACGCACCTGTTTACTCAGCAAGGCAATTCAGCCAGAGTTCCCTTACTAAGTAATCAGACATTTCTATTTAAACCACGAGTGCGGAGTATCACATGGCAACGGTTAGCCTACGCAAAGTAGAAAAACAATATGACAACGGCTTTAAGGCCGTGCACGGCATTGACCTCGATATCCATGATGGTGAGTTCATGGTGTTTGTCGGGCCGTCAGGCTGTGCTAAGTCAACCACACTGCGGATGATCGCCGGCCTTGAGGAAATCAGCGACGGCGAGATCCGTATCGGCAGTAAGGTGGTTAACGCCCTGCCACCAAAAGATCGCGGTATTGCGATGGTATTTCAAAACTACGCCCTCTATCCGCACAAAACGGTGTTCGACAATATGGCGTTTGGTCTGAAGATGCAGAAAAGACCAAAGGAAGAGATCAGGCAGCGGGTTGAAGACGCAGCCAAAAAGCTCGAAATTACCGACCTTCTTGACCGGAAACCCAAAGAGATGTCCGGTGGACAGCGTCAGCGTGTGGCTGTTGGGCGCGCCATCGTTCGCAAACCGGAAGTGTTCCTTTTTGATGAGCCTCTTTCAAATCTGGATGCCAAGCTTCGTGTTTCTATGCGAGTTAAAATCGCCCAGCTTCACCAGTCACTGAAAGAAGAAGGCAATCCGGCAACCATGATTTATGTAACCCATGATCAGACTGAAGCTCTGACACTGGGTGACCGTATCTGTGTCCTGAACCAGGGTAAGATCATGCAGGTCGATACCCCGGCCAACCTTTACAACCGGCCAAACAACAAGTTTGTCGCCAGCTTTATCGGCTCTCCGGCAATGAACCTTGTCGACACGGTACTGCGCCAGTCAGAAGAAGGGATTTTCATTGAAATCGCACCTGAGGTGCGGATTTACATCCCTGAGGAAAAGCAGGCCAAACTGGCTGAATTTATTGATAAACCAGTCTGCTTTGGCATCCGCCCGGAGCATATTTCCCTTGCCGAAGAGAGCGATACTTTCAATGCCTTTGAGGGAGAGCTGACGGTGGTAGAAAACATGGGTAACGAGAAATACCTGTATTTCAAAATCGGCGGTAAAGAGCTTATTGCCCGGGTCAATAACCAGGACATCACCACTTCAGATATCGGCAAAACATTCCGGTTCAATCTGAATACCGGCTTTTGCCACATCTTTGATTTTATTACAGAAGAAAATCTCACCCTCGCCTGAACAGGGTACAGCCCCGGCCAGGTGAAACCTGTTACCAGTGTTAGGGTACAGGGACGTACTTAACCACGACACATATAAAAAGCCCCTTAATCCAGCAGCTGGTAAGGGGCCTTTTTATAGACATTATCTTACTGTCAGCTCAATGGCCTCATATACGCCAAAAACCGCTTTTCGGCATTCTTAAATACCCAAAGGATCACAAAAGTCAGTGCCATATAGAACAGCCCCGCCGTAAGGAAAGATTCAAACGGCGCGTAATAACGTGAGTTGACCAGCCTTGCAACACCGGTCAGGTCCAGAATAGTGATGATGCCTGCAACCGCTGAGCCATGCAGCATAAAAATCACTTCATTGCTGTAAGCCGGCAGCGCGCGACGCAGAGCGCCAGGCAGGATAATACGGCGGTAAGTGAGCCAGTGACTCATGCCGTATGCACGTGCCGCCTCTACTTCCCCTTTGGGCAGTCCGTTAATCGCACCGCGGATGATCTCTGCGGTATAAGCGGAAGTATTGAGGGTAAAGGCCACCAGTGCGCAGAACCAGGCGTTTTCCCACAGGGTATCTTTGACAGGGAAGAACTGGTCCATGCCGTAATAGATCAGATAGAGCTGCACCAGCAGTGGCGTGCCACGCAGAAAATAGATATACGCCCAGCATGGCAGACGCAGCAGCGGGTTATGGCTGTTGCGGGCTACGGCGAGCGGAATAGCAATTGCCAGACCGATGACAAGCGATACTGCCACCAGCCAGGTCGTTGTCCATAGTCCTTCCAGGTAAACCGGGAAGCTTTCAATAATAAGACTGAAATCCATACCGGTTACCTCGTGTGAATACTGTATCTGCGTTCAACCAGTTTCAGCAGACCAGTCGAAACAGCAGTAAGAAACAGGAAGATCACCGCCACTGTCATATAGAAAGTAAACGGCATCCTGGTTGAACCGGCGGCCAGCGCGCTGACCCGGACCATATCTTCAAGGCCGATTATCGAAACCAGCGCGGTGGTCTTTAACAGAACCAGCCAGTTGTTACCAAAACCGGGAATTGCGTGGCGAATCATCTGGGGCAAAAGAATGCGGCGGAAAGTTTGAAACCCCGTCATACCATAAGCTTTGGCCGCCTCCAGTTCCCCTTTATCTACCGCCATGATCGCGCCGCGGAACGTCTCCGCCATATACGCACCAAAAATAAAGCCTATGGTCAGTACCCCGGCGATAAACGGACTGACATCGATATAATCGGGCAGATAAGAGGTCCACTCATGGTCCGGATTTCCTGACGCCATCCACTCATTCAGCCATTCGTTCACCGAATAAAGGCTGTTATTGAGTAGCGTCTGACCGCCAAAGAAAATCAGCATCATCAGAACCAGATCGGGAATACCGCGGATAATTGTGGTGTACAGTGTCGCGACGGCGCGTGCCCAGGCATAAGGTGCCAGTTTAGCGAGCGCGCCAAGCATGCCCAAAATGACAGCCAGCGCAAGCGACAGCACTGCCACTTCCACCGTCAGCCAGGCACCTTTCAGTATCGAGACTTCATATCCCTGAAGATCGAGCATAAAAATTCCATTTACAGCAGAAGTTAAAAAACCCGAAGCGGGAAATGAGAGACAACCTCTCGTCTCTCATTTCTCGTCACTCGCTTCTGACGGCCACTTTAGTCGCCATACACATCATAGTTAAAGTATTTGGACGCGATGCGCTGGTATTCACCACTTTCACGCAGGGCCAGAATGGCAGCATCCAGCTTTTTGGTCAGGTCTTTATCCTGCTTACGGACGGCAATACCAAAACCTTCACCAAACCATTTCGGGTCGGTCAGGGACGGGCCGGTAAATTCGTAAGCTTCACCACCAGCTTTATTAAGTACGCCCTCTTCCAGCGCAGATGCATCACCCAGTACGGCTTCGATACGGCCGTTACCAAGGTCCAGGTACGCTTCGTCAAACGAGCCGTAGCGGACGATCTCTACATTTTTGTAGTTATCTGTCAGGTACTTATCGTGAGTCGTTGCACGCTGAACACCAATTTTCACACCATCCAGTTTACTGAAGTCAATGTTGGCGCCTTTCTTGGCGATGAACTTGTTAGGGATAAGCGCGTACTTGCCGGTAAAGTCGATTTTCTTCTTACGCTCTTCGGTAATAGACATAGCCGCGATAATCGCATCGTACTTACGTGCCAGCAGCGACGGAATAATACCGTCCCAGTCCTGCGGTACGATCTTACATTTCACCTGCATCTCTTTACACAGGGCATTGGCCATATCGACATCAAAGCCTTTCAGCGAGCCATCGGCTTCTGTCCAGCTAAACGGAGGATACGCCCCTTCAATACCAAAGCGCACAACTTTCCAGTCCTTAGCCTGTACTGCACCTGTCATCGCTGTCGCAGCAACCGCTGCTGCAAGTAACCACTTTTTCATTTCCATACTCCTGTGATTATAAAATCAGGCTCCAGGCCCTGGGTACTGGGCGCTAGGCCGATGAAAGCGCCGCCCCGAGCCTAGTGCCCAGAGCCCAGCGCCTGCTATTAATAAATCGATGATATAAACTGCTTTAACCGTTCCGATTCCGGGTTACTGAAAAGTTTAGCCGGATCGCCCTGCTCTTCCACCAGGCCCTGGTGGAGGAACATGACGTGGCTGGATACATCCCGGGCGAAGGCCATTTCGTGGGTGACCACCACCATGGTACGGCCCTCATCAGCAAGGTCGCGCATTACACCAAGCACTTCGCCTACCAGCTCAGGATCGAGCGCGGAAGTCGGCTCATCGAACAGCATAACCTCGGGATCCACGGCCAGTGCCCTTGCGATAGCAGCGCGCTGCTGCTGACCTCCGGATAGGTGGCCCGGGTAATAATCCCGGCGTTCATACAAGCCGACCTTTTTCAGCAGGGCTTCTGCCTTATCGATGGCCTCTGCTTTAGGGACACCCAGTACGTGGACCGGCGCTTCAATCACATTTTCAAGCACCGTCATGTGGGACCAGAGGTTAAATCCCTGAAACACCATCGCCAGACGGGAACGGATCCGCTGAACCTGCTTTTCATTGGCGGGCATAGCCAGCCCGGCGCGGTTGGTTTTCATCTGAATCAGTTCACCATCCACGCGGATCTCTCCTGCAGTCGGTGTTTCAAGCAGATTTATGCATCGTAGAAAGGTGCTCTTTCCTGAACCGGAAGAGCCGATAACTGAAATGACGTCGCCCTTATGGGCCTGAAGCGAGATCCCTTTTAAGACCTCATTTTGACCAAATGTCTTGTGTAAATCCCTGATATCGAGCGCAGCAATATCCTTCATGCGCATCCACTCCCTGTGTCATCGTGACTGTGGCACTCCGGCCTTTTTATAGTTTTGTTACAAACTAGCATCCAAACCAGAATCGCGCAACAAATTATTAACTTTTAAGGCATTGTTATTTTGGTCAATATAACTGAATTTTTATGCAGAATTCAAGGGTAATATTCCGGATATGCAGTGGAATGCAGGAAAAAATAAAGCCTCCGGATGGAGGCTTTAAGTGGTTTCCAAAAGTATAAAATCTACCGAACGTGGTTATCAATTATCGTCAGGTCCTGCCCCATCACCGCTTTCTTCCGGCTTAATACAGTGGCTGGCAGAGTTATCAGACCATTGACATCCAGATAGTTCAGACTGTCATCAGGTGCTATGATCTTTTGAACATCAAGATACTGTTGTGCAAAGAACTTCTGGGAGGTTTCGTTCACTTCACCTGTCATCAACGAAACTTCAATCCTTTCTGAAGTGTTATCGATCACCATCGCCTCGGTTGATGAACGCATAAACGGCTGCTCACTATTTGGTGGCGAAATAATCGTTTGATAAAACAGTTGCCCTTTATTGGTCTTTGCGCGCAAATGAGTTCTTTGCATGGTGAACTCAGTCGCATCAAAAGTGCTGCTCAAACAATAGTTAGCATTTCCTGTGCAACTTGAGCTTACCGTTGTGGAGCTGAAGTCCACCACTGGTGGCGCAACTATGTTTTTATTCACGTCATCCAGCTTGGTCAACGAATAATACTGCCAGCTGTGGGACAGATTGCCATTCAGCTCTACTGTCCAGTTTGAAAACAAACCAGAATTATCCACATAACTGATGTTAAAGGTAGCCGGAGCAGGGTAAACAGGTTGCCAGCTGAAAATCTTTGAACCATATATCGTTTTAACACCACTGGATTTGGTGGTTGACAGAGTTATGCCGGTGCGGGTTAACTGGCCATTAGTCAACAAATTCGCATCAGTCAGACTCGTATTGGGAACACTGCCTGGACGGTTGTCATTATCGTAAATTTTGCTTTTATCAACTACAGCATAGTGAGTTACGTCTTTAGGCTCTCCCGAGACGTAACTACCAAAGCCAACCACCAGTACATTCTCTGAAGCTGGTAAGTCAGACTTTACCGGAACATGTGCTGATAACTCCTGACCGCTAAGACGCTCTCCTGAGCTTGAAGTCTGATAGTATGCGACTCCCTGTTCCTGAAGCATAGTAATGACTGCAGATGAGTCCTCGGTAATGTCTTTGTACTGATCTCCGGCATAGCAGGCATTCTGTGTAGCCTGATCCTGACGAACATTGATGACCATATCCCGCATCAGGTCTGCCTGTACGGTGTAGATAAACGATTCTTTGTTACCATTACTCAGGCCGAACTGCTCCTCAACAGACACATATCCCTTATCAGGAATATCACTCTTTAAAATGGTAACACGCCCATTCGCGGGAATCTGAGAACCTTCAATCGTCTTGCTTACCGAACCATCGGCGTTGTGGTACAAGATTTTGTAACCCTGATTGGCTACCCTTGCCGTAATGACTTCATTTGTTGTCGTTCCGTCTTTGTCTGCAAATATGGCACAACCAGCTGCCACGTCAGTCCGCGCGTCAACATAGAGTTGCACCATCTGCCAGGTATAAGTTGTTACTGGCGGTGGGGTGGGACCCGGACCGGGAGTATCACTGCTCTTACTAGAACTCCCACACCCGGTCAGCGCCAATGACACAGCCGCCATAACCGGCAGCAGCTTAAATGCTTTCATCTCTGATCCCCTTAACACGCCTGAGCGTCAAAAAATTCTCTGTAAATCGAACTGGATTTTGTAATGCAATTAATATGCCATCAGATCCGCATTCCTGTCGCATTCACAGTGGTGATATGAGACCAATTTAACAACTGCCGAATGTTTGCGCACAGCCATGATTACTTGTCATACACCTGCTGCGCAGTTTGCCAAGCGGATCAAAAAAACATGCAAACTTTAAACTTTATGTAAGCGATAATGACAAAGATCATTTTAATTGAAATGGATTTGGCTGATGCTGCGCCGTCGTCAGATTCAACTTGTTTAATTACATGTAAATAAGTGACAGGTTATGACACAGACCGCATTCGGGCGTTGGTTTTTCTGTAGTTTTCTTTCAACTTTATCGCTAAAGTGATCAAGATCAATCACGAAAAACAGGCCTGTTGATAAACTCGGCGCGCATACAAATAAGAAGAAACTTTTCAGTAAAATAGTTCCAATATTTGTAACGCTGCCGCATTAGTCACGTGCTACTGTTTTAGCAATGCGTTCAGTATCATAATCTTGATTGATGATACACTTTTTCCGAAACACTAACTTTCATAATATGAGGAATCTATGTCAGACGTAGTCAAAGACAACTCAGATCAGGAAAAGAGCTATTCCGAGCTGCACCGTCCTGCATCAGAGTTCAAAAGCCGCTCTGATTACCTGGATCACGAACTGCAGATCATGAAGCCACGCCGCTTCGGACTAAACCTGCCTGGCCGTGATTTCCGTTTTGAGCTCGAAGACCTGGTGCCGGCACTGGCAGGTACTATCGGCATTATCGCGATGTACTCCGCGGTAATGATGTCTTGGGCTGACGGCCTGACTCAGGCGTGGGACCACATCAACCTGGGTAAAGAATTTGCGATCGAAGTTGCTCGTGTGGAAATGCTTTTCCCTGCGCTGTTCTTCTGTGTTATCGCTTCAGGCTTCCTGAACCCGCGCGCAAACCTTGCGGGTAACCACGGACCAATGATCCCTCTTATCGGTGCAATTGCGCTTGCCGGTGCTCACCCTCTTGCTTTGGCAATCCTTCTGGGTGTATTTGGTCTGCTGCTGAGCTACTTCAAAGGTGGTTCGAAACTGGTCAACCTGACTTCGGAAGGTACCGCCGGCGGCTTGCTTATCTTCCTTGGTTTTACCGGTACCATGAGCCAGATCGGCTCTATCCAGTCTTGGGCAACCGGCCTTCAGTCTGCTGAAGTTGCAGCAGGCAGCATGGGCTACGTTGGTCTGGTGGTACTGGGTGTGACTATCGGTATCTATGCATTCCTTGCAAAAATCGGCATGCGCTGGCTGGCAATTCCGGTTTGTGCGTTTGTTGGCCTGATCATCGCTCTGGTAATGGGTGCAGGCTTTGACCTTCAGTTTGAAACTGAAATGGGTCTGCCTAACCTGAACCCTGTTTACTGGTGGGGCAGCACTGAGACGGGCTGGCAGCTGGGTCTTCCAAACCTGCAGCACTTCATCGCGTCTCTGCCGTTCGCTATCCTGGCCGTTGCCATGTGGTCTCCTGACTTCCTTGGCCATCGTATTTTCCAGGAATTGAACTATCCTAAGAAGACTGAAAAAGTACTGATGGATGTTGATGACACTATGACTATGTGTTCTATCCGTCAGATGGTTGGTACCGCGCTGGGTGGTGGTAACATCACTTCTTCATGGGGAACTTACATGATCCCTGCGGCAATCGCGAAACGTCCGATTCCTGGCGGCGCGATCATCCTGGGTCTGCTGGTTATGGGTATCGCAATCCTTGGTTTCCCAATGGACGTAGCGGTATGGCCACCAGTAATGCGTGTTGCTCTGCTGGTAGGTGTATTCCTGCCTCTGCTTGAAGCAGGTATGCAGATGGTTAAAGACACCAAAGACTCTCAGGCTGCTGGTATCTGTATCTTTGCATCGGTTGTTGCTAACCCGGTACTGGCATGGGCTCTGACCATGTTCCTGGATAACAACGGCCTGATCGGCGACAAAGAGCGTGCTGAGCGCCTGTCGTTTGCAGATAAGATCATCATCCCTGTGGGTGTGTTTGTTATCTGTCTGATCGCGATGCTTGCGGTTGGTATGCTTGAAGGCCAGTACGGCATTCCTGCCTTCCTGTAAGTTATCGGAAATCAGGTAATTTTGTTTGGGTAGTGTTAACGCACTACCCAAACTTTATGTGCAGTGTTTAAGTTTTATTGATTTAGTTTAAGGTTTACAAAAAATTTTTAGACTAACCTTGAAATCTGTCAGGAAAATGCCAATATGTGTGACCATGCGCTACGCGACGTAGTCACACATATTTTCATTTATATAAAGAGTGTGCTGTTTGCCGTAGGGTGTTGATGCACTCAACAGCCCAAACAGTACGTGTTTTTTCTACTAAAAAGGTAGGTATGTCATGGCAGAGCAATTTGCTAAAGCTTGGGAAGGTTTTGCTGAAGGTGAATGGCAAAACGAAGTAAACGTACGTGACTTCATCCAGAAAAACTACGCACCGTATGAAGGTGACGAGTCTTTCCTGGTTACTGAAGGTACTGAAGCAACTAACAAGCTTTGGGCTAAGGTAATGGAAGGTATCAAGCAGGAGAACTCTACTCACGCTCCTGTTGATTTCGACACTTCAGTTATCTCTACCATCACTGCTCACGATGCAGGCTACATCGAGAAAGACCTGGAAACTATCGTAGGTCTTCAGACTGACGCTCCTCTTAAGCGCGCAATCATCCCTAACGGTGGTATCCGTATGGTTGAAGGTTCTTGCAAAGCTTACGATCGCGAGCTGGATCCACAAGTTAAGAAAATCTTCTCAGAGTACCGCAAGACTCACAACGCAGGTGTATTCGACATCTACACTCCAGAAATCCTGAAGTGTCGTAAGTCTGGTGTTCTGACTGGTCTGCCTGACGCATACGGCCGTGGTCGTATCATCGGTGACTACCGTCGTGTTGCTCTGTACGGTATTGACTTCCTGATGAAGGACAAGCTGGCTCAGTTCGCTTCTCTGCAAGAGAAGTTCGAGAACGGCGAAGACCTGCAGATGACTATGCAGCTGCGCGAAGAGATCGCTGAACAGCACCGTGCTCTGGGCCAGATGAAAGTTATGGCTGAGAAATACGGCTGTGACATCTCTCGTCCTGCTGAAACTGCACAAGAAGCTATCCAGTGGACTTACTTCGGTTACCTGGCTGCTGTTAAATCTCAGAACGGCGCTGCTATGTCTCTGGGCCGTACTTCTACTTTCCTTGATATCTTCATCGAGCGCGACATCGCTGCTGGCAAGATCACTGAAGTAGACGCACAGGAAATGATCGACCACTTCGTAATGAAGCTGCGTATGGTTCGCTTCCTGCGTACTCCTGAGTACGATGATCTGTTCTCTGGTGACCCAATCTGGGCTACTGAGTCTATGGGTGGTATGGGTCTTGACGGCCGTACTCTGGTTACCCGTACTAACTTCCGCTTCCTGAACAGCCTGTACACCATGGGTCCTTCTCCAGAGCCGAACATCACTGTTCTGTGGTCTGAGCAGCTGCCTGAAGGCTTCAAGAAGTTCTGTGCGAAAGTATCTATCGATACTTCTTCTATCCAGTACGAGAACGACGACCTGATGCGTCCGGACTTCGAGTCTGACGACTACGCAATCGCTTGTTGTGTATCTCCAATGGTTATCGGTAAGCACATGCAGTTCTTCGGCGCTCGTGCAAACCTGGCGAAAACTCTGCTTTACGTAATCAACGGTGGTGTTGATGAGAAGCTGAAAATCCAGGTTGGCCCTGAAATGCCTAAGATCACTGACGAAGTTCTGAACTTCGACGACGTGTGGGGCAAACTGGACCACTTCATGGACTGGCTGGCTAAGCAGTACGTGACTGCACTGAACAGCATCCACTTCATGCACGACAAGTACAGCTACGAAGCTGCACTGATGGCTCTGCATGACCGTGACGTTCGCCGTACTATGGCTTGTGGTATCGCAGGTCTGTCTGTTGCTGCTGACTCACTGGCTGCAATCAAGTACGCAACTGTTAAACCAGTACGTGACGAAGACGGCGTAGCTACTGACTTCGAAATCGAAGGCGACTACCCTAAATTCGGTAACAACGATGCTCGCGTAGATGACATCGCTTGTGAGCTGGTTTCACGCTTCATGGACAAGATCCGTAAGCTGAACACTTACCGTAACGCTATCCCAACTCAGTCTATCCTGACTATCACTTCAAACGTGGTATACGGTAAGAAGACTGGTAACACGCCTGACGGTCGTCGTGCTGGTGCTCCTTTTGCTCCAGGTGCGAACCCAATGCACGGTCGTGATGAGAAAGGTGCTGTAGCATCCCTGACTTCTGTTGGTAAACTGCCGTTTGCTGATGCGAAAGATGGTATCTCTTACACCTTCTCTATCGTTCCTAACGCTCTGGGTAAAGACGAAGGCGCTCAGCGTGCTAACCTGGCTGGTCTGATGGATGGTTACTTCCACCACGAAGCTGGTATCGAAGGTGGTCAGCACCTGAACGTTAACGTTCTGAACCGTGAGACTCTGGAAGATGCAGTTAAGCACCCAGAGAAATACCCTCAGCTGACAATCCGTGTATCTGGTTACGCTGTACGCTTCAACTCTCTGACTGCAGAGCAGCAAGCTGACGTAATCGCACGTACTTTCACTGAATCTCTGTAATAAGAGCTTTAGCTGAACAGTAAAAGGGCTGGCATCGCGCCAGCCCTTTTTTATTGGCTGCCGCTCCCAACTGCAGCGGCTCTGTCTCACAACAGATAACCTTATCTGTGATACTCACTCCAGCCTGACTCCCAATTCTCTCTTGTTGCTCACGGAAGAAACGCCTCGTTCGTTCTATTCTTTAAATATCAATTACTAACTGGTTCAGATATGAAGAAGACGTGGTTGCTTAGCCTGACAGCCCTGCTGCCTGCATACACTTCGGCCCACGGGCTTACACTCAGCATAGATAATGACGGGATATTCGGCAGCGACAAAGACTACAGTTCCGGGTTGTATCTCGACTATTACCAGCGCCTTGAATCCTCACCACTGGTCCTTCTCAGCACATCAGACGCCCGGCACTACTGGGGCATCCGTCTCGGCCAGCAAATCCTGACGCCTGACGATATAGAGTCACCAGTTCCCATTGAAGGGCAGCGGCCTTACGCAGGTCTTTCATATCTCGAAGGAAGGCTTGTATCCATAACCAGCGATAAGTTCGCTGCTGTTGAAGTGATGCTTGGCACCATGGGAGAAAACTCGCTGGCCCATGACGGGCAGTCGATCATTCACTCCATTATTGGCTCACCGGATCCCAAAGGATGGGCATACCAGATAGAAGAGCCCGCTGTCTGGGGAGTGACAGGGCACTACTTCACCGCACTGTCACGGGATAAAAACACAGAGCTGAGCTGGCAGTCCCGCGCCCAGCTGGGTAACTTCCAGCCGGAAATCGCAACCGGGTTGATGTGGCGATCAGGGCAGTATCTGGAACAGAGCTATGGCAGCAACCATATCCGCTATTATGCCCCCACCTCAGCCCTCTATATGGATGAGCCTGCCTCCGGCTGGTACTGGTTTGCCGGAGCGGAAATTCGTTACCGCTTTGCCGACCTGACCGTGAGCGGCAATACCAACAAACCCATTCCCCGCGTGGATGTTCAGCACCTTCAGGCCACCGCAGTAGCGGGTGTTCAGCTCCTGTTTGGTGACAACTGGGGAGTCGGATTCAATGCTGCAGTAAAATCACCGGATTTCAAACAGGATACGGCCATTGCACATGCCATTGGTTCAATATCACTGAACTGGCGTTTTTAACTCCCCTCAGCTCTCCAGGCCAAAGCTGAGTAATTTCCAAACATCAGACGCGGATTGGGCCGTTTCGACTAGGTTGACGCCGGTTTTTGTAATAAAATGACGGCAAAAATACATACAGAGAAAAGTTCATGTCTACAACTGGTCGCATTCACTCATTCGAATCCTGTGGCACTGTCGATGGCCCTGGCATCCGTTTTATCGTCTTTATGCAGGGCTGTCTGATGCGCTGCAAATACTGTCATAACCGTGACACCTGGGACACTCATGACGGCAAGGAAGTCAGCGTTGATGAGATCATCACCGAAGCCAAAAGCTACAAGCACTTTATGAATGCGTCTGGTGGCGGCGTGACCTGCTCTGGCGGCGAAGCCATGCTGCAGCCAGAATTTGTACGTGACTTCTTCCGCGCAGCGAAAGCAGAGGGCATGCACACCTGTCTGGACACCAATGGCCATATCCGCCGTCATACTGATGTGGTTGATGAAGTCCTCGAAGTCGCTGACCTGGTGATGCTTGACCTGAAACACATGAAAGATGAGATCCACCAGGACCTGATCGGTGTATCTAACAAACGTACTCTCGATTTTGCCCGCTACCTGCACAAAATCGGCCAGACCACCTGGATTCGCTATGTAGTCGTACCTGGTTACACCGACGACGAAGAGTCTGCGCACCTGCTGGGCGAGTTCATCAAGGACATGGACAACATCGAAAAAGTTGAGCTGCTGCCGTACCACAAACTGGGCGCGCACAAGTGGGAAGCTCTGGGCCATGATTACCCGCTGGAAGGCGTGGAGCCTCCGTCAAAAGAGACCATGGAAACCATCAAAGACATCCTGCTTCAGTACAACGACAACGTTAAATACTGATCCTCAAAAGCCAGCTGCCCAGCTGGCTTTTTTCATTCCGGCCTCTCTGGTTTGTCCATCTTCTGCAATAACCCTGTTTGTGGCACGGATGTTACGGACACAAAATGTGCTAACAGCTTTGATTCTGTGTTGAGATCATGTTTCAAACAGAAAAAATCCTGTTACTCTTATTCGCGAATGAATTATTAGAAGTAACGAGGCCATAAATGGAAATGACCAACGCTCAACGCCTGATCCTGTCAAACCAGTACTACCTGATGGCACAGATGGATCCGGAAAACTCACAAAAATACAAACGTCTGCAAACCATCGTTGAACGTGGTTACGCACTGCAAATGCAGGAGCTGAACAAAGACTTCGGCTGCCTGGAAGAAGACGAGTGCCGCGAAATCATCAACATGATGGAGATGTACCACGCGATGCAGGAGTCTTACAAAATGCTGTCTGGCGAAGACCAGTCACAGGTTGATGCCCGCCGCCTGACCTTCCTGGGCTTTGATATCGCCAGTGAAGCACAGCAGGTGAACTATGTTCGCTTCCTGGTGGACTCTGAAGGCCTCTACCCTCAGTTTGACAAAGGTGACCACCACTTTAACTCCCAAATCCCGATGCACGACAAGTATCGCCGTATGCTGCGCACCTGGCAGAACTGCCCGCGCCAGTATCACCTGTCTCCGGCTGAATTCCAGCAAATCTTCAACGCATAAGCGCAAAGGCTGCAGACACCACTGCAGCCTTTTTACCTCTCCCCTCTGTTTACAGCCCTGCCATTCACGCGCTAAATACCAGCAACACCATCGATTACAGAATGTGCAATACCATCCATAAGCGCTCTTTTCCAGCCCGTTTTTTTCCTTCGCTACCCAGGTCAAACTTTTACTTTATATTTTAAATAAATGTCGAAAAATTAAGCATAATTCTAAAACGCCGTCTAATCTTTAATACTGACGGAAGTGACATTTCGCTGTTTTTGCTAAACAGGTTTAGAGGGGTATTCGCTATGAGCATTTTCGACCACTACCAGGCGCGCTATGAAGCAGCCAAGGATGAAGAACTATCAATACAGGACTTTTTGTCACTATGTCGTGAAGATAAAAGCGCTTATGCCAACGCAGCAGAACGCTTGCTTCTTGCGATCGGTGAGCCCGAGATAATCGATACCGCGCAGGATCCGCAACTCAGTCGTATCTTCTCCAACCGGGTGATCTCCCGGTATAAGACATTTAAAGATTTCTACGGTATGGAAGACGCCATCGAGCAGATCGTCTCCTACCTCAAACACGCCGCGCAGGGGCTGGAAGAGCGCAAGCAGATCCTTTACCTGCTGGGCCCGGTTGGTGGCGGTAAATCGTCACTTGCTGAGAAGCTGAAAGCCCTGATGGAAAAAATGCCCATCTATGTACTTTCTGCTAACGGAGAGCGCAGCCCGGTGAACGATCACCCGTTCTGCCTGTTCGATGTAAATGAAGACGGCGACCTGCTCAAGTCCGAGTACGGCATTGAGAAGCGCTATATTCGCTCAATCATGTCTCCATGGGCAGCCAAACGCCTGCACGAATTTGGTGGTGATATTTCCAAATTTAAAGTGGTGAAAGTACGTCCGTCCATTCTGGACCAAGTGGCCGTCGCCAAAACCGAGCCAGGTGACGAAAACAACCAGGACATCTCATCTCTGGTAGGTAAAGTCGATATCCGTCAGCTTGAACACTACTCCCAGGATGACCCGGATGCCTACAGCTATTCCGGTGCCCTGTGTCGTTCCAACCAGGGCCTGATGGAATTTGTTGAGATGTTTAAGGCCCCGATCAAGGTCCTTCACCCGCTGCTGACCGCGACTCAGGAAGGCAACTATAACGGTACCGAAGGTCTGTCTGCCCTGCCGTTTGACGGTATGATCCTGGCACACTCCAACGAGTCCGAATGGCAAACGTTCCGTAACAACAAGAACAACGAAGCATTCCTCGACCGAGTGTATATTGTAAAAGTGCCATACTGTCTGCGCGTTTCTGAAGAGGTGAAAATCTACCAGAAGCTGCTCGACAACAGTGAACTGGCGCTCTCTCCCTGCGCACCAAGCACACTGGAGATCCTGTCTCAGTTCAGCATCCTGTCCCGCCTGAAAGATCCGGAAAACTCCTCCATCTACTCTAAGATGCGTGTTTACGATGGTGAGACCCTGAAAGACACCGACCCGAAAGCCAAGAGCTATCAGGAGTACCGTGATTACGCCGGTGTCGATGAAGGCATGTCAGGTCTGTCGACCCGTTTCGCCTTTAAGATCCTGTCACGGGTATTCAACTTCGACCAGACCGAAGTGGCGGCTAACCCGGTTCACCTGTTCTATGTGATTGAACAGCAGATTGAACGCGAACAGTTCCCGCAGGACATGGGAGAGCGTTACCTTGAATTCCTGAAAGGGTATCTGGTTCCGAAATACATCGAGTTTATCGGTAAGGAAATCCAGACCGCGTACCTGGAGTCCTACTCCGAATACGGTCAGAACATCTTTGACCGTTACGTCACCTACGCTGACTTCTGGATTCAGGATCAGGAGTACCGCGATCCGGAAACCGGTCAGCTGTTTGACCGCGCGGCTCTCAACAACGAGCTGGAAAAAATCGAGAAAACCGCCGGGATCAGCAATCCAAAAGATTTCCGTAACGAAATCGTCAACTTTGTCCTGCGTGCCAAAGCAAGCAACAACGGACAAAATCCGGTCTGGACCAGTTACGAAAAACTGCGCACCGTTATCGAGAAGAAAATGTTCTCCAATACCGAAGAGCTGCTGCCGGTTATTTCGTTTAACACCAAGACCTCAACCGATGATCAGAAAAAACACGACGACTTTGTCGCCCGTATGATGGAGAAAGGCTACACCAAGAAACAGGTCAGATTGTTGTCTGAGTGGTATTTGCGGGTTCGTAAGTCCTCTTAATACCTGTCAGGCGGTGCCCGGGGACATTTCCGGGCATCACCGCTGACCGGTAGAACGCAACAGATGTACAGGTGTCTTAGCCAGGTAACGCCCTTGCTGAGCACGGTTAAGACACTTTGATGTTTCAAAGGGAGTAACTTATGGCTCAATTTATCGACAGAAGGCTCAACGGTAAGAAACGCAGTACGGTGAACCGTCAGCGTTTTTTGCGCCGTCATAAAGAGCAGATCAAAGAGTCCGTCGCTGATGCCGTCAATCGCCGCTCCATTACCAATACGGAGACCGGTGAAGACATCTCGATCCCACACAAAGACATAAAAGAGCCGGTATTCCACCACGGACAGGGTGGCGTACGGGACCGGGTGCACCCGGGTAACGATCAGTTCTCACCCGGAGATAAAATAGAACGTCCAAAAGGTGGTGGCCAGGGCGGAGGCTCTGGTGAAGGTGAAGCCAGCCCGGATGGTGAAGGCCAGGACGAGTTCGTATTCCAGATCTCCAAGGACGAGTATCTCGATATTCTGTTCGAAGACCTGGAGCTGCCTAATCTTCGCAAAAACCAAATCAACAAAATCACAGAGTGGAAAACCCACCGCGCCGGTTTCCAGACTGCCGGGATCCCGGCCAATATCTCTGTGGTTCGTTCACTGCAACAGTCACTGGCACGCCGTACGGCAATGACAGCAGGTAAAAGGCGCCTGCTGAATGAGCTGGAGGAGGAGCTGGAAAAAATCAAAAATACCGAGCCAGCACAGCCTCTGGAAGAGAAGAAAATCACAGAACAAATCGAGGAGCTGAGAGCAAAAATAGAGAAAGTGCCGTTTATCGACACCTTCGACCTGAGGTTTAAAAACTACGAGAAGCGCCCGGTTCCTTCCAGCCAGGCAGTCATGTTCTGTCTGATGGATGTATCGGGTTCAATGGACCAGGCAACCAAAGACATCGCCAAGCGATTCTATGTACTTCTTTATCTGTTTTTAAACCGCACCTATGAGAACGTCGATGTAGTGTTTATTCGCCACCATACTCAGGCTAAAGAAGTAGATGAGCATGAATTTTTCTACTCACAGGAAACCGGTGGCACCATAGTATCGAGTGCACTTAAGCTGATGGATGAGATTGTAAAAGATCGCTATCCACTTAATGAATGGAACATCTACGCCGCCCAGGCTTCAGATGGTGATAACTGGGCCGATGACTCACCAAGGTGTAAAGAGTTGCTGGTCAACAACCTGTTGCCGAGCTGTCAGTACTACTCTTACATCGAAATCACCCGCCGCTCTCACCAGACACTGTGGCACGAGTATGAAAAACTGACGGAAGCTTTTGACAACTTTGCGATGAAAAACATCCGCTCGGTTGACGATATTTTCCCGGTATTCCGGGAACTGTTTCACAAAGAAACAGCATAGGGAGGTGCGCGATGACTACCAAAACCAAAGCCAGCAGCAAAAACAAGAACATGCTGCCTGACGGGCCAGACTGGACTTTTGAGCTGCTTGAGCGTTACCACACCGAGATCAAGCGTGTCGCGGCTCATTACAGGCTGGATACTTACCCCAATCAGATTGAGGTGATAACAGCTGAGCAGATGATGGATGCCTATTCCAGTATCGGTATGCCGATCAATTACCACCACTGGTCGTTCGGCAAAAAGTTCATTCAGACTGAGCAAAACTATAAACATGGCCACATGGGGCTGGCCTACGAGATCGTGATTAACTCCGACCCCTGTATTGCCTATCTGATGGAGGAGAACACCGTCACCATGCAGGCACTGGTGATGGCGCACGCCTCTTACGGCCACAACTCATTTTTCAAAGGTAACTATCTGTTCCAGACCTGGACCGACGCCAGCTCAATCGTCGACTACCTGCTGTTCGCCCGCAATTACATTGCCCAGTGTGAAGAGAAACATGGAGTAGAAGAGGTCGAGAACCTGCTCGACTCCTGCCATGCGCTGATGAACTTCGGTGTTGACCGATACAAACGTCCGGAAAAAATCTCCATCGTGGAAGAGAAAGCACGCCAACACGCCCGGGAAGAGTACCTGCAATCTCAGGTCAATGAGCTGTGGCGAACAGTGCCTAAAAACACAGAAAAGGAGAAAGTCGAACGTCCCCGTTTCCCGTCTGAACCGCAGGAGAACATCCTCTACTTCATTGAAAAGCATGCGCCTCTTCTGGAGCCATGGCAGCGTGAGATCGTGCGTATTGTACGTAAGGTAAGTCAGTACTTTTATCCTCAGAAGCAAACCCAGGTCATGAACGAAGGCTGGGCTACTTTCTGGCATTACACCATCCTCAACCACCTGTACGATGAAGGGCTGGTATCCGAGAAGTTTATGCTGGAGTTCCTCCACAGCCACACCAATGTGGTGATGCAGCCTCCATACAACAGCCCTTACTTCAATGGTATCAACCCTTATGCACTTGGCTTTGCCATGTTCCAGGACATAAGACGTATCTGCGAAGAGCCTACCGACGAAGACAAAGAATGGTTCCCGGAGCTGGCCGGCAGTGACTGGCTGGATGCCCTTCACTTTGCAATGGCAAACTTTAAAGATGAGAGTTTTATCAGCCAGTACCTGAGTCCGAAACTGATGCGGGACTTTAAGCTGTTTGCCATCCGCGATGATGACAGGAAAAATTACGTTGAAGTCAGCGCTATCCACAACGAGACCGGTTACCGCGAAGTACGTGAGCTGCTGGCCTCCCAGTACAACCTCAGTAACCTGGAGCCAAATATTCAGGTATGGAATGTAGACGTACGCGGAGACCGTTCACTGACCCTGCAGTATGTACCGCATAACCGTATCCCGCTGGATAAGAGCTATAAAGAGGTCCTTAAACACCTTTATCGTCTCTGGGGCTTCGATGTCATCCTTCAGCAGGCAGCTGAAACCGGTGGCACAGAAATTCTCGGTGTCTGTCCCGAAAGGGAAAATTATTCGGGTGAAATCTGACCCGTTCCCCTCTGGCCCGCTCAAGCGGGCCTTTTTTCAAATTGACAAACCCCTCTCCAGCCGTTTTAATCCCTTACTTAGTTTGCTTTTGCAGCATATACTTAGACAAACCGGGCTACTTTCCCGGGAACGCAATGAAATGAACTGTGCCGCTGTGGAAACGGTGGCAAACAGACAACAAAAGAGCCAGACATGCGCGATAATCCAAACATCATTACCTGCTTACTGCCTGCCTACAACGAAGCTGAAAACCTGCCTCACGTAGTAAAAGAAGCCAGCGAGTTCCTGCGCGACTTCTGTAACGAAGTCGAAATCCTGGTGGTAGACGACGGCAGTTCCGATGACACCGTCGCTGTTGCCCGTCAGCTTTCTGAAGAATACCCGGTATCCCTTGTTAAGCTGTCACGTAACTTCGGTAAAGAGATCGCCATCAGCGCCGGCCTGGATAAAGCCCGCGGTGACGTAGTGATCCTGATGGACTCCGATGGTCAGCACCCGCTGAAAGTCGTGGAGCAGTTCATCACTCACTGGCGTGAAGGTTATGACATGGTTTACGGCGTGCGCGACAACCGTGCAGATGAGTCATTCGCCAAACGTGCGTTCACCAAAGTTTACTACAGCCTGCTGAACCGGATTTCTGACGTACACATCCACCCGGACGCTGGTGACTTCCGCCTGATCGGCCGTAACGTGGTCGATGCGCTGAATGCCCTGCCGGAAAGAACCCGGATGATGAAAGGCCTTTACGCATGGGTAGGCTTTAAGACCAAATCCGTGACCTTTGAAGTGGAGGAACGCCTGAGCGGCACCAGTACATTCCGTTTCCGCGACCTGACTTCACTGGCGATCACCGGCCTGACCTCATTCAGCAGCATTCCACTGAAAATCTGGATGGTCATTGGCTTTGGTATCTCTGCACTGTCTTTTGCCTATGGTCTGCTGATCCTGTTCAAAACACTGATCTTTGGCGCAGACGTACCCGGCTGGCCAACCCTGACCGTTGCTATCTTCTTCCTCGGTGGTATTCAGCTGCTTTCCATTGGCATCATGGGTGATTACCTTGCCCGCGTATTCAGTGAAGTGAAAAAGCGCCCGCTGTATATCATCGAAGAATATAAGCAAAGCGAAGACAAGCTGAAAAAAGAAAGCCAGGAAGAAGCGTAATGAAGCAGATCATCGTCTGCGCCGATGACTATGGTATGGCCCCTCAGGTTGATGAGGCCATACTCGAACTGATTAGCAATCACCGCATCTCAGCAACCAGCTGTATGACTCTGATGCCAGGCTGGCAGCAAAGTGCCCGCCAGCTGGCCCCCTTAGCAGACAAAGCGGCGTTCGGCCTTCATTTTGACCTTGGGGATACCGCTCCCCTTGGCCAGCTGATGCTGCGTTCAATGCTGCGCTCTGTTGACAGCGCCGCGATTCTGGACACACTGAAAAAGCAACTCGACCGGTTTGAAGATGAAATGGGCTGTGCACCAGACTATATAGATGGTCACCAGCACGTTCACGCCTTCCCTCAGATCCGCGATATCCTGCTGACTGAGCTGAACGAGCGCTACCATGACCATCCACTGTGGATACGTGACCCGGCTGTACCACTGACAGGGCACGACTCCGGCGTTAAGGCAGTGGCGATAAAGCTGCTTAACCATGGCTTTCAGAAAGCCATTCATAGCGCGGGCTTTACCCACAATAACGGCTTTGCCGGTCTCTACTCCATCAGTGAAAAAGCGGATTTTGCCACTATGATGGAAGGCTGGTTATCCGCGCTGCGTCATCAGGGGCTGATCATGTGTCACCCATCTGTTTCAGGTTCTGATGTCGAACATGCCGCTGCCCGTGAAAAAGAGTACGAGTATCTGATGTCAGACCGCTACAAAGAGTATCTGCTTCACGCAAATATTCACCTGACAAATTTTAAAAGTCACCACTAATCAACATCTTGTCTGAGTTCCACCCGGAGCTCAGACGCAGCGCAAACTCCTGGCAATCTCTCCTTTTCTCCCCGCACATTTATTGCTATAACCAAAAGCAGGAACAGGATGTTTCCATATCGTGGGTAAGATGCCAATCCCAGCTATTTACCGCCATGGTCGGTAAATCAGAGGCATTGGTATAATGACAAACAAGGAGTTGTTATGCTTGTACCATCTACCTCAGTATACCCTCTTACGTCGAACTGCCATATCGCAGGACTTTCCGATCACAGTGCAAATTTCATGTCTGCCCGAAGCCGGCAGCGCGCCTTTCTGCCACAACAGGGCTCACACTGGTGGCGCTTTGAATTCTGCTCCGCTATCAACCTTGAACAGTTTATCTCTGACATCTACCTGTTTGGCTTTTATGGAGAAATTCAGGTCAAGGGCCTGGTGGTTGAAATTCAGAGCCACACCGACCTCACTGCCACCATGCTGCGTAACCTGACAGGACGCGAGCATGATCTGTCACTCAGTGAGCTCAAGTCCGATGTCGTTACCATCTGTAATGATGCTCACGCACTGCTTTGCAACAGCAAAAACAGCGGTGCACTGGTCTTTGCCGGAGAGCAGACCTGTAACTTTGAGTTTGATGCGAAACCCAGCGCCTGGCTGGTGCTCGAAGAGCTGAGTCACAGTATTGATATCAATGACATCATTCACTTTGACCCACGCGGACATTTAATCGTCCGGGGCGGCGAAGAAGTCCGGCTGAAAATCACAGACCAACTGTACAGATTTACAACAAACTAGCTCTTTAGCGTGACTGCTGCCATTATATGAAGAGAGTCGCAGTAGTCATCAGGGAGAATTATGCAGCATCGTGGTATTAAGCGCAGGGAGCAGCTCCAGCAGGCCGCCCGGGAGTTACTGGCAGAGCGGGATGTCACCCTGGTGACATTTGCAGATGTGGCTGCCCGGGCCAAAATCCCAAAGAGTTCGGCTTACCACTTCTACGCCAATATCGATGACCTGTACACAGAGATCGCAGCCCAGTACGGCGCTGAGCTGCTGACCCTGCTGAGCGAGCTGCCCGATGACAGTGAAGTGAACAACTGGCACGATATCGTGGATATTCTGGTTGCCCGTGCAATAGATTTCTACGAACGCGAAAGACCCGCAGCCCAGCTGATCATTTCCGGCAAAACCTCCGCCAGCATCAAACAGAAAGACCGCTCAAACGATCAGCTCATCGCGGCGGCCTGTTTTGATATTCTTGATCATTTCTTTGAACTGCCTGCACTTGACCGTCATTCCGACATCTTTTTCATCTGGGTAGAACTGGTTGATACGGTTTTCACCATATCCCACATGCGCTATGGCATGATCACCAAAGGAATGGAAACCGAAGCCAAACGGGCGGCCAAATCCTATCTGGGCTGTTACGTGCCAGTTGATACCCCAAAAAAAACAGCCGCTGATTAGCGGCTGTTTCAATATCTGGCGGTTAACTGCCCAGAATGTTTCTGACCAGTTCCAGGTCTTCCGGAGTATCCACCCCCGGAGGCGGCGCAACATCCGCAACGGCTACATGAATTTTCTCACCATACCAAAGCACGCGAAGCTGCTCCAGACACTCAATCTTCTCAAGCTGGCTCGGCTCCCAGTTCACGTAGGTTTTAATAAACCCGGCACGATACGCGTAAATACCGATATGACGCTGCAGAGGCTGCTTCACCGGCTTTTCATCCGTTGCAAAGGCATCCCTGTCCCACGGAATCGTTGCGCGGCTGAAATAGAGCGCGTAACCATCTTTATCGGTCACAACTTTCACGGCATTCGGGTTAAACACCTCAGCCTGATCTTCAATTTCCACCGACAGTGTCGCCATCGGCGCTACCGAGCCAGCCAGGTTGTCAGCAACCTGTGCAATGATCTGCGGCGGGATCAGAGGCTCGTCCCCCTGAACATTCACCACGATATGGTCATCGGCAATGCCCATCTTATCGACCACTTCTGCCAGGCGCTCAGTACCGGATTGGTGATCCGGTGAGGTCATACACACATCAGCGCCAAACGCTTTTGCCGCCTGTTCGACCTTACTGTCATCGGTAGCGATGATCACCCGCTCAGCCCCGGCCTGAATCGCCTGAAGATACACCCACTCAATCATAGGCTTACCGGCAATATCTGCCAGCGGTTTACCGGGCAGACGGGTAGACTGGTAACGGGCTGGAATAATTACGGTAAAAGACATTACTTACCCTCTTCAAGGCTCATGCTGCGCGCCTCTGGCTCCAGCAATACCGGAATACCCTCTTTGATAGGGAATGCAAGACGGTCCAGTTTGCAAATCAGCTCTTGATTCTCTTTGTCGAACGTCAGTTTTCCTTTGCAAACCGGGCAAGCCACGATTTCAAGAAGACGATGATCCATACTCTTCCTTTACCTCTTTTATAGTTCTGATAATCTTCCGAGCGGCGCTGCCCAGCTCTGCACTGACCGGTAAATACCACCAGGTTTGCTGCGCATGCTGATAACACTTCACCGCATCTTTCTCAGTCATAATAACGTTGTCTGCGCCGGCTGCCAGCGCGCTGATTTTCTCTACCGGCAGGGCTTTATGATCTTCTGCCGGTAACGTATCGGCCAGTGTGGCCCCCAGTTCCGTCAGGGTATTAAAAAAGCGCTGCGGGTAACCAATAGCGGCAAAGGCCGCCAGTGAACCCAGCTCTGTCACCGGCTTTCTCTCACCGGTTTTCAGGTTAACGGCCAAATCAGGCTTTAACGTCATGGCGATTTCATTGCTGTGCGGCTGGCCTCCGTTGGTAATAATGAAATCCACCTCACCCAAACGCTCTGTACTCTCACGCAGCGGTCCGGCCGGGATCAGCTTCTGGTTACCAAACCGGCGCTGGCCATCAACCACCACGATTTCAATATCGCGCTGAAGTGCGTAATGCTGAAGTCCGTCGTCAGTGATGACCACATCCACCTTCGATTCCAGCAAAGCTTTTACCGCAGCGGAGCGATTCGGGTCTACAACCACTGGCGCACCGGTGCGGCGGTGAATCAACAGCGGCTCATCACCACACTCGCTGGCCTGGGACTCTGCACTCACCTGATATGGATAATGCGGCGCTTTGGCACCATATCCCCGCGAAACCACGCCCGCTTTTATGCCCTGCCTGGCCAGCTCTTCCACCAGCCAAACCACGACCGGCGTTTTACCGTTACCGCCGGCAGTAATATTGCCGACCACAACCACTGGCAGCGGCGCACGGTAACTGGGCTTATCACCATTTTGATACGCACAGCGACGGCGACGACTAATCTGTCCAAACAGCCAGCTGAGCGGTGTCAAAACCGGCCAGAGCAACAGCCCCAGCCAGTGTTTGCCAAACCACAGAGATTCGACCATGCGATTTACTCGCTGAACTGGATACGGTGCAGCTGAGCATAAGCACCATCTTTTTCCAGCAACTCGCCGTGGGTACCCTGCTCAATCACCTGGCCGTTATCCACCACCAGGATCTGGTCCGCATTCTCAATGGTAGACAGACGGTGCGCGATAACCAGTACCGTCTTGTTCTTCTGCAGCTCATCCAGTGCACCCTGAATAGCACGCTCAGATTCAGTATCCAGTGCAGAGGTTGCCTCATCGAGAATAAGAACAGGAGAATCACGCAACAGCGCACGGGCAATCGCCAGACGCTGACGCTGACCACCAGACAGGTTCACGCCATTTTCACCGATAATGGTGTCATAGCCCTGCTCCAGGCCCTGAATAAACTCATCGGCATGAGCCAGTTTGGCAGCGTGCTGAATTTGCTCAAGACTGTACTTATCTTTAGCCGCATACGCGATGTTGTTGGCAACGGTATCATTGAAGAGGTGAACGTTTTGCGATACCAGGCCAAAGTGAGTACGCAGGTTCTTCAGTTCATAATCCCGCACATCGTAGCCATCAAGAGTGATTTGGCCTTCGTCCAGATCGTAGAAACGGGTAAACAGATTCGCGATAGTACTTTTACCTGAGCCGGAGCGGCCAACCAAGGCAAGGGTTTTACCGGCAGGCAGATTGAAACTGACTTTTTTAAGCGCTGGTGTCTCACGGGTCGGATAAGTGAAAGTGATGTCTTTTACTGCGATGTCACCCTGTACCCGATCTTTGGCAAACTTGCCGTGGTCATTCTCGGTTGGCATATCCATCAGACCAAACAGGGTCTGACACGCCGCCATACCGCGCTGGAAGTCAGACGTCACTGCCGTCAGACCACGCAGTGGGCGCAGCATGCTCAGCATGGCCGAGAACACAACGGTAAACGTACCGGCGGTCAGCTCGGCACGAATCGAGTCCACGCTGGCCAGGAACAGGACCGTTACCAGCGCAAGGGAACCAATCATCTGAATTACCGGGCTTGCCAGCTGCTGGGCGACTACCATCTTCATGCTTTGCTGGCGCATGCGGTTACTCACGCTCCCAAAACGTGATTTCTCTACGTCCTGACCTCCATAGCTCAGCACTACTTTATGGCCTTTCAACATCTGTTCAGAAGAGGTCGTAAGGTTACCCATTTCTGTCTGCATCGCTTTAGAGATCTTACGGAAGCGGCGGGATACCGTACCAATTGCCCACGCCACAACAGGGCCGACAACCAGCAGCACCAGAGACAGTTCCCAACTGCTCCACACCATCAGACCAATAAGACCGATAATACTGGCAGTTTCACGCACAATATTGACCAACGCCTGACTGGTTGAAGATGCTACCTGCTCGGTATCATAAGTAATACGCGAAAGCAGCTTACCGGTAGACTCACGGTCAAAAAATGACACCGGCATATCCATAAAGTGGTTAAAAATCTTGCGGCGCATCGCCATGACGACATGGTTGGATACCCAACTCATACAGTAAGCCGAAACAAATCCACTGGTACCGCGGATAAGCATCAGTGCCAGGATAATAAATGGCATCTTGCGAAGAAAATCAGAATCTGCCTGACCAAAGCCTTCATCAAGCAATGGTTTAAGCAGGGAAAGCATGTAGGTATCACTCAGGGCGTTGATAACCAACATGACAACCGCGACAGCCAGGCCAGCTTTGTACAGCGAAATGTACGGCCATAAACGTTTAAATGTCGCGTAAGTCGAATGATCTTGTTGATTGGACATAACTAATTGTAATTGGAAAAATTCGCCCCATTCTATACCCAAACCCAGCCCGGATGCGAGTCCCGGGGTCAGAATTTCCGGCCAGGATTGCGCTGCACATCGCGAAACCAACGTGGACGAAAATGGCCACGCGCCGTTTTTACATCCGGCTCATCACCACTCAGAACAATCATGATCTGACCACTGGTGGCTGTGTCCAGCCATCGCGCACCATACTTTCGGTAACGCGCCACCACTTTGGGGTTTGGCATGTTCCAGTGATTATCATAAGCCATGGCACCCAACGCCAGGCCGGAGGATACCTCCTTAACAAAGCTCTCCGTAGAAGAGGTAATACTGCCATGGTGCGGCACCAGAATAATGTCTGCAGCCAGGCTCTTTTCGCTACGCAGTATCAGCCACTCGCTGATTGCATCAATATCCCCGGCAAGCAATATCCTGTACTGCCTCTCTGTCACCATCACTACACACGAGTGTGGATTATACGCGCGCGTAACCTGTACCGGTGGCCAAAGCGCATCAAACTTCACCCCCTGCCACTCCCATTGCTCACCCCGCACACAGGGCTGATAACCTGGTTCAGACTGACTGGCGCGCATCCAGTCAGGCGCGAGAAGTCGCTCCGCATCCTCTTTCCCTCCCGCATGGTCTGAATCAAAATGGCTGATAATCAGCCCTGTCAATGACCGGATCCCCTCACTACCGAGAAAGGGCACCACCACAGACTCCACATTACTGCCACCAGGCCAGGCGGTACCGGTATCATAAAGCACCGCTTCCCCATTTTTGGTCAAAGTAACAGCAAGACCGTGCCCGACATCCAGTAACGAGAGTTGTAACCCACTTTGACGGGGAGCGGGCCACAGCTAGGCAAATATCATTACGCTCAGCGCGACAGCCAGACGTCCCTGATTCCAGTACCATCCTGCCAGCAGTATCGCCGGCACCAGAAACAGAGCGGCATCCAGAGGTGTCATAGAAACCCAGCCAAGGTTCTGAGGCTGCCAGAAAAGCACGGGAGAGAGGCTCATATCCACCACCTTCCACAGATAAATACTCATGCCAGGCGCAAGAGGTGAGAACAGCAGGCCTGCCATCACCAGTGGCATACTCACCATACTGACCCAGGGAACAAACAGCACATTGGCTGCAAGCCCAAGCCAGCTGACACCCTGATAGAAAAGCAGGCTGAACGGCAACAGCCCTATAAACAGCCACAACTGAACTATCACCAGTGCTCTGAGCTTCCCCGTAAAAGCAGCGGTCTGAAGCGAATGAAAGACATTGGCGAGAAAAATCGCGCTCACTGCAGCAAAAGAGAGCCAGAATCCCTGGCTAAGAGGAGCGAAAGGGTCCAGGGTTAATATGACTGCGAGGGCCGCCATCAGTATCTGCCAGGGAGACCAGTGTCGTCGCAGTAGTCGCTGCATAGCAATGAAAACACACATAATAAGGGCCCGCTGGGCAGGCAGGGTAAATCCCGACAGCCAGGCATACCCGGCAGCAGCCAGTAACCCGGTTACCAGACTCAGCCATGGCGGAGCCGGCAGGAGCAACGATGCCAGCCAGCGCCCGCCCCACCAGCCAGCAAAATAAGCCAGGCCAACATGAAGCCCGGATATCGCCAGCAAATGAATAAGCCCGCTGTTACGTAGCCCCTGCCACTCCTGACTGCTTATCCCGCTGCGGTCTGCAAAAGTGAGTGCCAGAATGTACTCCTGATACTCAAGCCCCCGGGTTACGGCAATGATCTTCTGATACCACGCCCCCCTCAAACTGCTGCGGTCACCCAGGCGTTTTGCTTCCCTGACCACTGCGTCTGCATGCCAGCCCCGTGCCAGATAATGAGCCTCTTTATCAAACCCGGTTTTGTTCAGACGTCCCTTGATTGGTTTGAGCCTGACACTCAGCTGCCAGTTCTGGCCAGGTGCCGCATCAGGTGGAAGCTCCGGCCAGATCACGCGTACCACTGGGCGCTGTATATAGCTCAATGTACGACCATTTATCGAATCGACAGTAAAACTCGCCTGAAAACCATAATTAATTTGCTTAAAAAAGCTGTCAATTTGTCCCGATATGGTAATATCCTGACCTTTATCAAATACGGCATTGATTCTGTCCTGATATAAATGGCCGTGAAGTATGACCAGGCCAAGCGCGACTGCCAACGCGCCCAGCCATTTAAGGCGTACTGAAAGAAATGAAATCCCCAGCAGAATCGCTGAAAGCACCAGGTAATCCGGCGTCGGCATAAATATCCACCATCCTGCCGATCCCAGTACCAACAGGTATATACTTAGTGCTGAGCCAGAAAAGTGAGTTGTCATCCGCTATGCCAAGAAAATTTATTCAAAAGTTCATGCCAGACCACGAGGTCATTAAACGGCAAAAGGCACTCAAGATCTTTGGCAACGTCCTGTATAACCCCAACCTGTGGTGTCTGAACCGCCGCTCTGCAGCCGGCGCTTTTGCCGTTGGCCTGTTTATGGCGTTTGTGCCGCTGCCAAGCCAGATGATCATGGCGGCCGGGCTGGCCATCGCCTGTGGTGTTAACCTGCCTCTGTCGGTTGCCCTGGTTTGGGTGAGCAACCCGGTGACCATGCCGGTACTGTTCTACTTTGCCTACAAAGTAGGCGCGGTGGTCATGTCAACGCCTCCCCAACACTTCCATTTTGAACTGTCATGGGAATTTATTGGCCAGCAGATGTCGACTATCGGTCCTCCGTTCCTGCTAGGCTGTGCTATCTGTGGCGTGGTATCGGCCGTCATCGGCTATTTCGGCATTCGCGGCCTGTGGCGTTACTCTGTTGTTCGCAGCTGGCAAAAGCGCAGTTTTCGCATTCGACGCAGTTAAGGCAAGCGTGATGTACAGAGCTGAGAGAGATACAGCAATTCCAGCTGAAAGCTCGGCCATGCTGTGACAAATAAATTGAATTGAACTAAAAAAAGGGCCATTTGGCCCTTTTTTACTATTGTACTTTCGCTGTTCGAAATGATGCCACTATTTGGCGCTAAGCACCTGAGCCGGATGAGTACGGCTGGCGCGCTGGGCAGGATAAAGCGTTGCCAGAAGGCTGAGACCAATCGCAGTACCCGATACCAGCGCAACGTCACTCAACTGCACCATAGACGGCAGAAAATCAACAAAGTAAATGTCTCCGGACAGAAACTTATGACCAACCAAACGTTCCAGGCCGCTGATGAGCGTGGTCAGATTAGATGCCACCAGATAACCGGCCACTGAGCCAAGCAGCGCACCAGTGACACCGGAAAACACACCCTGCCAGATAAAAATCCGCCCGATAAGCCCATTACCGGCCCCCATGGTCTTAAGTATCGCGATCTCCCCGGCGCGGTCTTTCACCGCCATCATCAGGGTCGAGACAATATTAAAACTCGCTACCCCAATAACCAGCACCATCACCAGATACATAATGGTTCTGACCAGCTGAATATCGCGATACAAAAATCCGTACTGTTGTTTCCAGCTTTTCAGGTAAACGTAAACCGACAGCTCCGAGCCCACTTCACGAACAATATCCGGCGCATCGAGCACCCGGCTGGTACGAATCGACACACCACTCACACCATCGCCCATACCGGTGTACTTCTGGGCGTCCTCCAGCGGGATCAGCGCCAGACCATGATCAATTTGACCACCAAGGGCGAGCAGCCCGCTCACTTTCAGACGAACCCGCTTCGGCGCCCGGACGCTGCCCTGCTCACCGATTTGCGGCAGCATCAGGGTTATCCAGTCTCCAACTTCAGCGCCCACGCTTTTTGCAATTCCCTGACCGAGGATCACCTGCTTGTTACCCGGCTCAAGCGCCTGCCAGGCGCCTGGCGTAATAAAACGGTACAGATCCGATACCTGCTCCTCAGCCGTTTGATCCACACCGCGGACCTGAAGCGCCTTCAGCTTGGCGCCTTTTTCTACCAGCCCGGTCAGCTTGACATAGGGCGCAGCCGCCGTGACATCCGGATGTTTCTCAGCCTGGGCAATCATCGGCTGCCAGTCATCTATCGCGCCGCGTACGCCTTCAAATTCACCATGAGCCACCACAGACAGAACCCGCTGCTTAAGCTCCCGCTCAAAACCATTCATCGCAGACAGACCAATAATGATCACCGCTACACCCACCGCAATTCCCACCGTAGAGGACAGCGAAATAAAGGACACCATTTTGTTGCGTTTTTTGGCACGGCTGAAACGCGCGCCAATCATCAGTGAAAGCCAGGAACTCATTGCGTGACCTCAGCTTCCGGCTCCAGCAACTCGCCATCCTGCATGCTCAGCTGACGATCCATTTTCGCGGCCAGTTCGTTGTCGTGCGTGACCACCAGAAAGGCAGTGCCCGACTCACGATTAAGCTCACGCATCAGATCATAAATTGCCAGCGCGGTTTTGTGGTCCAGGTTACCGGTTGGTTCATCGGCCAGCACCAGCGACGGCTGATTGACCAGTGCACGGGCAATGGCCACCCGTTGGCGCTCACCACCGGAAAGCTCCGACGGACGATGGTCAACCCGGTGGCTCAGCCCTACTTTATCCAGCAACTTTCGTGCGGCGTCCTGAGCCTCTTTTACCGGCTTGCCACCGATCAACAATGGCATCGCGACATTTTCCAGCGCGGTAAAGTCGGCCAGAAGATGGTGGAACTGATACACAAAACCAACATGCTGGTTGCGAAGCTTAGCCTGCTTATTACTGCTGAGAGACGCAAGATCAGTTCCCTGAAACACCACATGACCAGAACTGGCATCATCCAGCGCGCCCAAAATATGCAATAAAGTGCTTTTCCCTGAACCGGATGAACCGATGATGGCCGCCAGTTCGCCCTCTTTGAGCGAAAAGCTCACGCCTTTCAGCACTTCGGTATCAATCCCGCCTTCCTGGTAGGTTTTGCAGACAGAGTGACAGGAGAGTAAATCATTCATAACGTAGTGCCTCAGCAGGTTTGACCGATGCGGCCCGGTAAGACGGGAAAAGAGTTGCAGCTACACTCAGTGAGATAGCCAGGAAAATCACCGTTGCGATTTGCCACGGATTGATCAGTACAGGAAGCGCGGTGCCAACATTAAACAGATACACGCCAAGGACATCCAGAATGGCGTTCAGATTTGCCGCCAGAAGTGCGCCGAGCGCGCCTCCCACCAGGGCACCAAACACGCCACTGCTCGCTCCCTGAACCATAAAGGTCGCCATCACCTGGCCTTTGGTCATCCCCTGGGTTTTCAGGATAGCCACTTCGGACTGCTTCTCCATCACCACCATGATCAGCGCGGAAATAATATTAAAGGCGGCCACGGCCACAATCAGCCCAAGCATCAGCCCCATCATGTTTTTTTCCATCCGCACTGCCTGGAACAGCTCGCCGCGCTGCTCGCGCCAGTCACTCCACTGCCAGCCATCAGGAAGTTTACGCTCTGCAAGAGTGCCGACTGCAAACGGATCATCCAGAAACAGCCGCCAGCCACTGATCTGGCCCGGAGCCATGCGGAGCAGACGCCCTACATCGGAAATGTTGCCAACCATCAGTTGAGCATCGATATCTGAGCCGGTGTTAAACACGCCCGCCACGGTAAAATTACGCTGACGCGGCACCCGGCCAAGCGGGGTAAACTGGCTCGCACCAGTAACCATCAGGCGCACTTTATCACCCGCGCGCACATTCAGCTGGCGTGCCAGCGCGTAGCCAATAAAGACCCGGTATTCTCCGTCCTCAAGATCAGCAAGCGTCCCCCCCAGTAAATACTGACTGACCGGGTCACCCAATGCCGGATCCACTCCGATAAGCATCCCGGCAGAGAGCTGAGATGCACTCTGGATCACCGCTTCGCTGCGGGTAAGTGGCGCAGCTGCCTTCACGTGCCCGATTTGACGCAGAAAATCCGGCTGAACTTCAGAAAAGGTTTTGGCTTCGCTGACAACGGCATGGGGCAGTACGCCAAGAATGCGTCCTTTGAGCTGGGCTTCAAAGCCATTCATAACCGAAAGGACGGTGATGAGCGCCAGCACCCCTATGGTGATCCCGGCGGTAGACATGATGGAAACAAACCGGCTGAACCGGTCCCCTGAACGCCCCCGAAGGTAGCGCAGGCCGATATACGCCGATATTGGATGGAACATACTGTTAAACCTTGAATTCACTTCTGCGGCTACTGTACCGAATGCGGGGCGTTACGCCTAGACCCGGCAGGGAGAAAAGCCAAAAAATGACAGGCATGTCCGGCAAGATGACGAAAACCTGACGGATTCGTTACAACATTCCTTGATTCGTGAGCTGACACTGCGATAATCAAAAGGTTAGTCTAATGGGCAGGCTGCCCACAGGAAGCGAATTATGGATCAACAAGAATATTTCACCGTTCAGCACAGCTTATCTGCCAATATCGAACCGCTGGGTTCAGACTTTGTTCTGCCAGAGCAGGAGCAATTTGTTGAAGAGATCCCCACCCCGTTTCTGGTCGCCACCGAGTTCAGCGCTCTGGACTCACTGACCGACAAAGCCATCAATGAGCTGCGTAACAGTGACCTTTCCAACGTGGTCCAACTGCTTGAATCACAAAACAGCAAGCTCAACCTGCTGCTGACCTTTATGCTGTCACAGCAGGACGATGCCCGCTTATCCCATAAGACAGAAAGCTTTGGCGCCAGCCAGTTTACTTACCATACTGCTCATCCGCCAAAACAGGACCAGCTGGCCCGCGTGAAGCTGTTCATCGAGCGTCCGGCATCCGCCGTCTACTGCTACGGCAAAGTCACAGCCGTTGAAGTGGGTGATGACACCAGCCGTGTAACCATTGTCTTTGTCCGTATGCGCGATGAAGATCAGGACCTGCTGATCAAAGCCGCCCTGTTCCAGCAACAAAAACTACTGCGTAAACGCTCGCTTGAGCGCGACGAAAAAAACTAATTCAGCACTATGTCGAATACATCTCTGCTCTCCCTCGCTTTACCCGATAAAGCGGGGGATAAAAAATTTCTTGGCAATCTGACCGGCGCCGCGCTGGCTATCGCCATTGCCAAACTGTCTGACAAACACCAGGGGCACACCCTGCTTGTAGTGCCGGATCCTCAGACCGCGCTCAAACTGACCGCTGAGCTGGAACAGTTCACCAGCGAGCCGGTAAAACAGTTTCCGGACTGGGAGACCCTGCCGTACGACAGTTTTTCCCCGCATCAGGACATTATCTCTGAACGTATCGCACACCTGTATCAGCTTCCGTCGCAGACAAACGGGGTGACCGTTATTCCAGTCAGCACCCTGCTGCAGCGCCAGTCTCCACGGGATTATCTGCTTCAGCATACCCTGATGGTTAAAACCGGTGATCGCTACTCGCTTGAAACGCTGAGAATGCAGCTGGAAAAATCCGGCTACCGCCACGTGGATCAGGTTTTTGGTCCGGGTGAATACGCCAGCCGCGGCTCGATCATCGACCTGTTCCCAACCGGCAGCCAGGATCCGTTCCGGATTGACTTTTTCGATGATGAAATCGACACCATCCGCACCTTCGACCCGGAAAATCAGCGCTCCATCGAAGACATGGATGAGATCCGCCTGTTACCCGCGCACGAGTTCCCTACCACACCAGAAGCCATTGAGGCGTTCCGCACCCGCTGGCGTCAGCGCTTTGAAGCGCGCCGTGAACCGGAGTCCATTTATGCTCAGGTAAGTAAAGGTACCTGGCCTGCCGGTATCGAATACTGGCAGCCACTGTTCTTTGAGCAGAGTGAAACCCTGTTTGATTACATCGGTGAACAAACTCTGGTTGTCATGACAGGAGATACCGAAGCGGCGATTGATCAGTTCCTGACTGACGTTGACCACCGCTTTGAGCAGCGCCGGGTTGACCCGCTGCGTCCGCTGCTGCCACCTGAAGAGCTGTGGCTGAAAAAGGACGAACTGTTTTCCCGGCTGAAAACCCTGCCCCAACTGGTACTGACTGAGCAGGCCGCTGCGAAAAAAGCCGGACGCCACAATCTGGACAGTGAACCGCTGCCGGCACTGGCTGCTAACCAGCAACTGAAAGAACCTTTTGCCGCTCTGCGTCAGTTTATTGAGCAGTACAGTGGCAAAGTCATCTTCTCTGTGGAATCTGAAGGCCGCCGGGAAGCACTGCTGGAGCTGCTGCAACGCATTAAGCTCAAACCGGCCGGACGGGACAGCCTTGATGATGCCCTGGCACACGATGACCGTTTCCACCTGATCCTTGGCAGTGCTGAACACGGCTTTATTCACCGCCAGCCGGACTTTGCGCTGATCTGCGAAAGCGACCTGCTGGGTGACCGGGTTATTCAACGGCGCAAAAAAGACCGCCGTGCAGTTAACAGCGATACGGTGATCCGCCACCTGGCCGAACTCAAGCCTGGCCAGCCGGTCGTTCACCTTGACCACGGTATTGGCCGCTATATTGGCCTGCAAACCCTGGAAGCAGGCGGCCTGACCACCGAGTACGTAACCCTGGAGTACCAGGACGGTGCAAAACTGTACGTGCCGGTTGCCTCACTGAACCTCATCAGCCGCTACTCCGGCGGCGCAGAAGAGTCGGCGCCGCTGCACAAACTGGGCGGTGAAGCCTGGGCAAAAGCACGCCGTAAAGCGGCAGAAAAAGTGCGCGACGTAGCAGCGGAGCTGCTGGATGTGTATGCTCAGCGCGAGCTGAAACCCGGTTACAAGTTTGCGCTGGATCGCGGCCAGTACGCCAGCTTTAAAGCCGGTTTTCCGTTTGAAGAAACCGACGACCAGGCCACGGCGATCAACGCCGTAATGTCAGACATGTGCCAGCCAAAAGCCATGGACCGCCTGGTGTGTGGTGACGTAGGCTTTGGTAAAACCGAAGTCGCTATGCGCGCCGCATTTGTTGCCACCGACAACAGCAAGCAGGTCGCAGTACTGGTACCGACTACCCTGCTCGCCCAGCAGCACTTTGAAAACTTCCGTGACCGTTTTGCCAATCAGCCAATCCGGGTTGAGGTTCTGTCACGTTTTCGCAGCGCCAAAGAGCAGAAACAGGTACTGGCCGATGTGGCCGAAGGTAAAGTCGACATCATCATCGGCACCCACAAGCTGCTGCAGAGTGACATCAAGTTCAAAGACCTGGGGCTTCTGATCGTCGATGAAGAGCACCGCTTTGGCGTTCGTCAGAAAGAAAAAGTCAAAGCAATGCGCGCCGATGTCGATATTCTGACCCTGACCGCCACCCCAATTCCGCGCACCCTGAACATGGCAATGAGCGGTATGCGCGACCTGTCGATCATTGCCACTCCTCCGGCGCGTCGCCTGGCGATCAAAACCTTTGTCCGTCAGGGCGAAGACAGCGTGATCCGTGAAGCCGTGCTGCGTGAAATCATGCGCGGTGGTCAGGTTTACTTCCTGCATAATCAGGTCGAGACCATCGACAAAGTAGCTGCCGATCTGGAAAAACTGATCCCGGAGGCCCGGGTCACCGTGGCCCATGGTCAGATGCGCGAGCGCGAACTGGAACGGGTGATGAATGACTTCTACCACCAGCGCTTTAACCTGCTGGTATGTACCACCATCATCGAAACTGGTATCGACGTTCCGACCGCCAACACCATCATCATGAACCGGGCAGATAACCTGGGTCTGGCGCAGCTGCACCAGCTTCGCGGGCGGGTTGGCCGTTCTCACCACCAGGCCTACGCCTACCTGCTGACGCCGCATCCGAAAGCGATGACCAAAGACGCCATCAAACGTCTTGATGCCATTGCCTCTCTGGAAGATTTGGGTGCCGGCTTTACCCTGGCGACCCATGACCTCGAGATCCGCGGTGCCGGTGAGCTTCTGGGCGATGAGCAAAGCGGTCAAATCCAGTCAGTCGGCTTCACCCTGTACATGGAAATGCTGGAACAGGCTGTTGAAGCACTCAAAGAAGGTAAGGAGCCATCACTGGATGAGCTGCTGCGCGATCAGAGTGAGGTCGAGCTTCGCCTGCCTGCGCTGCTGCCGGATGAATATATTCCGGACATCAACACCCGTCTGTCTATGTACAAGCGCATCGCCAGCGTAAGCAATGATGACCAGCTGGCTGAAATGAAAGTGGAACTGATCGACCGGTTTGGCTCTCTGCCGGACGCTGCCCAAAACCTGCTGGCAGTTGCAGAGGTCAAACTCAAAGCCGCTGGCATGCACATTAAGAAGATCGAGGCCCATCCGAAAGGCGGATACTTTGAATTTTATCCGACGGCTGACATCAACCCGGCTTATCTTGTTAAACTTCTTCAGTCCGCGCCACAAAAGTATGGAATGGAAGGTCCAACTAAGCTCAAGTTTACGGTACCATTAGCCGACCGTCGTGAGCGGATCCGGTTTGTAAATGGCCTGATGGCAGACTTTGCCCAAAACCGGCTGCCCGCCTGAACCCGGCGGAAAGCTGTAAGAATTTAATCACGTGGCGGCCGACACCGCCACCGGGAGAAATAATGAGAAAACTGGTCCCTTTTTTACTGTTTTTAGTTTCTTTTCAATCTTTTGCACAAAGACAGTTCGATATTGAGGTGATTCTGTTCAAACGTTCGGTCGATGCTGAGCAGGTAAAGGAATCATGGCCTAATCAGCTTCCGGCTCTTGAAATGGACAAAGCGATTTCGTTCCAGAACGCAGTCGCGATGGACAAAAAAGGCGCCAAACTGCTGCCAGCGTCCGAGTACCACCTGAATGATGAGTACGCTGCGCTTTCCCGCCACGCTGCTTTTAAACCACTGCTTCACGTTGCCTGGCGTCAGGGGGATCAGGGCCGCTTTGCTGCACCTGTTTTTCATATCGAAGCAGGTAAGGATTACTCCAGCCGTTTCGACGAAGCCGGTAACATGCGGGTAGATACCGAGTCCGTAGAGGGTATGAGCCAGGATATTAAAGAGCAGACCATCCACTCACCAATTTATGAGCTCGATGGCAAGCTGCAGGTTTACGTTCAGCACTACCTGTTTGCCGAGCTGGAAATGGATCTGAAAGCACCGGGGATCCGTGAAGTGAGCTTTGCCGAGCCGGAAACCGAACTCACAGCTGCCGGTGAAACAGAAGCGGAAAGCGATACCAATGTTCAGATTGGTAACCTGGAATCAGTCTCACCCACTCTGGAAGTGGAAGAGTTCCTGAAAAGCTACCGCATGAAGCAAAAACGCCGCATGCGCAGCACCGAAACCCATTACCTGGACCACCCTCTGATGGGCATGATCATCCAGGTACGCCGGGTTCCGCAAGCCTGATAACGGTCGCTCCTGCCCTGGCAGGAGCGTTTTTTTATTATGCACATATCCCACCAGCTTACCCTCACCACTCCACGCCTTGAACTGCGCCTTATCACTGCAGAGCACAGTCAGGCGTTCAGCAAACTGATACAGAACTCGCCCAGCCTGCACCAATGGCTGGACTGGTGTCATCCGGATTTCAGCGCAGAAGAGAGCGAAGAGTTTATCCTCGCCAACCGGGTCAACTGGCTCAAAGGGCTGTCATTTGGTTTTGGTATATTTGAAAAAGAGAGTGGTGCATTTGCCGGAATGGCCGCACTGACCGAGCACTCCCGTTCATTCAACTTAGGCGCTCTCGGCTACTGGGTTGGCGATGCGTACCAGCAACAGGGCTATGCCGCAGAAGCACTTCATCCGCTTATCCGCCACTGCTTCCGTACTCTCAGACTGACCCGGCTGGAGATCATCTGCGATCCTGACAACTGCGCCAGCCATCGCGTTGCAGAAAAGACCGGCGCGACGAAAGAAACACTGGCCCGAAACCGGTTTGTATTTAACGGCCAGCCTAAAGACGGCCTGGTCTACTCACTGATACCCACAGACCTGCCTGAAGAATAATCCCGCAACTGCGCCCTAATCCCTGCTCCGCCGCCCGTTTTTTAGAGTATGCTTTATGGGTATCGGCTGACAAAGGAGCAGGAAAATGGCAAATCCGTATATCCCACCAAAAGTCTGGCAAATGGAAGAAGGCAACGGCGGCCAGTGGTCGGGGATCAACCGCCCGGATTCAGGTGCCCGCTATGAAGAATCCCTGCCGGTTGGCGATCACACCCTCCAGCTTTATTCAATGGGTACCCCTAACGGCCAGAAAGTCACCATCATGCTCGAAGAGCTGCTGGCAGCAGGTAACGACGCAGAGTACGATGCCTTTATGATCGCCATTGGCGAAGGACAGCAGTTTTCATCCGGATTTGTCGAGGTTAATCCCAATTCAAAAATCCCCGCCCTGGTCGATCACTCCTGGGATGAACCTGTGTACGTGTTTGAGTCCGGCGCGATCCTGCTCTACCTGGCAGACAAGTATGGCCACCTGATCCCCAAAGATCCTCAACAGCGCGTAAAAGTACTCAACTGGCTGTTCTGGCTGCAGGGCTCAGCCCCTTATCTTGGCGGCGGATTCGGTCATTTTTACGCCTACGCGCCGGAGAAATTCGAGTACCCCATCAACCGCTTTGCCATGGAAACCAAACGCCAGCTGGACCTGCTCGACAGACAACTCGCCAAATCCCCATATATCGCCGGAGAGGACTACTCCATCGCTGATATCGCCATCTGGCCCTGGTACGGCAACCTGGTTCTCGGCAGGATCTACGACGCCGCAGAGTTCCTCGATGTGGACAGCTACCACCACCTGAAGCAATGGGCAGAAAAAATCGACCAGCGCCCCGCCGTGCAGCGCGGACGCATCGTCAACCGCACCTGGGGAGAAGAGTGGGAACAGCTAAAAGAGCGTCATTGTGCGGGGGATATAGACAGGGTGCTTGGGCTGAAACCGTGATTTGAGGGGTGCTGGGTGCTGCAAGCAGACTTCGCCACTCCGCTCGTAGCGTCAAGTCAAAAACTTTTGCTTGTTCACAGCAATTTCAGCGAACTCCCCCAGGACCCAGGACCACTAAACCCAGGTCCAAAAAAACGGGCTCCATGAGCCCGTTTTTCCATCAATGCAATTTCAGATTCGGTCTGAGCACCCGGTTGATCCGCCCAACCAGCATCATCAGTCCGGTCTTAAACATACCGTGCAGCGCCATCTGGTGCATGCGGTAGAGTGAGATGTACACCACGCGGGCGATGCGGCCTTCGACCATCATTGAGCCTTTGGTCAGGTTGCCCATCAGGCTGCCGACGGTAGAGAAGCGGCTCAGGGATACCAGCGAACCGTGGTCGTTATACACGTAAGGCTTGAGTTCGCGGCTATTCATCTTAGCCACGATGTTTTTGTACGCCAGGCTTGCCATCTGGTGCGCGGCCTGGGCGCGTGGCGGAACAAAGCTGCCATCGGCCTGGGTGCACCGGGCCAGATCACCAATCACAAAAATATTGTCATCACGGGTCGTCTGAAGGGTGTCTTTGACCACCAGCTGATTAATACGGTTGGTTTCAAGGCCGGCAATATCTTTGATAAAGTCCGGCGCTTTAATGCCCGCCGCCCATACCATGATCTGAGCCGGGATCTTGTCGCCGTCTTTGGTCACCAGGCCATCTTCGTCTGCCTGAGTCACCATAGTGGCGGTGCGAACATTTACGCCCAGCTTGGTCAGCTCGCTGTGCGCCGCAGAAGAGATACGTACCGGAAGGGCCGGAAGAATGCGTTCACCGGCTTCCACCAGGTTTACGTTCAGCTTGCTTGAGTCCAGGTCACCAAAACCGTAGGTTTGCAGCTCTTTCACTGCATTGTGCAGCTCTGCAGACAGCTCAACGCCGGTTGCACCGGCACCAACGATAGCAATGTCCACTGTGCCCTGGCCGTTTTTCGCGTGCAACTTGAGGAACTGATTGTTCATCTCGGTACGGAAACGGTGCGCCTGCTCCGGGCTGTCGAGGAAGATACAGTTATCACGCACACCCGGGGTATTGAAGTCATTCGAAGTAGAGCCAATCGCCATCACCAGGGTATCGTACTCCAGCTCTCGCTCTGGCATCAGCAGCTCATCGTTATCATCGCGCAGCTCGCCCAGTTTGATCACTTTACGCTCACGGTCGATATCGGTCAGGCTGCCCATCTGGAAGTCAAAATGATGATTCTTGGCATGAGCACGGTAGCTCAGCGCGTCCACACCTTCATCCAGTGAGCCGGTCGCCACTTCATGCAGCAGCGGCTTCCACAGGTGACTGGCTTTGCGATCTACCAGGGTGACCTTAGCGCGGCCTTTACGGCCCAGTGTCCGGCCAAGCTTAGTTGCCAGCTCAAGGCCGCCGGCACCACCACCTACAACAATAATCCGCGTCATGATGACACTCCTTCTGAAGTTTACTTAATTTTTATGGCCGCCCCGGCCTGCCTGTCTGGCTGGTACCGCAACCGCCTGGTATTTGTTCTGACTTTTTTTCGCGCCGGCTCGGGCCCGCGTCGTTATATTCTTACTGGCTCATAACTGGCCATTTTCAACTTTCTTTGATATTTATCAAAAAAACTTAGTATACCTGCATTATAAAGACCCTTTTTTTTATGGCAACGCTGTTTTGTAATATTTTTTCAATTCATAGCCTGAATAGCGCCGCTTTAGCGCGATACAGTGGCGCAACGTGTAGAAAAACAACAAAACGCATATTTGAGGCACAAAAAAAGCGCCGTTAAGGCGCTTTTCATTCAGTTTTCAGATTTTATCAGGCGTTTTTGAAAGCTTTCATCGCCTGAAGATGCTGGGAGATCTTCTTAAACTTATGGGACTGATTCTCATCCCACACAATCCGGTAGTAATCGGACAGCTCCTGCGCCGTCTCCTGATTGTTATGAACCTCACTGTGCCTTGAGAGGAACACCATACAGCGGTCACGGTTTTTATCCCGGAACTTGGAGACACACTTGGTTGCGATGTCTTCATACTCTTCAGGACGGTCGATTCTGCCTTCCATGTTCTTTTCAGGATGCAGATTCGGGTTAAAAATCACCTGGCGGATCCCGCACAGAAAGCCTATTCGCTCAGACCAGTATCCACCAAGCCCGACACCACAAATCAGCGGATTAGGATCGTCAGACTGCTCAACGGCCCGGTTGACCTCTTTAAGCAGGTACTGCATATCATGTTTAGGATGAAGGGTACTGTAGTTGATGAAGCGGACGTCTTCATCGATAAATTGCAACTGCAGTATCTTCTCGTGGTTACCCGGACTTGTTGAGTCAAAGCCGTGTAAGTAAATAATCATAGTTCCTCCCCGTTTCCCTGGGTGTTGTTATGCTTTCAATCTACCACGACCGTAAGGCATTGAAAGTGGCAAAGCCGGATTTCATTGGGCTAAAACAGTGATCCGAATTGCAGAATTACCATTTCTGCCGGGCTCCTGATTAAATCACATACCAAACGGTCACTTATACAGCAAACGTGTTAACAGCATACACCTGTCAAAGCAAAGGATCAGCCTCTGGCTCATGATTGTCTGAAAAATGACACAACTCATCCCGCAGGCGGTCACCGTGCTCCCTGTAGGTCTCATCGTCCCACAGTTGAAAGCCAAGGTAGTACCACAGCATCGCCATCATCCGGATATGAGGCAGCCATGTCCGGGTGGCTCGTTGCCACTCTTCCACTTCCTCTATGCCGCGAATGGCGCAGTAGAGGCGCACCATTTCATCGCTGTCCAGCCCGGCAATATCGCAGGTCATTGCCAGATCCATGCGGGGATCGCCAATAGCTGCATACTCCCAGTCAATAGCCGCGATGCCTGAGCGGGTAGAAAGCAGGTTGTAACCGCCGAGGTCAAAGTGACACAGGGTGCGGATTGCAGGCGGTGTGTAGGGGCCGGAGCGAAGCGTGGTATAAATCCGTTCAACATCCGGTGAGAGGTTTTCCAAATCGAGCTGAAACCAGTAAGCATCGACCCGCTCGGTCAGGTTGAACTTGAGAACAGGCTTATTGTTGATGCTGACCTGGTGGATTCGGGCCAGAATGGTCATCAGGGATAAGGGGTGAACGCCGTCACTCAGTACCTCGCCTTCGAGCCAGCGAACCAGCAGACCATGTTTGAGGTGCACCACCGCATCTGGTGAAAAATCGTAACCACGCAGTGCCTGAAGCAGGGTGTATTCATGAGCGCGGTCCACGCAGAACGCGCGGGATATGGAAGTAACAGGCCGCCACACAAAGTGACGGCCTTTAATATCGGTGAGCTTCCAGCAGCGGTTGCTGAGCCCGCCGGAGAGCAGTTCGGCCGAAACCGGAGCAGAGGGAAAGAAATCATCCAGACCGGTGAGAGTATCATCCAGCGCTTTGGCTTCATTCCATCCCATTATTGCCATACAACTGCTCCCTGAGTGCTTCCGGCCTTACAGGCCCAGGAAGCTCTTGGATTTCTGCTTGCGGATCTCTGTTTCGTCCGCCCACTCAATCAGGCCGGTTTCCAGATCCATCAGACGCATGGTCATTTTGTAGTACACATCCTGATCGCTGCCATCGTTCTTCACGATGCTCGCCAGGTTACCGTACAGCATGTACTGAGCACCCACCATTTTACCAAACTGAATCGCGCTGCCCTGATCAACCAGCTCATCATTGTTCTGGAAGTTCAGCTGCTCACGTACTGCTTCTACACGATCCATATCAACAAAACGGAACTTACCTGAGTTCAGCATCTTGGTGCTGACGGTATCAGTAATAGACTCAGTATCGATATGCTCGCTGGTTTTGTTTTTGATGCGCTCGACAAACACGATTGGACGGCTGTCACGGGTAATCGCAGCAACCGAGCCTGACATCATCATGCTATCTACCATCTGGCCAGCGATAGTCTGCAGATCCGTTGAGCCAAAATCGATAGTCGTGGTTTCAACAGCCTGAGCGTCTCCGTAAGAAACCTGGTTAGAACAACCGCCCAAAACTACAGCAAGACCCAACAGGGCAATAACACTTTTTTTCATAACGTTTCCTTTATTAATCTGCCTGACGAATCTGAACACGGTATTGTGTTCCGTTCGGGTTCACAGATACTTCAGAGATTGAAATGGTTTCATAACCACGAATCACAATTTGTTTCCACGGGCCAGGTTTGGTATTCACTTCCAGGCCTTTATCATCGTACCAGTAAAAGCGGTACTGAACGTTCTGATCGCCTTTGAACTTACTGGTCAGCGTCACGATACCGCGGGTATGGTCATTGACCATATCTGTATCGATTTGTTCAATATCCAGCTTGCTGCTCAGTACATTGTCATTAAACAGTACACGCTGAGACTGACCGTCAACACTCAAACCCGAAGTCGGTGTCGCACAACCTGCCAGCGCAAAAGCCGTCAGCAGTGCAATCCAGATTTTTTTCATTAGATAGCTCCCAGTTGTTTATGCCAGACACTGTAGCCCTGGCCTTGTCTTGAAATCCATACCAGCGTGGTACGTCCGGCTGATACTTTAAATTCATACGGCTGATTATTCACCGCGATACTGTGCTCACCGGCTGCTACCAACTCACTACTACTATAGACCTGAGCAGGAAGCGTCTGCCAGCTGCGGGTATCCGCCTGCTCTGTCAGAATATTCCACAGATTAACCAGTACATTGCCAACGTCATCTTCATTCTTGGCCGCCTGACGTCGAAGCTGCTCTTTGGCTACCACCCGGAGAGCCTGACGCAGCACCATACCCGGCAGTTTTTCCACCAGGTCCTGCTCTGCCATGAGATCGACATCCACCAGCTGAGACGGAGAAAGAGTGCGGCCATCCAGCATCAGCTCATTAAGCGGAATACCCTTACGATCCTGATAAAGAGGCAGTGACAGGTTGTAGTAGAAGTACTGATTCGCATCACTGTCATAAAGCGGGAACGAATACTGCCAGCTGTCGAGCGCTCTGACAACACTGCGCTCATCAATAATGATCACTCTGCCCTTGTCTTTAGCAGGGCTCTGGTACTTACCGTAACGTTTCTCCAGCTTGGCCAGATCCTGCTTCATACCCAGCTTTTTACCGGCACGCATGGTGCCCTGGATGATCTCACGGTTTTCCGGCATCACAGCCAGAGCACGACGATAATCCACATAAGCACTGTTCAGGTCACCGGATGTTTCATACAAAAGTGCAGAGAGATACAGCAGATAGCCGTTCTGAACCGCTGCCAGCTTTTTACCTGCCGCCGGGTAATTGGCCATAATGGCGCCAAGGTTGGGATCGACCCCCTGCTCTGAAGCCGATTTCTCAGCTGCTTCAAGCTCATCCTGACGACGCTTGCGCGCAGCTTCCTGTACCTGGTTTGCCCGGCGCATTTCAACCAGAGCACCTTCAAGATCGTTACCACGCAGGTAGTTCAGACCAAGATACAGGTGAAGAAAGCCCAGCTCATAATCCGCTGGTTCAAAACTGGTGAGGTTATCATTCGCAGCCAGCGCGCCAACAGAAGATGCGGTTTCGCTGATGGAAATCACCGCCTGGTCGGCCTGAACGCGTGCGGCCTGATCACTGAGTTTCAGTGACGCCATGCTTTGCGGGTAGTCCTCATTCAGGAATGCAACCCGGCCACGCTCCATATTATCGAGAATATCCCCGGCGATTTCAGATTCAGCGGCATAAGCCTGGGCCTGCTGGTAATCGCCCTGACTGAGCGATTCATACACGTAAGAGTGCTGAGAGCTGTAGTCACTGAACAGATTACCCGCGCTCATTCCGGCGCACGCAGACAAAGTAGCGCTGATCAGTACAACGCCTGTTTTTCGTAACAAAGAGTTCAAACTTGCCTCTGCTTGAGTGAGTATCAGCTGACCAGCATCGGGCCCAGTGGCTTACCACCCAGCAGGTGCATATGAATATGGTAAACTTCCTGGCCGCCGTGCGCGTTACAGTTCACCAGAAGGCGATAGCCGTCCTGTGCAATACCTTCCTGCTCTGCAATCTTACGCGCCACAGTAAACATGCGGCCCATCATCAGCTCATCTTCGGCTTCCACGTCGTTAACGGTCGGGATCAGCTTATTAGGAATGATCAAAATGTGTTTTGGAGCGCGTGGATTGATGTCGCGGAAAGCGGTAACCAGTTCATCCTGAAATACGATGTCTGCCGGAATTTCCTTATTGATAATTTTGGTAAAAATGGTTTCTTCGGCCATATTGGCTTCCCCCGGGGTATTCATCACAACAAATATTTTACCGTTGATATTCAACGCCAAAATCCTTATGGAATTAGGTGCCTAGTATGCGACAACACTGGGCAAACCTCAATTAAAAACATCGTTCGAATAGCACTGTTTTGTCATGATTCGTAGTCAATAAGTAACAGAATTGCAATAACCGTCAAAGTAATTCGCTACCGCATTCCATACAATGAGACGTTCTTTTTTGAAAGACCCATTTGTCTTTCACATATTTTTTACGCATCAGAGTATATGGAGAGAAAGCAATGCAAGGTTCTGTGATCAGGCGAATGTACGCCGGATTTACGCTGATAGTGGTGCTGTTTGTAGCCACTATTGCAATGATGTTAGGTGGAATGGACAAGATCCATTCTAACTTTGAAACCGTATCCGACACCTCCCTTCCGCTGGTTGCCCTCTCCAACCAAACCAGTGTTAAGCTGCTGTCCGCAGACAAATCCTTTAAAGATTTCCTGACTACGCAGAATACCCAGCGAATGGAAGCGTCACGCAACAACTTTAAAGCCGCCCAGGAGAGCTTCCAGCAAACCCTGGCAGAGCTGGAAAAAGTCGCCCAACACACCCCTTCAATCGCCCCACGTATCGAAGAACTGAAAGCCCTGGAAGCGAGCTACTTCAGTGAAGCGCTGGAAGCGATGAACAACTATCAGGCGATGTTTACCGCTCAGGCTGAGGTACAGAAATCCTCCCGCCGTTTCCAGAAACTGCAGACTGAACTGAGTGTTGGCATGAAAGAGTATGTCGATGACCAGGACAAAATCGCGGTTAAACTGATGGCCAAGAGCTATTTCATCAAGCTTAAAGACGCGGAAGTGGTCACCTCTGACGCACTGGCGAGCAGCGATGCGGATTTCGTTAAAAAAGCCGTGACCAAAAACAAGAAGGCTGTAACTCACCTGAACTACGCCTACCGCGGTCTGGCAACCCAGCTGCCGTCGCTGAAAGAGGTGTTTGACAAGTCGGTCGCACAGTTCAGCCAGGACATCGGTAAATCCGGCGGTGTGCTGGATCAGCACTACACTTACCTGACCTCTAAAAATGCCCTGTACGACAACATCGCCAACCTGGCAGTGAAAGTCGATGACGCAATGACCGTACTGGCAACCTTTAACACTACCGCAGAAGAACAGCTGGAAGCATCACTCAGCGAAGCCAGCGCCATCTACTCTGAAGGTCATATCCAGGCGATCCTGATCGGTATCGTGGTGTGTTTGATTGCAGTGGGTATTGGCTGGCACGTTGCCCACAGTGTACGTGAACCGCTGACCCGTATTCTTGATGCGCTGGAAAGCCTGACCAAAGGCGACATGACCCAGCGTATCGAGATCAAACGCAACAACGAGTTCAGCCGCGTTGGCCGCCATATCAACACCCTGGCAGGCAGCCTGCACGAAATTCTTCAGGAACTGAATGATGCAGCCGATGACCTGACCAGTGTGGCACAGTCTAACCGCCAGACCTCCGTTGAAGCCCAGGATCAGCTCAACAACCAGCGCAGCCAGACCGCAACTGTCGCGACCGCGATGACAGAAATGGAACAGTCGGTCAGCGAAGTCGCGCAGAGCGCACAAAGCTCATCTGATATGGTTCGCCAGGTTGAGACTGCTTCTGAGTCCGGTCGCCAGATCATGAGTGCAAACATCAGCACCATCAACCAGCTGGAAAACCGTTTGAATGAGTCGGTAGAAGCCGTAGGTGAACTTCAGCGTATGAGCAGCCAGATCGGTTCGATTCTGGATGTGATCCGTAATATCGCAGAACAAACCAACCTGCTGGCGCTTAACGCCGCGATTGAGGCCGCCCGGGCAGGTGAACAGGGCCGTGGCTTTGCGGTGGTTGCCGATGAAGTTCGGGTACTGGCAATGAAGACCACTCAGTCCACTGCTGAAATCGAAAGCATGATCAGCAACCTTCAGTCCAGCTCCAAAGCTGCCGGTACCGTGATTGAAAGCTGTATGACAGATATGGAAGAATCTGTATCCCAGGCATCCAGCGCCAACAGCGCAATGGAAGAAATCCAGGCGCTTATCATGGAAATCAGCCAGATGAGTACTCATATTTCTCAGGCCGCCGATGAGCAGCGGGTCACCACCTCTGACATCGCCCGTACTCTGGAAGATATCAACCACATCGCTAACCGGAGCTACCAGGCGATGCACGAAATTGCTTCTGTCAGCGAGGACCTGTCCAAACTGTCTGCGACGCAGAGCGACATCGTTCACCGTTTCAAGCTGTAAGCTTTTCATAGTTTTTGTGAATAAAGGGCAACCTAAGCAACGGGTTGCCCTTGTTTTTTCTGACGCGAATCCTTATATCTGTTATTGCCTGCCGACCTTTGTCTTTCGTGCTTCCACGAAGAAGTATGAGGCGACTTTCCCTTTTTCCCGGCAGGCCTGTTATGTTGAGGACATGATATGGCCGTACATGTAGGTATTATTGACCAGGACCCGGTTCGTTTGATCACCCCGTTGTTTGACCAGCGCACCATCAGCCGTCACATCATCTTTATCGGAGATGAAAGTCAGAAAGAGATGTATCACCGGCTCGATTCCGTTTTGAACAAGCGTGACATCACCTCGGAGTTTTATGAGATCCCGTCGGTGGTTAACACCTCTCTTATCAAGCGCTCAGTCATGGCTCTGGCCGAAGATCTTAAGCAGCGCGGCCTGGATGTTAAACTCAACGCCAGCTGCGGCCTGCGTCACCGTCTGCTGTCCGTCTACGAAGTCTTCCGCACCTATCACTGGCCAATTTTCGTGGTGGAGCCGTTCAGCGACAAAATGTGCTGGCTCTACCCGGATGGACGCGTAGAAAGCCAGGTGCAGGACCACATCAAGATTGAAGACTACCTGACCATATTTGGCGCACGTGCCGAGTTCAGTGATGTTGAGCTGCCTGAAGTACTGGACAAGAAACTCCACCAGCTCGGTGAACGCTGGGCAGGTAACGCGCTGGAGCTTGGCCCTGGCCTGGCGACCCTGAACTACCTTGCCACGACCTGCCGTAAAGAACAGAAACTGGACGTTGAGCTGACCGAAAAACAGCAGGGCTACCGCGAGCTGGATATGCTGATCACCGACCTGGTAGAAACCGGCCTCGCCCAATACGATAAACGCGTTCTGACCTTTACCAGCGAAGATGCCCGCCGCTTCTCCAATGGTGAATGGCTGGAAAACCTGGTCCACAGCACAGTACGCCAAATTCAGGATGAGATGCCGACCATTCAGGATCGCTCCCTGAACGTGCAGGTCTACCGCCAGCTGGGCGAACGGGAAGTGCGCAACGAACTGGATGTCGCGACCGTCGTGAACAACAAACTGCACATCATCGAATGTAAGACCAAAGGTATGCGCGATGACGGCGATGACACCCTCTACAAGCTGGAATCCCTGCGTGACCTGCTGGGGGGCATTCAGGCCCGCGCTATGCTGGTGAGCTTCCGCCCGCTGCGTCACAACGACATTACCCGTGCTGAAGACCTTGGTCTGGCCCTGATCGGCCCGGACGAGCTGAAAAACCTCAAGCACTACCTGACCGCCTGGTTTAAAGAAGCCGGCGGATACGACGAACTGGCTTAACTCTTATGATAAAAAAACCGGCCACCTGTTCAGGGGCCGGTTTTTTATGACTATCGCTTTTCAGGTATAAAAAGGCCCGGTACAGGACCGGGCAAAAAGGCATGGCTGGTAGTAATTAATTAAAAGTAAACTGTTGCACCGATACCAAAGCGGCTTTCACTCTCTACCGCAGTCAGTCCAACCGTCGCCTCAGATTCTTTGTTGGTAAAGCTGGTTGTCACACCATCAGCATACGCGTACTCCGCATAGACCCGGGCTGAACTGTTGAACTTGTATACAGTACCAACATAGAAGTTCTTGCCATCCCCTTTCTCATCAATACCAAAGCCTGACGGTGTTTGCTCAACATACTCAAATCCTGTGTGTACGCTCGCTTTATCCGTCAAAGAGTAATTACCGGCAAGGCTGACTGCATTTTCGCCAATAGCCCCGGGGCCCTGGAGATCTTCAAGTTTTGCGTTGTAGTAGGTAAAGCCAACCAGGGCATCACCAGCGCTATATTCCACCGTACCTTCAAAGTAGGTATTGCGCAGATCAGTGATCTTCTCTTTCTCTACATCTACACCATTTTCTTTCACCGTATACTTGCCAAGACTGTGGTCTTTCTTAGTGTTGACACCACCGCCAAAGTGCAGGCTGATATCTCCAAATGATGTACCGGCATACAGCTCAGCCAGTTCCTGATGGGTATCGTTGTTGGTAACCCCAACGTTTGCTGCCAGCCAGAATGCATCACTGTCATAGTTATACTTAACCAGTGCATCATGCCGGGCACCGGATAGTGTTGCATGACGCATACCCGTACCACCAAAGAAGTAGGAGTAATCAGCACCGTATGCATTATCTGACACAATCCACTGACGCCCAATGGTGATTTTTCCGAAGTCGCCACTCACACCAATATAGTGAAGGCGATTTTTCAGTACATAATCTGCACTGCCACCCAGACCAAATTCTGCCTTACCAAAAATTCGAACCCCTTCGGTCAACACATAATCACCGCTAACACCAGCCCGGGATGAGCCCGCTGTCATTTCAGGATTATTCATTTCCGGCTCTTTTTTCACCCTGGCATACAACCGGCCGTAAAACTCCGTGCTACCATCTTCCGACTTAAAAATCTCCGCTGCGCCGGCCGAACCTGTGGCCAAAACGGCAGGAAGAACTGCTGCTAATATTGTTTTTTTCATTGTTTACTATCCTGTATGTATTTATCCCTGATACACATTCTCTTGTGGAATGCGTTGTTATCAGATTACAAAATAGTTTCAGCCGGACAATGCCATACCTGATGTTTTGCGATGCATAAAACATCTATAAAATCAACAACTTCAAACAAAATACGTACGACAGCAAACAAAATGAAAATGGAATAACTATTCACCACAAAAGCGGTCAACCGGCAGAACAATGCTTTGTATACGGGAGCAAATACGCCTGAACAGCACTCAGCGCCGCATAAAATGTCAGTACGAATGAATATCTGAGAGGCCAGGTGAAAATCGAAAGGGAATTTCAGAGGATGATTTCTAAAAAATCGGTGAATAAAAATCTTCGGGCAGGTTCAAATTTATAAAAAAGGCAGAGTAAGTCACTCTGCCTTCTTAAATCAAATCAGTAAGTTAGTTTCAAAGCATCTTGCGAGCTGCTTCAACCACTACTTTGATAGAACGAGCTTCAGTCTCTTTCAGAGTCGCGTGATCCGGGATCTCTTTCTGAGTACGGTTGATGATTACACCCGCAACACAACCCGCTTTCAGACCTGAGCTTGCACACATGGTCAGCAGGGTTGCTGATTCCATTTCAAAGTTCAGAACGCCCATTTCCTGCCACTCTTTCATTGAACCCTGGAAGCGGCGAACAACGCGGCCGGTAAAGGTGTCGTAACGCTCCTGGCCCGGGTAGAAAGTATCACTTGATGCAGTCACGCCAGTGTGAACTTTCGCGCCGCTCTCGTCTGCTGCGTGCTTCATTGCTGTTGCAATTTCAAAGTCTGCTACTGCCGGGAACTCCATTGGAGCAAAATGCAGGCTCGCACCATCCAGACGTACTGAACCGGTAGTAACGATCATGTCGCCCACGTTTACGTGTGGCTGAATCGCACCAGTGGTACCAACACGCAGGAACGTATCTACGCCCAGCTGAGCCAGCTCTTCTACCGCGATAGAAGTAGAAGGACCGCCGATACCGGTAGAACAAACCACAACTGGCTTACCGTCCAGCTCAGCACGGTACAGCGTGTATTCACGCTGGCTGGCCAGAAATACCGGGTTTTCCATTTCCTCAGCGATTTTCTGTACACGCGCAGGGTCGCCTGGAATAATCGCAAGTGTTGCACCAGCAAGATCTTCTTTGGTTACACCTAAGTGGAAAACTGTAGACATAGAGGGCTCCTTTTGTTCACCACGCTCTGTTACGCGATGAGTTGTCATATTTTTGGGTACAGGAAGCACTGTACCCGACCGGGGGGACAATAATTGTGATCATTTTCACGAATAAAAATGAATGCAATGTACACCTTGCAAGGAAAACCGATTGGCATCACACTTTGTCCGCAAAACTGGTAACGCTTTGCACAAATACTGTTTAGCAGATCGATTACCTGCATGGCGTGGGCTGGCTCCCAGAACTGCATGCAATGATTTTTAAATACCCTCAGGTAAATAGTCGATTGCAACAAAACAAGTTCGCCGTGCCACTGAGGGCACGGCGAAACTCAACAGGAGGATTTACGGATATTTACTCAGCGGCTGTGTGCCCGAATCAAATATCCTCACTCCCCTTCCGCTTCTCTCTGAGCAAACGCAGTGAGTTCAGCGTTACCAGCGCGGTCGCCCCGCTGTCTGCCAACACCGCCATCCACAACCCGGTAATACCAAGCAGACTGGTAACAAGGAAGACGCCTTTCAGTCCCAGCGCCAGAGTGATGTTCTGACGGATGATCTTAAGCGTTGATTTTGACAAACTGATCATAAACGGCAGCTCAGCCAGACGATTGTGTGTCAAAGCCGCATCGGCGGTTTCCAGCGCCACGTCGGTTCCGCCTCCCATTGCGATACCAATGGATGCGGCTTTCATCGCCGGCGCATCGTTAATACCATCTCCGACCATCGCTACCCGTTTCTGCGCAGCAAGCGCTTCAACATAGTTCACTTTGTCTTCCGGCAGCAGTCCGGCTTTGAACCCTACTCCGGTTTTCTCTGCCATCGCCTGCGCTGAAACCGGGTTATCCCCCGTCAGCATCAGGGTGGCGATCCCCATCGCTTCGAGTTCCTGCACCGCCTGGCGGGCATCGCTGCGCAGGGTGTCGCGCCACGCCACAAGACCGGCAACCCCGTCGTCGATCATCGCCACGACCAGAGTTTTGCCCTGCTGTTCAAGCCTGCGCACCTCTGCTTCAGTTTCCGCATCCAGTGCCTGCGGGCACCTGTCCGGAGCCAACAGTACCACTTCCCTGTCCTCCACCAGGCCCCGAATGCCTGCACCGGGCAGCGCTTTAGTATCGGCAGCAAACGGAATATCGATGCCCTGCTCCGTAGCATGCTTCACCAGCGACACCGCCAGCGGGTGGCGCGAACCGCTTTCTACCGATGCTACAAACCGGAGAAGTTCCGTCTCACTCCAGCCGTTAAACACCCTGATGTCCGTCACTTTCGGCCTGCCTTCAGTCAGGGTGCCGGTTTTGTCAAACGCGACACTCTCGATACTGCCAAGCTGCTCAAGCGCAGCTCCACCTTTGATCAACACGCCATGACGGGCTGCCGTCGCAAGTCCGGAGGTGATGGCTGCCGGAGTGGAAATTACCAGCGCGCACGGGCAGGCAATCAAAAGCAGCGCCAGGCCGCGATAGAGCCAGGTCTCCCACGGCTGGGCAAATAACAGCGGCGGAGTCACGATAACCAGCAGGGCAACCAGCATCATCAGCGGCGTGTACCAGCGGCTGAATCTGTCCAGGAAGCGCTCCAGCGGAGCTTTGCGTGAATCTGCTTCTTCAATCAGGTGTAAGATACGGTCAATGGCATTTTGGCCCGGCAATGACGTGACGTTAATCAGTACAGTCGCATCTGCTACCACACTGCCGGCCATCACTTTATCACCGGTCTGCTTCTCAACCGGGACAGATTCGCCAGTCAGGGCGCTCTCATCAAGACTGGCGCACCCCTGACTTAACACACCGTCGGCAGGAAGACGGTCACCCGCCGCTACTTCGATTTGATCGCCGGGCTTTAACTCACCGGCTGGCACGACGCGGCGCTGGCCATTTTCGATAAGGGTTGCCGTTTCCGGTACCAACTCCATCAGGGCCTTAACCCCTGTCCGGGCCCGGCCCGCAGCGTACGCTTCCAGTCGCTCTCCGAGTAAAAACAGCAGCAACACCATGGCTGCTTCCACACTCTCTCCCAGATACAGGGCGCCCACGGCAGCGGTCGTCATCAGGGTTTCAATAGAAAATGGCGTTCCGGATCTGGCCATGGACCAGGCTTTGCGCGCAACCGGCGCCAGACCAGCCAAACAAACCAAAGTAAACAGATAACCGGCCAGCTGAGGTTCAAAACGGCTGATCAGCGCACTGATGGCCATCGCCAGTGTCAGGGAAATCAACAGTGCATTGCGTTTGATGCGCCCACGTAAGCCGCTTTCTTCTTCGGCAGGAGGCTTCGCCTTCCCGGCGGATTGTAAATCAAATCCGATCGCCCCAACCGCCGCTTCAACAGCTGCCGGGGTAAGCACCGCACTGCCTTTAACGACAAGCTTCTGCGTTGCGAAAAATACCTGATTTGAAGTCACGCCAGCTACAGCGCTGACCGCCGTTTCCACTTTTTTTGCGCAGGACGGACAATCCATCCCGGCGACATACCAGGAATAGGAATGGGCACTGCCGGATAAGGGCTCTTCCTCTTCAGGCGGCGCGTCACTCACCGAATCACAGCAGCCGGAACCGCTGCAGCAAGCCGATACTGACGCTGTCTGTTTCACCGCAGCCGGCGTCGCTGGTGAGCATGAGGTTGTTTTTGCCGGTGCACTGATTTTGTCAGAGCAGCAGGCGGTATGTTTGGTACACATAAGAATTTCCCTGTTATTCGTCTTCACCCTGACTATACACCCTGGAGTCCACTCCAGGGTCAAGGGTTTTCCCATAAAAAAAAGCTCTGCGCTTTAAAAGCACAGAGCCCGTTTCCATCAACAGTGAGTCGGGCGGTTAACGCAACCGGCTCAGCACTACCTGCTGGTCCAGCTCCTGTTGCCAGCTCTCATAATTCAGCCCCTGGTCGAAGATATACTCCGTCAGCAGAGTACGGGCGCGCTCCCTCAGCTCCTCACCCTGCCAGGGCTTTTCAAAATAACTTTCGATACGCGCCTTATTAATCGCGGTGATCGTATCATGGTGGGTCGCCTGCCCGGTCAGCAACACTTTTTTGGTGTGCTCAAAACGGCTGTCTTCAGAAAGCTCTGTAAGCAGCTCCACCCCGGTTTTGCCCGGCATAATATGGTCCGAGATCACCAGAGCGATAAACTCCCCTTCGGCGTCCAGGTCGTCGATCACCTCCAGCGCTTCCCCGGCAGACTCACAGGCTTCCACGTTCACCCAATCGCCGAGCGGCGCCAGGTCCTGAAGCACAGCGCTCAGTACTTCACGTTCATCATCCACACAGATCAGATTTAGCTTTTCCATCACTTATTTCTCCAAAACCCGTTAACCAATATGTCCGACCGAATGAAGGATCCAGACCATTACAAAGCTGAGCAATACCCCAACCAGTCCCAGAATCACACCAACCCGCGCCATCTGGCTGCTTTGCACGTTTCCGGTCGCATGTGCCAGCGCATTCGGCGGAGTACTGATAGGCAGCGACATACCCAGCGATGCCGCAAAAGTCACCACCAGGATCAGAGTGATCTCGCCGCCAAGCGGAGCCAGAGACACCATAGAGGAGCCCAGTGCCGCCATGATAGGCATCAACAGGTTTGCCGTTGCGGTATGCGACATAAAGTTCGCCATCAGCAAACAGAGGAAAGCCGCGCCAAACAGCACCACATAAGGTGAGAACTCATCAAACGGAATACTGTGAACGACCAGCCGGGCAAGACCGGTCTGATCCAGCGCCAGCCCCAGGGCGATACCACCGGATACCAGCCAGAGTACATCCCAGGAAATCTTTTTAAGGTCTTCTTTGTTGATGATGCCGGTCAGCGAGAAAATCGCGACCGGAATAAGCGCAACCGTGTAAGAGTTCATCCCGTGTGATGACCCCATCAGCCACAGCAAAATAGTACCGCCAAACACGATATATACCGTGATCGCTTTCGGTGTTTTAAGGAACTTACCTTTAATATTGAGATCGATTTTCTTCTGATCCGCCGGATAAAGCATACCAATCAGTACCCAGGCCAGTGCCATCATCAGGATCACAAACGGCACACCGAACATCATCCACTCACCAAAAGAGATGTAGTTTTCGCCCACCAGATATTTCAGCGCAATGGCGTTGGGCGGCGTACCAATTGGGGTACCAATGCCGCCGACGTTCGCCGCCACCGGAATACACAACGCGAACGCGATCCGGCCCGGGTCTTTGGGACCGAACACCGCAATCACCGGCGTCAGGATGGAAAGCATCATTGCCGTAGTTGCCGTGTTAGACATAAACATTGAGAATACGCCGGTGATCAGCATCAGGCCCAGCATCACAAACTTAGGGTTCGAGCCGAACGGACGCAGCAGCACCCGCGCAAGGTTCACGTCCAGGCGATATTTGGTCGCCGCCATCGCAAGGAAAAATCCGCCAAGAAACAGCATGATGATTGGGCTGGCAAAGGTTGCCATGATATCACTGTATTTCAGCAGTTCTCCGAACTCAGCACTTCCGTGGCCCTGCTTAAAGAAGATAAGTCCTTTATCCGACAGCAGCAGTAATTCCAGTACGATGATCACCACAGAAGTGGCATAAATGGGAATGGGTTCGAACACCCAGCAAAGCGCAGCCAGCAGGAAAATCGCGATCACCCGCTGCTGAATAATGGTCATTCCTTCAAACGGAAAAGCTTCCAGCGGAAGCAACAAGACGATAAGGGGAATGATTAGGGGGATAATATACTCGTAATACTGGCGCATAATCCTTCAATACTTCCTTTTGTTATCCGGTGATACGACAAGAACGCAGTACCCGGAAAAGAAACCGGGTACTAAATTTGAGACGAGATATTATCAGGCAGGCACCACCGCAAAGGTTTGGTGCCAGATCAAGGAATATGCAAACAAATTATTAGGTTAGCTAAGTTCTGATTTTGTTGCTATTTGGCTCACAGATTTGTGGCTGGTCACTTCTTCCATCAGAACCGGATCGCAGTTACAAAACGGCGTCATGTTCACACTGGTAGTAGCCGGGTCGATCTGCTCTGGTTCCGGCTCATGCTCACGTACCATTGCCTGAATATGCAACCGAAGTACCAATATGCCCAACACCCCAAACAAAATACTGCCCACCGCCTGACCATACAGTACCCCCAATGCGCCATACCACTGCGCTCCCAGCCAGACAAACGGCAGGGTACCAAGTGTGGCCTTGCCAAGGTTAAGTGCGGTGGAATAAACCGGTTTACCCAGGTTGTTAAACGAGGTGTTGGCAACAAACAGTGCGCCGTTAAACACAAAAGTAATCGCCACAAAAGTACAGAAAGCACTGACCATCGCCGCCGCATCCCCGTTCAGTGCGAACATACTTATCAGACTGTCCTGCAGCAGGTAAAGCAACGCAGCAACGGCAATACAGTACACCGTCACAAACAACATCGAGTTCATCAGGGTCTCTTTCACCCGATCGATGCGCCCGGCACCATAGTTCTGGCCAATGATTGGCCCTACCGAGCCGGAAAGAGCAAAAATAACCGCAAATGCCACCGGCGACACCCGGCCGATGACGGCAAAACCAGCCACAAAGTTTTCACCAAACTGAGCGATACCGGCAGTGACGATGGCATTACCAACCGGTGTTGCGGTATTGGTGATAATTGCCGGGACCGCAATCGCCATAATGGCCCGCGCATCGATCCTGAGTGCTGAAAGTGACGGCCACGCCACCAGCTTATGAACACGAAGCAAAGGGATAAAAGAGAACCAGAATACGGTCAGGCGTGCCACCACAGAAGCTGCCGCCGCGCCTTCCACATTCCAGCCAAAACCGAAGATAAAGATGGGGTCGAGTATGGCATTCACAATGCCGCCGGACAGGGTTGCCCACATACTCCTTTTTGCATCACCGGCAGCACGCAGACCGGCACCGCTGGCCATTCCCAGCGCCAGGATCGGACTGCTTGGCAGCAAAATATGCAGGTAGGCCGTTGCTTTTTCCAGCGCCATACCCTGAGCGCCGATTGCGCGCAGCAAAGGCTCGATATTGACCCACATTACCAGGGTTATGACCAGGCTTATCGAAAAGGCCAGTACCAAGGTATTCGAAGCCTTACGCCTCGCTTCATCAAACCGCTTCGCACCAATCGATTTTGAGGCCAGCGCCCCCATAGCGATTGAGGTACCAATAGAAACCGATGTAGAAAAAAACAGCAGTGTCCCGGCAAAGCCAACCGCTGCCGCCAGCTCCACCTGACCCAGCATACTGATAAACAGCATATCGACCAGGTCAACGACAAAGAGCGCCAGCAACCCTATCGAACCGGCACCAGACATGGTCAGTATGTGTTTCATGGTCGAGCCCTGAACGAACTTCGCCTGCTGGGTCATTACTTATCTCCTGGCCACATATAATCAGGGCGCCACTGTGGCGCCCTGGTTCTTATCTCCCATTCTGACTTATACCGGATGTTTAAAGCAATCCTTTAAGTTCGCTCCCACCGCTTTCAGCACTTCTGTGCGGGTGATAATACCGAGGAACTTATTCTGATCATCAACAACCGGATAACCTTTAGGTTTTCCTGGCCGGATCATCTCTGCCAGCTCAATAATCGACATTTCCGGTTTCACTGAAAGCACCTCAGTACTCATGCAGTCCCCGACGATGTGAGAGTCCTGACAGTAATAGCTGACCTTAATCAGCTTCTCAAGCAGATCCTGCTCAGAAAGATAACCAATCACTTCTTTACGCTCGTTGATTACCGGCCCGCCCAAATGTTCAGAAGTCATAACTTTATCCAGCGCGGCGGTCAGCGACATATCTTTCGTGAAGGTGACTGACTTATGTATCATATAATCTTTAACTTTAATCGATTCCATACCTTGCTCCTTAGACCATTCCCTTGCCTGGTTGCACCTGTTTTCTCCATGCCTGCGCGCATGGCTTGTAATCTTCTTATAATAAGTGTCGTCTAATTTCTTGTTTTTACTAAATCGGAATCAGCAATTTTATTGAAAGGCAAAACCTGTCAGCGGCCGGGCACATCCTTTTTGAGCTTCATACACAACATGTTTCGCCCAAAAACGCCGGCAGTGAAAAAAAACCGCTCTTCTCACACATTTTTCCATTGCAGAAATAGAGTTTCTCAATTTATTGTGGCTATACTTGATAGAACAACAAATAAATCAATCAATAGGATACCTCTCTTGCTGAGTATCATGGAGCAGTACAACAATGCCCACTAAACCCTTTGTCTCCATTGTGAGCAAAGTCGCCAGACGGGTCAGACTGCCAATTTTATTGCTCACTTTTGCTGCCGTCGTTGCCCTCTCTGTGGGCAGCTACTTTCTCTCGCTCAGTGAAATGAAAGAGAATGCGCTGTCTCGCATTAACTCCATTGAGCTTTCCACTGCATCTGCTATCTACAACTTCGATTTTGAACAGCTCGACGCCATCACCTCCACCTTCACCAGTGACCCGCTTTTCAGCCACTTTTCTATCTGGTCCGAAGGAGAGATGCTCGCCCAGACTCATCAGCTGACCAAGCCAAAAAAACTGCTCATCTGGAGTGAATGGGACCACAACTTCCCGCTCTACTACATGACAGCAGAAGGCGAACGGCTGAAAGTCGGCCAAATTGAAGCCTACGTAAACCCGGACTATCTCTACCGGTTTTTTGCTTTCTCAGCCAGCGCATTTCTGATCACCATTTTTATTATCGCCACGGCGCTGTTGTACATCGTACGCAGCACTTTCCATCAGACCGTCGCCTTCCGGCTCAAATCGCTCTCATCCCAGTTCGCTTTTATCCGCGATGATTACGAGCACCTGCCTGCCATTCATGATCAGGAGCTGCCAGAACGCGATGAAATCTCTGACCTGGTCGATGCTTACAACCTGTCATCCAAGCATGCGGCGAAATACATCGAAGCGATTAACGAGAACAACGAACTGCTCAGCACCCTGGCAAAAAAAGATCCGCTCACCGGCAACCTTAACCGTCAGGCGTTCATCGAGCACATGGAAAAAGTGCTGGATGAAAATGGCGTTCACGGCACCATCATGCGGGTCAACGTGCTCAACTTCTCCAGCATCAACCTGAAGTTTGGCCAGAAGCACGGTGATAATATTCTGAAAAAAGTCAGCCAGGCTCTGGTTGGCAGCCATTCTGAAGACGCGGTTGTCTGCCGTCTGGGTGGCGATGATTTCTTTGTCTTCCTTCCGTCACGGGAGCCGCTTGAGGGGCAGAAACTGTTTGATAACGTCAGCAGCGCAATGGCAGAGATTGGCCTTGCCGCCAACATCGGCATCGCACGCCATCCGCTCGATGCCTCTGAGCCAGAGCTGTTGATCCACTGCGCCGAAATTGCCCTGCTTGAAGCCCGCGAAGGTAAACTTGATTATTCCGATTACCACCTCAGCTATGAAGAGGGGCTCAAGCATAAGATCTACCTGGACAGCGTTATCGAAGAGTTACTGATCAGCCGGGATTTCCACGTTTATTACCAGCCGCAGATCCACCTCAACAACAACCACTATTTCGGCGTTGAGTCTCTGCTGCGGCTTAAGGAAGCGGATCAGTCGTCGCCATGGGAGATCATCACCCGAGCAGAAGACACCGGCGCTATTCAGCCGCTTACCTTCGCGATACTGGAAAAGGTGTTTGAGCAGTGGCGTCCGCACAGCCCGGATCTGCCCAAAGATTTCACGATTTCAGTTAACATCTCTCCCCAGTCGCTGGGACAAAAACACTTTATTGTCCGGCTTCAGCAACTGGCAGAGCAGTACAACTTCCCTCTGTCGAGACTGGTTCTGGAGCTGACTGAGCTGACTAAAGTAAAGCAGGGCAAACAGGTATCCGAGACGCTGGAGCAGCTTCGCAGCCTGGGTGTCAGGCTGTCACTGGATGATTTCGGAACCGGTTTTTCTTCGCTTGAATACCTGCTCAGCTACGGTTTTGACGAACTGAAAATCGACCGGAAGTTTGTGATGGATCTCGATAAACGTGATGAATCGGTTCAAATCATCAAAGTTATCAGCTTCCTGTGTAATACTCTCGGCATGCAGGCCATCGCAGAGGGCATTGAGACCGAACGGGAGCAGGAAACACTGAGAAAGCTGGGGATCCGCGTTGGTCAGGGCTTCCTGTACAGCCACGCCATTTCCTTAGACCGTCTGCTGGAGCAGATGCAGCACCACAATGACCCGGAAAAAGCAGCTCATCATAAGCTGTAAAATAAACTAGTCTTGTAGTAACAAGCCCAACTTAGAACGACAAAAAGATGAGTGATTCAACCCAAAGTAATATCCTGACCGAAAGTGGTACCAACGAGCTGGAAATCATTGAATTCCACTTACGCAAAAAGATGCCCGATGGCAGCACCAAGACCTGCTACTACGGCATCAACGTCGCAAAAGTACGGGAAGTGATCCAGGTACCGGAAACCACAGACTACCCGAACGCCCAGCCACACATGGTCGGTGTCTTCTCTTCACGTGAGAAACTGACCCCGCTGGTTGACCTTGCGGGCTGGCTTGGTGTGCCGACGGATAAAGACATTTCCAATAAGTTCGTCATCGTGACCGACTTTAACCGCATGACCAATGGTTTCCTGATCGACAGTATCAGCCGCATTCACCGTATCAGCTGGGAAGACGTGGAGTCTCCAAGCCAGTTCCTTGAAGCGGGTGAAAACGATTGTGTGGTCGCCGTTGTCCGTATGGACGGCAATCTGATCATGATCCTCGATTTCGAAAAGATCATCGCCGATATCAACCCGGAATTGAGTATGGAGAAATACGATATCGAGATGGACCGCAGCGTGGATCTCAACCAGCGGATGGTCACCAAGCGCCAGGCCAGAACCATTATGGTCGCGGACGATTCAGCCTTTATCCGAAGCCTGATCGAAAACACCCTGCGCTCTGCCGGTTACAACATCATCTCCTGTAAAGACGGTGGTGAGGCACTGGAAAAACTGAACGAGTTTGAGCGTCTGGCAAAAGAAGAAGGCGTACCGATAACGGAGTTTGTCGATGCGCTCGTCAGCGATGTGGAAATGCCGCGCATGGATGGTATGCACCTGCTCAAACGCCTGAGAGACAGCGAAACTTACGCCACCCTTCCAATCGTCATGTTCTCGTCCCTGATGAGTGATGATAACCGGGCTAAAGCCCTGGCGCTGGGCGCCAACGACACCATTACCAAACCGGAAATCGGCCGTATGGTGACCATGGTAGACGGATTCATTTTTGAGCACCTGCCATCGGCTTAACCGCTTTCACCGCCAAAATAGAGCCGGGCCCGCAAGCCCGGCTTCTCTTTGCCCGGCTGATTATCTTTCAGCAGCACCTCTGCCTTATGACGGCGCATAATAGCGTCCACCAGTGATAACCCGAGACCATTGCCCTGATTTGCACGGCTTTTGTCGGCGCGGAACATAGGCTCGCACAGGTGTTTTTTATCCTGATCCGCCACACCCGGCCCGCTGTCAGCGACCACTACCCCCAGTGAATCCACCACCACCTCTATCCTGCCGCGCTCCGGGGTATATTTCACTGCATTTTCCACCAGGTTAAACAGGGCGCGAAACAGCAGACTGCGGTCGCCGGTCACCCGGCAGGGCTGGTCTTCACGCAGGCTCAGCCACTGCAGTTTCTGCTCCGCTATTGGCTGAAGAAATTCGGTCACATCCTGTGCCACCTGAGACATACACACGGTGCCACTGTCCACCGGCTGCTGGCCACTGTTCAGCCTGGCGATCTCCAGCATGGAATTGAACAGGGACAGCATCAGCTCCAGCTCCTCCTGGCAGGCGGCCACCTGCTCATATTCCGCTTCCCCCAGCGTATCTTTGGCCAGCACCTCTTCAAGCCGGAGTTTCAGCCGTGACATGGGCGTACGCATATCATGGGCAATCCCGACCGAAAGAGACTTGAGCGTCTCTTCGTTCTTTTCCATTTGCTCAATCATAAAGTTGATATGAATAGCCAGAATATCGAACTCATCATCGTTGGCAGACACCGGGATCTTGACCCCCTTCTCCCCGCATAAAAACCGGTTCATGGCCTGATTCACCCGCTGCAGCTTACGCAGAATCACAATCGCAAACACCGCCGTTCCGGCAAACATCAGGGAAATGGGCAGTGCGACCCCGGTCAGGATCATGGGAACCACACTGGCACGATAAGCCTGCAGCAGGTCCGGCTTGATCCCTATTTCAATCAAACGACCATCTTCTAGCCGAAAATGAGGAGGCATACTCTCCGGCCCTGCAGCCGGATAACTGTGACGGGGAGGCTCCGGGGAAAGAGTCACCTGATAAGTAAAAGGGGACTCGCCCTGCTGCTTTCGTAAAAGCAGCCTGTCTACTGCCGCAGACCCGCGCAGGGAGGCATCATCAAACTCACGGATTTCATCCTGCAACTGCCTGGTCAGCTGATTACGGTGAAAAGACTCCGAGCTCACCAGCACCTGATGGCTGAACAGCGCATATAACATGGTAATGCTGACCACCAGTCCGGCCAGCACCTTAAATACCGATGAGCGGGAGAGATCATACTCAGCAACGAAGTACATACCCGGCTCCCCTGACCGTATGCAAAAGGTTTTCGCCCCCCACTTCATCGAGCTTTTTACGCAGGTTAGCGATATGCACATCAATCACATTGGTTTTGGGGTCAAAATGATAATTCCATATCGACTCAAACAACCGCATCCGGGAAATCACCTGCTCGCTGTTCTCCAGAAAATACTGCAACAGCTGAAACTCCTTAGGCTGCAATACCAGCTCCCGGCCGTGACAGGTGATCCGGTGAGCTTTAAGATCCAGCTCCAGTCCGTGATAGGAAAGCACATTGCTCACCACCTTCGCACCGGCGTGATGGCGGCGCATGATAATTTCACAGCGGGCCACCAGTTCAGCCAGGGCAAATGGTTTGGTCAGATAGTCATCGCTGCCCGCCTGCAGCCCGTCTACCCTGTCTTCCACGCTGTCCATCGCCGACAAAATCAGCACCGGCGCCGGGATCTCCGTGGCCCGCAGCGCAGCCAGCACCTTCATCCCATCCAGGCCCGGTAACATACGATCCAGGACAATAAGCTGATACTCACAACTGACTGCCATCATCAGCCCCTGCTGACCATCTTCGGCTTCATCAACCACATAACCGTGTTCCCGCAGCCCTTTGGCCACAAAATCCCGGGTAGTATGATCATCCTCAATCACCAGTATTTTCATCGCTGACGTCCTTTTATAAATCCCAGTCCTGATGATATGAAATCCCGCCCGGAAATGAAAAACAGGCTCGCCTTTCGACGAGCCATATCACGGTTAGGGGGGACTCCGTGAGTAAATTCAGCCTAGCAACATCCCGCTAAACATCTGCTGGCCTTAAGATTAATTTTTATTAATCCGATCTTTTTATCCCCACTCTCTCCCGCCAGGTCACAAATCACTTGCAGATCACAAACGGCAAATTATACTGTATATGTATACAGGTATTTTATTATGCATGAACTGATCTCTCACCTGGAGCGCAAGCAATGGCTGTGGCGCGCCAACCAGCAGCAACAACAGCCCGATCTGCAGCCAAGCGGTTACCCGGAGCTGGATGAAAAACTCAGCGGCGGCTTTCCCCGCCAGGGGCTGACTGAAATTCAGTCATCACCGGGGATCGGAGAACTGCGCCTGCTCCAGCCTCTGCTGAGTCAGAGCCCGCAACAAAAGCTGAGCGTCTTTATCGCCCCGCCCGGGCAGATCTGCGCGGAATTTCTTGCAGGCCACGGCCTCTCCCCGGGCCAGATACTGCTGATCCGGCCCAAAAATGAAAAAGAAGTGCTCTGGACCGCCGAACAGTGTGCCAGAAGCGGGGCCTGTGCCCATGTTCTGCTGTGGCAGGAAGCCCTGTCCGTTCATCAGGCCCGGCGGCTGCAACTGGCCTGTGAAGCCGGTCAGTGCAGCCAGTTCATCTTCCGTCGCCCGGTGACGGACGGCCTGCCCCTGCCTGTCAGCCTGAGTCTGCATCTTCAGCCTCACCCACAGGGGCTGGAGTGCACCATCAACAAGCGCAAAGGTGGCTGGACACCAGGTCGTTTCCATATCAGCTTCGCCGGGCACTGGCCAGCGCTGTGCCAGGCACCGCAGACGCATCAGGTTATCCCTTTCCCGCAGCGCAAACGGGGCTGATATGACACTCTGGCTTTACCTTCACTTTCCGAGCCTGCAGCTCGACAGTCTCTGCTCTTCTGAAGAGCAGCAAACCCAGGCTGTAGTCATCGTTGATGAGCGCAGCCACCAAATCCTGCAGGCCAGCCACTGCGCCCGTCAGGCAGGCATCAAACCCGGCATGGGGATCGCCACTGCTGCGTCCCTGTGTGCCGCCCTGCAGGTACATCCCGCCCGGGAAGAACACAGTCAGGGAAAAATTACTGAGATTGCCCAGCAGCTCTACAGCGTCACCTCCGATATGGTGCGCTTTGAGCCCGATGGTCTGCTGCTCAAAGTCAGCGATATGCTGACTCTCTACGCCAGCCTGGAGAACTACTGGCAAACGATCCGCTGTCAGCTTGAAGAGCTTGGCTACCGTTTTCACTACGCCACCGCCTGCTCGCCACTGGCTGCCCGTCTTCTGGCAAGAAATGGCATGGACCGCTGCCTGACCGACCCGAAGCAACTCAACCGTCATCTGGCGGATTTTCCACTGCGGGCCACCGATCTTGCCCCCAAAACCATTGAATCCCTGGAACGGGTTGGCATACGTGAACTGGGCGGGCTGATAAAGCTGCCCTGGTCCCAGCTTGCCAAGCGCTTTGACAGTCAGCTGGTCACCTGGCTTGGTCGCCTCAGCGGCCAGTTCCATACCCCGGTGGACTTTTTCCACCCACCCCAGCAGTTTCAGCGCGAAATGGATCTGCTCTATGAACTGAAGAATCTGCAAAACCTGGAAAAGCCTCTGCTGCGCCTGCTCGGCCAGCTGGAGCTCTGGCTGCGTCACCGGGATCTGCTGGCGCTTGATCTGCTGCTGGAGCTCAGACTGAGAAACGATGAAAGCGTGCCAGTCCCACTGGCCTCCGGACTGGGTGAATATCAGGCAGAAAAGTGGTGGCAGCTGGCTCAGCTCAAATTTGAATCCGTGCGCCTCAGTGCGCCGGTGATCCATATAACACTCAGCGCCGGACAGCTGACCGGACAACAGGGAGAATGCCAGGATCTGTTCGATCGCAGTCAGGGCGCCATGCCCGCAGCCGGGCTGGTTGCCCTGCTTCAGGCCAAACTGGGCGATCAGGCGGTACGTGGTATTGCGCTGGGTGATGATCCCAGGCCGGAATTTGCCAGCCTGGTCACCCCGCCGCTTAGTGCGCCACAAAAACGGACATCACAAGAGCCTGGCCCGCAGAAGCTGCCGCTGCGCCCGGGCCTGCTGCTGCCGGTGCCCCGGCCCCTGAAAGAGAAAGTCACCCTGCTGCGGGGCCCAGAGCGCATCGCAACCGGCTGGTGGGATGAACATCAGGTCACCCGGGATTACTTTATCGCCCGCAATACTCAGGGACAGTGGCTGTGGGTTTACCGCACCCCGGCCATGACCTGGTTTGTCCATGGCATGTTCTGTTAAGAGGTGAATATGCAGTACGCCGAGCTGTTTTGTCAGAGCAATTTCTCATTTGCAGAAGGGGCTTCCCACGCGGAAGAGCTGGCCCTTCAGGCAGATTTTTTACGCTATCAGGCTCTCGCTATCACCGATGAATGTTCGGTTGCCGGGATAGTACGTGCTCACACCGCTATCCGGGACCACAAGCTGGGGCTAAAACTTATCACCGGCAGCCTTTTCCGGCTGGGCAACGAGCTGGAGCTCCTCCTGCTTTGCCCCAACCGCCAGGCCTGGGCCGAGCTGTGCCGGGTGATCACCAACGCCCGGCGGCGGGAAGAGAAAGGCCGTTACCAGCTCTCTGAGTGGGATCTGATGTCGGTTAAGCACTGCCTGGTCATCTGGGTGCCATCGGGTAACGTGCGCGATCATCACTGGGCAGACTGGCTGCGGCGCTACTTTTCAGGCCGGTTGTGGCTTGGCGTTCAGCGTCACCTCAAACCAGGCGAAGACGACTACATCAGCCACTGTGCCGCCCTGGCTGATCAGTACACCATGCCCGTCACCGCCTGTGGTGGAGTGCTGATGCATAATGCCAACCGCCTGCCACTGCAACATGTGCTGAGTGCCGTCAGACTTGGCACCACGGTGGATAAAGCCGGTAAGCGTCTGCTTGCTAACACAGAGCGCAGCCTCCGCTCCCGGGAGAAACTGGCCCGGCTGTTTCGCCCCGAATGGCTGGAAGAGAGTGTGCGCATCGCCGCCCGCTGCAGTTTCAGCCTGGATGAACTCCGCTACGAGTACCCCAGCGAACTGGTACCGGACGGCTTCACCGCGATGGGCTACCTGCGTCATCAAGTCCTGCAGGGCAGTGCGCAGCGCTTTCCCGGCGGCGTTCCGGCAGAGGTACAGGCCACCATAGACAAAGAGCTCGACCTCATTGAAGAGCTGGAATATCCCTTTTATTTCCTCACCATCCACGACCTGGTGATGTTTGCCAGACGCAGCGGGATCCTCTATCAGGGACGCGGCTCTGCAGCCAACTCGGTGGTCTGTTACTGCCTGGGGATCACCTCTGTTGATCCACGCCAGATCTCGGTTCTGTTCGAGCGCTTTATCAGTAAAGAGCGCAATGAACCGCCGGATATCGACGTCGATTTTGAGCACGAACGCCGCGAAGAAGTGATCCAGTACCTGTACCAGAAATACGGCCGTGAACGCGCCGCACTGGCGGCAACCGTGATCAGCTACCGGTTCAAAAGTGCCGTACGCGACGTGGGGAAAGCGCTGGGGATCCATGATACCCAGCTGGATTACTTTATTAAAAACATCCACCGCCGCGACAGCGGCCTCAACTGGCAGGCTCAGATAGCCAGCCTGGGGCTCGACCCGGCCTCGGCTACCGGCAGCCAGTTTATCGCTCTGGTCAACGAGCTGATCGGGTTCCCCCGCCACCTCTCCCAGCACGTGGGCGGCTTTGTGATCGCCTCCGGCCCTCTCTATGAACTGGTGCCGGTGGAAAACGCCGCCATGCCTGACCGCACCGTGATCCAGTGGGATAAAGACGACCTGGAAAGCCTCGGCCTGATGAAAGTGGATGTACTGGCGCTGGGTATGCTGAGCGCGCTGCGCAAGTGCTTTGACCTGCTGGAAAAGCACCACCAGCGTCGCCTTTCGATTGCAGACCTGACCCGGATGCAGGATGACCCGGGGGTTTACGGTATGCTGCAGCGGGCCGACAGTATCGGGGTGTTCCAGATAGAATCGCGGGCCCAGATGAGCATGCTGCCACGCCTGCGCCCGGCCTGCTATTACGACCTGGTAATCCAGATAGCCATCGTCCGCCCCGGACCGATTCAGGGCGATATGGTGCACCCGTTTCTGAAGCGCCGCCACGGAGAGGAAGCCGAAAGCTACCCCTCCCCGGAAGTCGAAGCCGTGCTCAAGCGCACCCTGGGAGTACCGATTTTTCAGGAACAGGTAATCAAGCTCGCCATGGTGGCCGCCGGTTTTACCGGGGGGGAAGCCGACCAGCTCCGCCGGGCCATGGCATCATGGAAAAAATCCGGCCAGCTGATGCAGTTTAAAACCAAACTCATCTCCGGGATGCAAAAACGCGGCTACGAGGTCGCCTTTGCTGAGCGGATCTTTGATCAGATCTGCGGCTTTGGTGAGTACGGTTTTCCCGAAAGCCATTCCGCTTCGTTCGCCGTACTGGCTTACGCTTCCGCCTGGCTTAAGTATTACTATCCGCACGCCTTTTACGTGGCCCTGCTCAACAGCCAGCCCATGGGGTTTTACAGCCCTTCTCAGCTCATTCAGGACGCCCGCCGTCACGGTGTCACCGTCCTGCCAGTATGTGCCAACCACTCCGGCACCGACCACCAGTTGGTTCCCGGTAACGGCAAGCTGGCAATCCGGCTCGGACTGCGGCTGGTTAAAGGACTCAGCCAGGAAGGGGCTGCAAAACTGGTCACCAAACGCCCGGCAGAAGGCTACCAGCATCAGAGCCAGTTACGCCAGGCGGGACTGAATCGCAAAGATCTGGCCGCACTGGCCTCGGCTGATGCCCTTAAAGCCTTTGCCGGAGACCGTTTCTCTGCCCGCTGGCAGCTGATGGATAATCTGGACGATCTGCCGCTGTTTCGCGGCCTGTCCGAGCCGGATACCGGCTTTGAGCACAAACCCGATGAACTGGCACAACTGGTTGAAGATTACGCCGCAACCGGACTGTCACTGGGCAAACACCCCATCACCCTGCTGGATGAAAGCGGCGTACTGGGGCGTTTTACCCGCCAGCGGGACCTGGCCGGGCTGGAACATAAATCCCTGGTGCATGTCGCCGGTGTCGTCACCGGCAGGCAGTCACCCGGTACCGCAGCCGGGGTCACCTTTTTTACCCTGGAAGACGATACCGGCAACATCAATGTCGTGGTCTGGGGCTGTACCGCCCGGGCGCAGAAACAGGCCTACCTGACTGCAAAAATACTTAAAGTCAGCGGCATTATGGAAAAAGAGGGAGAGGTCATTCACGTGATCGCCGGCAAGCTGACCGACCTTTCCGGCCACCTGGCAGCACTCAACAACAAATCACGCGACTTTCATTAACAGACTGTCTGATAACTGGTTTTCCTGTAACAGACACTCTTAACGCTCAAGCCCGGTCTCACGAAAATACTTCTGAGCCCCGGGATGCAGGGGCACAAAAATCCCCTGCCGGGCCATACTTTCCGCGCTGAGCGGCGCAAACACAGGGTGAAGACGTTTAAACGCCGAGAAGCGGCTGAAAACCGACTCAACCAGCCGGTAAACCGTATCGGAATCCACAGCGGCAGATGTCACCAGCGTTGCTCCTACCGCAAAAGTCTTCACGTCCTGCGGATTCCCGCGGTAAATCCCGCCGGGTACTACATCCGGACGGTAGAAGTTATGCATACGGATCAGAGCATTAATTTCATCCCCGCTGACTTCCACCACGACCGTATCGCAGTCCATAGTAGCAGACCTGATTGCTTCGCTGGGGTGACCAACAGTATAAACCATGGCATCAATCTCCCCATTACACAGCGCGCGGATCTGCCCCTTTGCATCCAGCTCTGACGCCCCGGAAAAAGTGGACTTATCCCAGCCCATGGCCTGCATCACCACTTCCATGGTTGCCCGCTGGCCTGAGCCCGGATTACCGATGTTGACCCGCTTTCCCGGCAACTGAGAGAAATGACGAATGCCGCTGTCACGACGGGCGATCACGGTAAACGGCTCAGCATGCAGGGAAAACACCGCCCTCAGGTCGAGAAACGGGCTGATGTCGTTGAACTCATGAGCGGCAATAAAAGCGAAGTACTGCCAGTCCGCCTGCACGATAGCAAACTGCTTTTCACCGCTGCGCAGCGCTTCAATATTAGCGACGGACCCTTTCGAGGTCTCCGCCACACAGCCTTGTTCGCCCCAGACCTGATACCGGGCTACCGTACGGCAGATCGCCTGGCCGACCGGATAATAAACCCCGTTCTCAGACCCGGTTCCAATCCGCAGCGTCTGTTCCCCGGCCAGCGCAGAAAAGCTCATCACCAGCACCCAAAACCAAGCGGCACAACCCCTGATACCTGTCATTACCCTGTCCACAACACTAAAACCCTGATTAAAAGATAGCTGCTGAAAAGCGCTTGTGACAACTTAAGTAGTTGGTGATAAAAGAATTGATAACTCCCCCGTAATCAGCCATAAAAACACCGGGATCTGCAGCCACCAATAACAGATAGCATTTTGAAAAATAACACTATACTTAATGCATGCGCACGGGGGTTGCCTTATGAATATGATTGAGCACCTGCTGAGAAAACTCAAAATCCACCATCGTCTGATGTTTGGGTATCTGATGCTGTTTGTTGCGGTACTCACCGTGGGTGGCTTCTCCCTCTATATCATGGTCCGCTCCCTGATCGTCCAGAGCGTAGAAAGTGACCTGACCCGAACCACCGATGCCATCGTTAACCAAATCAAAAGCACCGCCGACATTACCATCCGAAACCACTTAAATGCCTACTCACGGGTGAACTATCAAATCGTCGAAAAAGCCTATCAGGCATACCAGCGTGGTGAGCTCAGCGAAGAAGAAGCCAAACAAAAAGCTTTTGATGCCCTGGTGCAGCAAACCATCGGCGACAGCGGCTACCCTTATGTGGTCGATTCAAAAGGCATCATCCAGGTTCACCCCAAGCAGGCGCTGATTAACGTCAGCCTCGCCAAATACGACTTTATTCAACAGCAGATCCGCCAAAAGCAGGGTTACATAGAATATGACTGGAAAAACCCGGGGGAAGAATCCGAACGCCCAAAAGCACTGGATATGGTCTATTTTGAGCCATGGGACTGGATCATCTCTTCTTCCTCCTACCGGGAAGAGTTTCTGCAACTGCTCAATGTCAAAGACTTTGATGAGTCAGTTTCCGACCTTAAGTTTGGCGAAAGCGGATATACCTATATCATCGACGATAAAGGAGACTTCATTGTTCACCCGTTTCTGAGCGGGAATTTCTACAACGTCACCGACTCCAATGGCTACGAGTTCGTCAAGGACATGCTGGAACGTAAAAACGGCATTATTTTTTACACCTGGCGTAACCCCCAGGAGCCGGACTACCGGGAAAAGATGGCCTTTTTTGCTCACATGGAAGAATTTGACTGGTACATCGTCTCCTCCACCTATACCGATGAGCTCTATAAACCACTCACCCAGCTGACCCGGATAAGCCAGGGGATCCTGGCCGCTTCACTGCTGGTGGTTATCCCGGCTACCCTGATGCTGAGCTCTTCCATTGTTCATCCGCTCAGGCGGGTGATGACATCGGTCAAGAAAGCGGCCGGGAAAGATTACTCGACCCGTATCGAAGATCCGGTCAGCAGCAATGATGAACTGGGCAAACTGACTCACTTCTTCAACCACTTTATGGATGAACTTGAAAAATCCAGCGATGCCCTGCTGCGCGAAATTGAAGAACGCAAAGAAGCCCAGGAACGCCAGAAAGAGCTCAACCAGGAGCTGGAAGAGTTCAACACCCACCTTGAACAGCGGGTGGAAGAGCGTACCCGCGCCCTGCAGGAATCGATGGAACGCCTGACCGAAATGCAGGACAAACTGATCGAAAGCGAAAAAATGGCCTCAATGGGGAACCTGGTCTCCGGCGTCGCTCATGAAATCAATACACCACTGGGCAGCAGCCTGACCATCACCTCATATGTCAACGAGCAGACACACGACCTGGCGGTAAAAGTGCAACAGGGTCAGCTGCGTAAAGAAACCCTGGAAAACTACCTGCAAAATACCGGCGAAAGCCTGGACTACATCAACAAAAACCTCAACCGGATCACCGAGCTGATCAGCAAGTTCAAACTTATCTCTATTGATGGGGATTATGGCGCACAGTCTGACTTCTTACTGGCTGGCATGCTGGACGATCTCAGTCACTTCCTCTACAACAAACCGGATAACGTCAGTATTGATATTCAGGTAGACCCGGAAATGACACTGAACTCATATCCTCAGGTGTTTACCACCATTTTCACCGAGCTGATGAACAACTCCATCACCCACGGGTTCGCGCTGGAAGACCCGGGGGCGCACACCATTACTGTCAGCAGTCGCATGGAGGATAATGAACTGATTCTCGACTACGTGGACGACGGCACCGGTGTAAGCGAAGAGGTTGGACACAAACTGTTTGATCCCTTCGTGACCACCAACCGTATCGCAGGTAATTCCGGCCTTGGTATGCACTATATTTACAACCTGATCACCCAAAAACTCGACGGAGAGCTGGAATGGATAAGCGAGTACGAAGGATTCCACTTAAGACTGCGCCTGCCCGGCTCGATCCTTCAGCGCCAGACAGTTAACGGATAACCGCCTGATGGAAGCCTGGCTGCGAAAACTGAAAATCCACCACCGGCTGATGTTCGGCTATCTGCTGCTGTTTCTTGCAGTACTGAATGTCGCCGGTATCGCGCTCTATTTTCTGGTTCGCAGTATCATCACTGAAGGCGTAGAGGCCCAGCTCAACCGAACGACCACCGCCATCGTCAATCAGATTGAAACCACCGCAGCAATCACCATCCGCAATCATCTGCGCGGTTTTTCTGTGGCAAATTACCAGGTAGCAGAACAGGCGTACCAGGCATATCTCCGCGGTGAACTGACCGAACAACAGGCCAAACAGCAGGCGGGTGATACCCTGACAGGGCAAAAAATAGGCGACAGCGGTTACCCCTACGTTGTCGATTCAAACGGCATCATTCAGGTGCATCCGAAAGAAGCGCTGCTCGGGGCGGATCTGAGCAAGCATGAGTTTATCCGTCGCCAGATGGAGCGCAAACAGGGCTATCTGGAATATGACTGGCAAAACCCGGGGGAGTCAGAGCCGCGGGCCAAGGCTCTGGATATGATTTACTTTGCCCCCTGGGACTGGATCATTTCCTCTTCTTCCTACCAGGATGAGTCCGTCCGCCTGCTCAACAGCAAAGACTTCGAAGCCTCGGTGCTGGCACTGCGCTTTGGTGAAAGCGGCTACGCTTATGTAATGAATTCCAACGGGGATCTGATCATTCATCCGCTGATCAGTGGTAACTTCTACAACGTCACCGACTCCAACGGCTATGAATTTGTCAAAGACATCATTAAGAAAAAAAATGGCCTGACCTACTACACCTGGCGTAACCCCAAAGAACCGGAATACAGAGAAAAACTGGCCCGGTTTACCTACTTACCGGCACTGGACTGGTACATCATCGCCACCACCTACACCGATGAATTCTACCAGCCACTGACAACCTTTACCCGGCTGGTTGTTGTCATGATGATGATCTCAGCGATCATTATCGTTGCGGCAACCCTGGCGCTGAGTTCATCCATCATCCGTCCTCTTCAGGAGGTCATGGCCGGTGTCCACAAAGCCGGGCAGAAAGATTATACGGTCCGCCTTCACGAGCAGCGCGGCACGCGCGATGAACTGGGCGAACTGACCCATTTCTTCAATCAGTTTATGCAGGAACTTCAGACCTCCGGCCGGAAACTACACGAAAAAATTCGCGAACGGCGCCAGGCCCAGCAGCAGGAACAGGAGCTTACTACTCAGCTTCAGCATTCTACCGAAGAGCTGGAGCAGAGAGTGCAGCGGCGCTCAGAATCGCTGAAAGAGTCGATTACCCGCCAAACTGAAATGCAGGATAAACTGGTGCAGAACAAGAAAATGGCTTCAATGGCCAGTCTTGTGTCCGGTGTCGCCGGGCAAATCAGCCCGCCGCTGGTCAGTTCGCTGGCGCTGACTTCCAGCATGCACGCACAAAGCAAAGAGACAGGTAAAAACCTGAGTCACAACAAGCTGCAAAAAGAGTCCCTGGCGACATTTTTGGCGAACAGTGAACTGACACTGACCACGGTAACCAACAATCTCAACCATATCTCCACCCTGATCAGCCAGTTTAAACTGATCTCCGTTGACGGCGATTACGGTGAACTGTCCGGTTTTTACCTCAGTAACCACCTCTCTGCTCTGACCGAGCTGCTCACTGAGCTGCCGGATAACGTCACCATTGAACTGGAAATAGATCCTGAACTGGTGATCTGCTCATGGCCGCAAATTTTCACCACCATTTTCAGCGAACTGATCAACAACTCGATCATTCACGGATTCAGTCACAATCCCCAGATACAATACAACGTCACGATTACAGCTACCTCTGAGGACGATCAGCTGATCATCGACTACCGGGACGATGGCAAAGGCATCAGCCCCGATACCGGCCATACCCTGTTCAGTGCCTTTACGACCGGGCGCCGCCACCGGGGCAATGCCGGGCTTGGACTTCATTACGTCTATAACCTGGTTACGCAAAAACTCAACGGTGACATCGAATGGATTGAACACCCCGGCGCTGGCTTCCACCTGCGTATTTCCCTGCCCGACGCCTCTGTTATCCCCACAGCCGTAAGCGGCTGATCCTGCAGTAACGAGCTCAGTCTGCTTCCAGCCACCACCAAATAGCTGGTTTTTCATACCCGGGATCACACTTAACAAACCTCTTGCACAGCAACACCTCCCTTGTCGCTAGTATTTGAATGCTACTCAACTAACCGGCTCCGTCCGGAAATATCAATACTATCAATCGGGTAATAACAATATGGAAAAACAGTTTTCAGCGCAGCCATTTGCGCTCGCTTACCAACCGCAAACCACCGCTCTGGTGATGATTGACATGCAACGGGACTTTGTTGAACCCGGCGGCTTTGGTGAAGCGCTCGGCAATGACGTCAGCCTGGTCAGGAGAGCGATTGCTCCCTGCATGCGGGTACTGGAAGCCGCGCGCAATGCAGGGCTGTTCGTCCTGCATACCCGTGAGGGACACCGGCCGGATCTCACAGACTGCCCTCCGGCCAAACTGACCCGGGGAGGCCAGACATTTATTGGCACCGATGGCCCCAAAGGACGCATTCTGGTGCGGGGAGAACACGGCCACGACATTATCCCCGAGCTTTACCCTGTTGAGGGAGAGCCGGTGGTGGATAAGCCAGGCAAAGGCGCGTTTTATCAAACCGATCTGGAGCTGATTTTACGCAGCCGGGGGATCAAAACCCTGATCCTGTGTGGCGTAACGACCGAAGTCTGTGTCAACACCACCGCAAGGGAAGCCAACGACCGGGGCTTTGAATGCATCATTGCCGAAGACTGCGTGGCCTCCTACTTCCCCGAGTTTCACCACATGGCGCTGGAAATGATCAAAGCCCAGGGCGCCATTGTTGGCTGGGTGTCCGGCTCAGCAGAGATCATTGAAAGCCTGAGCTCTCATTCAGTTCACGAAAAGCAGGGAGCCCTTTCATGACTACCCGTAAAATCCCCCTTTGGCAAAAAAGCGACTGGAACGGCTATTTCGGCCTGTTCACCAATGTACTGCTCAACGTTATGGTGCTGACCCAGCTCAGCCTGATGGTACTCAACTTCCCGGAAGACCTGGTCTATGGCCGTATCCTGCCCGCACTGGGCCTTGCCCTGCCGCTTGGTAACCTTTGGTACGCCTGGATGGCACACAGACTGGCGAAAAAACAGGGGCGTGACGATGTCACTGCGCTTCCCTACGGCCCTTCTGTACCTCACATGTTTGTGGTGGTGTTCCTGGTTATGCTGCCGACCCTGCTTAAAACCGGTGATCCCATCATTGCATGGCAGGCCGGGCTGGCGTGGTGTTTTATCATCGGCATTATCGTCATCATCGGCGCCTTTATCGGGCCTGCGATCCGCAAAGTGACGCCCAAAGCGGCCATGCTGGGTACGCTGGCGGGTATTGCGATTGCATTTATCTCAATGCGTCCGGCATTCAGCATGTTTGAAACGCCGTGGATTTCACTGGTCGCGCTGGCGTTCATTCTGGTGACCTGGGCCGGTAACTACCGCCTGCCATTTGGCCTGCCCAGCGGACTGGCGATCATTCTGCTCGGGGTGATCCTCGGCTGGGGCGGACTGCTGTTCGACCAGAACGTGGTCGCGATTGAACAGATCCAGTCAGCCAATCAGAATCTGGCGTTCTACTTCCCAATCTTCTCACTGGATGTATGGCACGGGCTGTTGCAGATCACGCCGTTTCTGGCCATCGCGATTCCGCTCGGGGTATTTAACTTTGTAGAAGCGATGAACAACGTAGAGAGCGCCGAGTCTGCCGGGGACAGCTACAACCTGCGCCAGGTACTGCTGGCGGACGGTATTGGTGCCCTTGTCGGCGGCTGTTTTGGCAGCCCGTTCCCGCCAGCGGTTTATATCGGTCACCCGGGCTGGAAGAGCATAGGTGCGCGGATCGGCTACTCTCTGGCAACCGGTGTCTCTGTAGGCGTGATTTGTATGTTTGGTATTGTTGGCCTGCTGCTGGCGCTGATCCCACTGCCGGCTATCCTGCCAATTCTTCTCTATATCGGCCTTCTGATCGGCTCCCAGGCGTTTCAGGTCTGCCCGGCCCGTCATGCACCGGCGATCATTCTGGCCTTTATTCCCAGTATTGCGGAGTGGTCCAAGACCATGATCGATTCAGCGCTGAACGCCGCAGGTACGAGTGCCGCTCAGCTGGGAACCGAGGCGCTGGCAGCCAGCAATGTGCTTTATGTGGGACTGGAGAGACTCGGTTCAGGTTCGATCTTATCCGGCATGCTGCTTTGCTCAATGGCCGTCTTTGCCATAGAAAAACAGTGTAAAAACGCCGCGGTCGCTGCCCTGCTGGCTGCGTTTTCCAGTGCCGTTGGCCTTATTCATGCCGGTACCCTGGCCATTCTGCCTAATATGGAAATCACGGTCGGATACGTGATGATGGCCGCAACCTTCCTCTGGTTCTCGCGCCAGGAAGAACCTGTGGCTCAGGCAGCCTCTCAGACACTGGAAGAGAGTGAACAAACCAGTTAAAAAAACAAAGGCCTGCCAAACGGCAGGCCATTATCAGCTTACGCTTTACTCAACAGCTTTTTGATCTCAGGAATCACCGCTTTGGTGGCCTGATAGCCCGCTTCAATGGCCGCATCGCGGGAATCAAAGCTGACGTCACTCTCCGGTTCAAACTCAGGGCGGATAAGCACATCGGCCCGCTGCAGCTCGGGCTCACTGATTATGCACGACTGCAGACGCTGCACCGCATAAAGTGATTCAATCGCTTTCTCTTTCGCCTGCTTTGGCTGATTAGCGCAGAAGATATCCACCCCAATCACCACCTGAGCACCCAGCGCATGAGCGGAGTCTACCGGCACCATACTCAGCACGCCGCCATCCACCAGCAGTTCTTCTTTGGCGTGAACCGGCACGAAGGTGCCCGGAATGCTGCACGATGCCTGCACCGACTCACCCGGATTGCCGGAAGTAAACACCACCAGCTGCTGGCTCGACATATTGGTTGCCGTCACCCCAACCGGAATGGTCATCTTCGCCAGGTCCTGCTGCGGCACCGCCTCATTCACCCACTGCGCCAGCTTGCGACCATTGATCACCCCGTAGCCGGACATCACCAGATCTGCGACTTCTGACGCCTCGACGGCCTTCGCCTGGCGCTCGATTTCGTCATACGACATACCCGACGCATACAGGGTCGCGGCGATTGAGCCTGCAGACGTCCCGGTCACCACATCGGCTTTAATCCCTTCCTCTTCCAGCGCCTTAATCACTCCAAGGTGCATAAAACCACGCACACCGCCGCCGCCAAAGGCGATCCCCAGCCGGGCCTCAGGCTGCGCATCAGAAGCAACATCACTCACCGATTTCATCTCAAGATCATCATACTTATTTGGGGTTGCACACCCTCCCAGCAACACTGCCAGTGCCGCAACACCCAGCCAACGTGACATCATATATTTCCCCATTAGAGTTATTACTCAAATAATACCTTTTCCACAGTAAAAAAGGAAAAGATCATCGCCGTTTTTGTGCCTGCTGAAAGGGAGGCGGAACAGCCCCTCAAACCACGCACCGAGAACCGCGCACCACCTACCCACACAACCAAAAAAAGCCGGGACATCCCGTCCCGGCTTTGATTATGTTTGTATTCGGTGCTCAGGGCACTATTCGAATCACGACGCTGCAGCTTGCTCCTGCAGTTTCTCCTGATGATGCTTACGCTCACCCAGGTGGGCGTAGAACAGGAACAGCACAGACAGAACACACGAGCCGGTCAGTACGATGAAGCCACCGTCCCAGCCAAAGTGGTCAACGGTGTAACCCAGGACCGCGTTCGCCGCTACTGCGCCACCCAGGTAACCGAACAGACCGGTCAGACCCGCAGCCGTACCCGCTGCTTTCTTCGGTGCCAGCTCAAGTGCATACAGGCCAATCAGCATTACCGGACCGTAAATCAGGAAGCCGATTGCCACCAGCGCAGCCATATCCACACCAGGGTTACCTGCCGGGTTAAACCAGTAAACCAGCACAGCCACTGTCACCAGCACCATGAACAGGATACCGGCAGGTGCACGGCGGCCCTTGAACAGACGGTCAGAAATCCAGCCACACAGCAGAGTACCAGGAATACCGGCCCACTCATACAGGAAGTAAGCCCACGAAGATTTATCTACCGTAAAGTGCTTGGCTTCTTTCAGGTATACCGGAGCCCAGTCCAGCACGCCGTAACGGATCAGGTATACGAATGCATTCGCGATCGCGATAGACCACAGCAGCTTGTTAGAGAACACATACTTGAAGAAAATGTCCTTCGCGGTCATCTCTTTCTCGTGCTCTTCTTTGTAGTCATCCGGGTAGTCGTCTTTGTACTCTTCGATAGAAGGCAGACCACAGGACTGAGGCGTATCACGCAGGGTAAACCAGATGAAGATTGCCACAATGGTAGCGCCGGCTGCCGGCACATAGAAAGCGGTACGCCAGTCATCGTTAAACATCCACAGACCGAACAGGAACAGAGGACCAATCAGACCACCACCCACGTTGTGCGCCACGTTCCACACGGAGACTATCTCACCGCGCTCTTTACGTGACCACCAGTGCACCATGGTTCGTCCACAGGCGGGCCAGCCCATACCCTGGAACCAGCCGTTCAGGAACAGCAGAATAAACATCGCGGTGATGCTGCCGGTTGCCCATGGCATAAAGCCAAAGCAGAACATCACCAGGGCAGACATCAGCAGACCCGCAGAAAGGAAGTAACGGGGATTAGAGCGGTCAGAAACGCTGCCCATTAAAAACTTGGATAAACCATAAGCGATAGAAACCGCGGCCAGGGCAACACCCAGGTCACCACGGCTGAAGCCCTGCTCAATAAGATAAGGCATCGCCAGACTGAAGTTTTTCCGCACCAGATAGTAGCCGGCATAACCGACAAAGATACTGATAAACAGCTGCCAGCGCAGTCGGGTATAAGTTGCACCTATCTGCCCTTCCGGCAGACGTTCGATATGGGGTTTGGGTTTGAAAATGCCAAACATAGCAGACCTCGTTATTGTGATGATTATGCCTGAATGCGATACAACCTGTCCGTGGTGCCAACCGCCGGCTTTATAAAGCGATTCTTCGTCGCCATTGGGTTTCGTTCGAAACATCTGGCACGTATTCTTGCTCGATAACGAAATAAATTCTGTGAGGAAATCGATGAAATATTAAAGTTTTATTACATATTTATGTTCGAATGCTTTCCTTTTCTGTTGAATATACGAGCAATGACGCACAAAGGGGTAAAAAGTGAGCGTTTTCGAAACCAGGCAAACGATGAACCACTTTTGCCTCCATGGACGTTCCTCATACATTTTGTTTTCAAAAAATAAACACTTATACGTTTAGCTGATGCAATCCGCTTCCGATATTGTTAAGGTAACGACATCATACTAATAAAATTCAGTGCTCAGCTTGCTATGGTGAATGCCATCAAATTCAAACAGGTCGACAAATGGTACGGCCGTTTCCAGGCCCTCAAACAGATAGACCTGGAAGTCAAAAAAGGGGAAATCGTGGTGGTGTGCGGCCCGTCCGGCTCCGGCAAATCCACCCTGATCCGTTGCGTTAACGGTCTGGAGCAGTTTACCTCCGGGGAGCTCAGCGTGCTGGGCGAAAAGGCCGGGAGCAAAGCCATTGCTCCCGGCGCGGTCGGCATGGTATTTCAGCACTTCCACCTGTTCCCGCACCTCACCGTGCTCGAAAACCTCACCCTGGCGCCAATGCGTACCCTGGGACTTTCCCGCCAGCAGGCCAACGCAGAGGCGCTTGAACTGCTGGAGCGGGTAAAAATCACCGACCAGGCAAACAAATACCCGGCAGCGCTTTCCGGCGGACAGCAGCAACGGGTCGCGATTGCCCGTTCACTGTGCATGAAACCGGAAGTCCTGCTGTTCGATGAACCGACTTCAGCGCTCGACCCGGAAATGATCAGCGAAGTGCTCGACGTCATGTCCGAGCTGGCAGAGGAAGGCATGACCATGATGTGCGTGACTCACGAAATGGGCTTTGCCCGCAAAGTTGCTGACCGGGTCATCTTTATGGATGAAGGACGAATCATCGAAAGCGCGCCTCCGCAAACCCTGTTTAACGCTCCCACTCATCCCAGGACCCGCCAGTTCCTGGAGCAGATCCTGAGTCACTGATGGTTTTCCGGATTATTAAACCCGCGCTGTCTGCCATTATCCAGATACTGGTACTGATGGCCGCGCTGGTGTGGCTGCTCGATACCGGCGCCCGGGCCATGGACTACCGCTGGCAGTGGGACCGGGTGTGGGACTATATCGCCTTTTTTGAGGACGGCCAGTGGTGGCCGGCAGAACTGCTTGAAGGTCTGGTGGTTACCCTGCAGATCTCAGCACTCAGCCTGATCCTGACCCTGGTGTTCGGTCTCACCACCGCACTGCTTCGCCTGTCGGATTCCGTCGTCGGCAGGGCACTGGCCCGCGGCTATATCGAACTTATCCGCAATACGCCGCTGCTGGTGCAGATCTATCTGCTCTACTTTATCTTCGGCCCCATGCTGGGGCTGGAGCGTTTTTCCACCACGGTACTGGCACTGGCACTGTTTCAGGGCGCCTATACCGCGGAAGTGTTTCGTGCCGGCCTTGCCGGGATCCCCAAAGGCCAGTTTGAAGCGGCGACCTCGCTCGGTCTGCCGGTTTTCTCAGTTTATAAAGATGTGATCCTGCCGCAGATGCTGCAGCGCATCCTTCCCCCACTGACCAACGAAGTGGTCTCGCTAATTAAAAACTCGTCTATAGTCAGTGTGATGGCGATTTTTGACCTGACCACTCAGGGACGAAACATTGTCTCTGAAACCGCTATGCCATTTGAAATCTGGTTTACCGTAGCAGCGATTTATCTGCTGCTTACCCTGTCACTTTCCGCACTGGCAGCCTGGCTGGAACGCCACCTGGGTGCCCGCTGGCGGACTGAGTAAAAAGGAGAGTTACTGTATGACGCTGTTTAAACGAGCCATCACCACCCTGCTCGGTGTGGCCCTTTCCCTGCCGGCTCTGGCTGAGAAAACTCCGGCTCTGGATAAAATCAACGAACGCGGCACCCTGCGGGTAGGGATGTCAACTTTTGTTCCCTGGGCCATGCGCAACAAACAGGGTGAGCTGATCGGCTTTGAAATTGATGTAGCCAAACGCCTTGCCGCCGATTCAGGCTGGAAAGTCGAATTTGTTCCCACCGCATGGGACGGCATTATCCCGGCCCTGCTGGCAAAAAAATTCGATGTGATCATCGGCGGAATGTCTGTCACACCGGAACGCTCCAAAAGCGTACTGTTCAGTGTGCCTTACTCACATTCCGGTGTGCAGATGGCTGCCAACAAACAACTGGCTGACGGTTTCAGCGAGTTCAGCGACTTTAACTCCCGCCGGGTGAAAATCGCCGCCCGCCGTGGTGCCTTTACAGTTCAGGTTGCGCGGGAAACCTTCCCCAAAGCGCGTATCCTGCAGTTTGACGATGACGCCCAGGCATTTCAGGAAGTCCTCAACGGCAACGCTCACGCGGTGATCGCTTCCAGCCCAAAACCTGAGCACGAGACCATTCGTCACAGCAACACCCTGTTTCTGCCGTTTGATGAGCGCCTCTCCAAAGGTAACGAGGCATTCGCCGTTCGCCTGGGTGAAACAGGCAAGAAAGCGTATTTTGACCAGTGGATTCAGGACAGAACCGAAGATGGCTGGCTGAAAGAGCGCTATGAGTACTGGTTTGCAACGCTGGACTGGCAGGAGCAGATTGCTTCAGGGCAGTAGACTCCCGGTACGCGGTTCGTGGTGGGCGGGCCGCGGGAAAGGGGTGCTGGGTGCTGGGTGCTGCAAGCAGGCTCACTATGCAGTTCTTACTGTCAAACCAAAGCCTTCACTTATAGCGCAACAGCCGCAGCGAACTCCCCCAGAACCCAGAACCCAGAACCCAGGACCTATAACCCCAGAACCCAATTAACAAAGAGAACAAACGTGGATTCATCAAAACTACTCACAACTCCCCCAACTACCAGGGTTCGGTGGCGGCTTAACCGGCTGGATTACGTCCTGCTGGTACTGCTTGCGCTGTCCGGAGTGTGGCTCTGGTCTCGTTTGTCGGTTGGAGTGCAGTATCACTGGAACTGGGCGAAAGCGATTGACCTCATTTTTACCCCACGCAGCGATGGCGGGCTGCCTTACTTCTTTGAAGGGTTGCTCTCTACACTGCGGCTGAGTGTGTGGGGCCTGCTGCTGGCAACTGTAACAGGTACCCTGCTCGGCCTGGCACGTTTCTCGTCACTGGCGGTGTTTCGCATGCCGGCCAATGCGTTTGTTCAGTTGGTGCGTAATATCCCGCCACTGGTATTCGTGTTTATCTTTTATTTCTTTATCTCCAATCAACTAATCCCCCTGCTCGGGCTGGAAACCCTGCTGCGCGACCATTCCGGTGACATCGCCACCTGGCAGCACTTTCTGTTTGGCCCGGCCAGCCTGTGGGAAAACCTGCTCTCCGGCGTGCTGTGCATCGGCCTGCTCTCTTCTGCTTATGTGGCAGAGGTGATCCGGGCCGGACTGGCGGGTATTCCTCAGGGACAATGGGAAGCCTCCGACGCGCTGGGGCTCGGCTGGTGGGATAAGTACCGCTGCGTGATTGCGCCTCAGGTACTGACCGCAGTCACCCCGGCACTGGCCGGTCAGGCGATTTCGCTGGTCAAAGACTCCTCGGTGGTCGCGCTGATCTCCATTCAGGAAATGACCTTTGTCGGCACTGAAATGGCTAACTCCTCCGGGCTTATATTTGAGATCTGGCTGATCGTCGGCCTGGTTTATCTTGTTCTGTGCCTTGGGCTGTCGCTGCTGTTCGGCTATCTGGAGAAAAGAGCCAACCGGCACAAAAACCTCAACGCTGACAGCTAACCGCCTTCCCAGCCTCATCAGGCAGTTGTTTTTTGGACTATATTTGAAATACTGACCCGTTTGACAGCAAGGAATGCCATGCCCCGTTCGATGCTGGCGCAAGCCCTGGCGAGCAACCCGGAACTGATGCATCTGGTGTTTGAGAGCATGCCGGAGCCTACCTTTATGCTCAACCGGGAAGGCATCTACGTCGAAGCCTGGGGTGGAACCGACACCAGGCGTCACCACAACCCCGCAACCATTATCGGACTTGACCAGTATCAGGTGTTGCCAGAGGACAAGGCCCGCTGGTTCACAAAGGTTATTCAGCAAGTGATCGATACCGGCAAGCCCACTGAACTCGAATACGAACTGGATCCAAAACAGCTGCCGGCCTTTAAGGGCATCGAAGGCCCGACGCAGCTCCAGTACTTCAGTGCGTTTGTTATCCCCCTCACCGGCCACCAGCTGGTACTCTGGACGGTTCGCAACATCACCGAATACAAAAATGCCCTCTCCAGGCTGGAAACCCAACAGAGCGAACTCGAGCGCCTGACTTATACCGACCACCTCACCCAACTGAATAACCGTTACGCGCTGGAGAGCATGCTGCCGCCAGCCATTTCAGTCGCCAAACATGCCCATAAAAGTGCCGCGCTGTTTATGATCGATATCGACCACTTCAAAGAACTCAACGATGAATATGGTCACCTCAAAGGCGACCAGGCACTGAAATCCATAGCAGAAGAAATCAGCCTGTGGTGCAAAGGCAGAGGCATTGCTTTTCGATATGGCGGGGATGAGTTTTTGGTGTTTATGCGCGAAGCCGGCAAACACAACTGCACAGAGATCGCAGCTGAGCTCTCAGAACGTATCCGTGCCCTGGCGATCCCCAATACCGGCTCTGAAGTAGCTGACGTGCTGACGGTAACCATAGGGATCAAAGTCTGCCAACTGGACAAAGAGCTGCGCCATATCGAGTACTACATCAACATGGCCGACAAAGCTCTGTTCAGTGCGAAAAAGCTCGAAAGAGGCAGCATTCACCTGCTTGAATGACGCGTGCACCCGTTCACGCCTGATCCGCTAATCCTGGCTGTTGCCTGCCCTGAACCTGGCCCCGTAATCCTCAATCGCCCTGCGCAATCTTTCCTGCTGCAGGGGCTTGGTCAAAACCAGATCAGCCCCTGCTTCGATAAAATCATCATGGGGCTGCTGGAGCACATCGGCGGTACAGCCAAAAATCACCGTATCCAGTCCCCGGTCCTGGCGGATCACCCGGGTTGTCTCAATCCCGCTCATTCCCGGCATGTGGTTATCCATCAGGATCATGTCAAAGTTTTCACCGTCAAGCCGCTCAAGGGCTTCAGCCCCCGACTCACACAGCTGCGCGTTATGGCCGATCTTTTCACACAGTTTCACCGCGACAAATCCATTTACCCGGTTGTCTTCTACCACCAGTACATTCAGCACCCGCTCACTGTCTTGCTCCTCCGCGTAGTCATCTTCGTGCGCCCGGGCTTTTTTCTCAGTCAGACGAACTCTTAACTGACAGGTAAATTCACTGCCAATACCAGGCACACTTTTCACGCTTACCCCGCCGCCCATTGCCTGCGAAAGCTTTTTCACGATTGCCAGTCCAAGCCCGGTACCACCAAACTGGCGGGTGGTGGACAGATCGGCCTGCTCAAACGGGTTAAAAATGCTGGCCCGGCGGCTTTCTTCTATGCCGACGCCACTGTCTTTCACCGTCATCGTCAGAACACCATCCTGACCGGATTGATCAAGTGATGCCTGAAGCTCAACATAGCCCTGATGAGTAAATTTGACGGCATTCCCAACCAAATTAAACAAGATCTGGCGAATACGGGCGCAGTCGCCGGTCATACTGATATCAGGCGGCACATTGTTGTTCAGGCTGATCACCAGTTTTTTTTCAGCCGCGGTCTGCATAAATGCACTCATAACCGGATCAATCACCTGGCCAATGGTAAATACCTTATCTTCAAGACGGATTTTGCCCTGTTCCGCTTTGGAGAAATCAAGAATGTCATTCAGCACTTCCAGCAGATGAGAACCGGACTCCAGGATGATATTGACATACTTTTTGTGATCCGGCTGAGTCACTTCCGACTCCAGCAACTGGGCTATGCCAAGCACACCGTTCATCGGGGTTCTCAGCTCATGGCTCATGGTCGCCAGAAACATAGATTTGGCCTCGCTGGCCTCTTCAGCCTGACGAACCAGATTGGTCAGTATTTCATTATTCTCACGCGAGTGACGCAGGCGAAGTTGCATCACGATGAACAGGATCACAAGCAACTCGACCAACAGCAGCGCCTGCCAGAATGAGGAGAGCGACGTCACTCCCTGAGCAACGGATTGCCATTGCTGACGGTTCATTTCAATAAAACGCACCTTCTCCTGAAGTACCTCCAGCGTGAGTTTATTTAGTTCTGAACTCAACCGGCGGTGCGACTCAATAAACTCCGGGATATCCGACAGCCCGTTTGCCGGGCCTTCTCCGCTGGCTGACAACACATTCGCCAGTAATGAAATCTCGGCAAATCCGGCGGGGTTATCCAGCTCCAGCCGCTCTTTGAAAAGACGCTGCACCGCCGAAGATGCATAATCGAGTGCCACATAATAGCGCACCATATCTTCCAGCGACTGAAGCAGTCCCAGCACCTGTTGATTAAACATCTGCTGAGTCTGCTCAATCTGACTGACCGGAATACCAAGCAACTCAAGGCCAGGTTCAAAGTGGGTACGGGCATACAACTCCTGCTCTGCCAGTTCGATATCCACCAGCCTGGCGGTGATCTCAAACGCCCGGACACGCTTACCCCGATTGAATGAAATAACCTGATCCCTGAGCGAAAGAGCCTGGTGCCCAAGCTCACTGTACTCAGTAGCGACGCGGCTGATCCGGCCGTACTGCTGGCTCAGAAACACCAGATACCCCACCTGCAAACCGAGGCAAACCAGCACCAGCCACCAAAACGGATTAACGCGCCTCATCAGCCAGCACCTCCAGAATGACCGGCGGAGGCGCAGTCAGTGACTCAAGAAACGCAACCAGATGCGCGGAAGTTTCCTCGTCCACCTGTATCCCCAACTGCAGCGTCGCCATCAAACGCATCACTTCATGAAGATCATTTACCTGGCCATCATGAAAGTAAGGAGCCGTTTTCGCCACATTGCGCAGTGCCGGTACCCGAAACACCAGATCATCCTGCTCCCGCCCGGTGATTTCATAACGACCACGATCCTGCGGCTGGTCACTCAATCTGCCGTAATACCCCACCCGCTGCATCAGCTGACCGCCGATATTGCGCCCCTGATGGCAATACACGCACCCCAGCTCCTGAAAAGCCTGCCAGCCTTTTTTGGCATCTTCAGAGATCGCCTGCTCATCCCCCAGCAGATAGCGGTCAAAAGGCGCGCCCGGGGTTTGCAGCTGAGACATGAAATAGACCAGCGCATACTTAATGGTATCGGTATTAATCGCTTTCAGGCCTGCACTGCGAAACATATCCGGATACAGAGCAGACGCACGCAGATAACTGCCCACTTTCTCCCAGTCCGTATTCATTTCATCAGGGTGATGTACCGGCCCGTCAACCTGACTCTTCAGCGAGTTCGCCCTGCCATCCCAAAAAAAACGGTAATTCAGGCTGGTATTAAACACGGTTGGGGAATTTCTCCTGCCTGCAGCCCCGCCCACACCATACGAAACCGGCGTTACATCCGCACCGTAAGAAGCAAACCGGTGACAGGAGTGACAACTGATAGTGCCGTCCGATGAAAGCCCGGGATCGTTAAACAACATCCAGCCCAGACGAGCCAGCGGCAGGTCCGGCTCCGGCAGCGGCTCAAGCGGCAGTACCAGCTTGTCCTGAGCAGAGACCGGAAGCACAAGACACACCATAATACAGACACCCGCCAGCAGGCGCGAAAACAGCATCCGTCAGACTCCTCAAAAACACTTTGTTATATAAAAGGTTTAGCAATGAAAGGTCTGTATCTCAACCCGCTGCACACTGCCACTCATGCCATCACACAGGGGGGAGCAGGGAGGAAAGATAATTCGTACTCTAATCAAATTAACCGGATAACATACACGAAAAATCTGTTTATCCCCTGCGCGCGTCAGGAAAATCAAAATCTAACAGCAAATTCCACCATAACTCTCAAATTTGATTTCCATGCCAATCATTAGTACCCTAAATAAAGGTTTGGACAAAAACCCATCAAACTGAGAAAGGATACTCTCAATGAAACTGAAAATGACTCTTGTCATGGCAGGCCTTGCCATGGCTTCATCAACCCACGCCAGCGAATGCGGCAGTGTCACTATCGCGGAAATGAACTGGAACTCTGCCAGCCTTATCGCCAATATCGACCAGTTTATTCTTGAACACGGCTACGGCTGTGATGCTGAACTGGTTCCCGGCGACACCATGCCAACCGGCACCTCAATGATTGAAAAAGGCCAGCCGGATATTGCTCCTGAGCTTTGGAGTAACAGCCTCAAAGACGCTCTGGACAAAGGTGTTGAAGAAGGCCGCCTGCGTTACGCGGGTAAGGCTTTGTCTGACGGCGGTGAAGAAGGCTTCTGGGTACCAAAGTATCTTGTCGCCAAATACCCGGAAATGGCCACCATCCAGGGCGTCGTAAAACACGCAGCCATGTTCAAACACCCGGAAGACCCGGATGTCTCTGCATTTTACTCCTGCCCGGCAGGCTGGAACTGTCAGATTTCGGCAGGCAACCTGTTTGAGGCGCTGGACCTGGAAGAGTCCGGTTTTGAAGTGGTCGACCCGGGTTCGGGCGCAGGCCTTGCCGGCTCCATCGCAAAAGCGTATGAACGTGAACAGCCATGGTTTGGTTACTACTGGGCACCAACGGCAATCCTGGGTAAATACGAGATGGTCAAAGTCGACTTTGGCAGCGGCGTGGATAAGCAGGAGTTCATCAGCTGTACCAGCAAGGCCGACTGTGACTCACCTAAAGTGACCATGTATCCGCCATCACCGGTACACACGGTGACCACCGAAAGCTTCGCCAAACGCTCACCGGAAGCATTCAAATACATCAGCAGCCGAAGCTTCACCAACGCGCAGCTCAACAAACTGCTGGCGTGGATGGAAGAAAACCAGGCTGATGGCGAAGAAACCATGCACTACTTCTTTGAAAGCCAAGCCGACGTCTGGAAAGGCTGGGTTTCTCCGGACGTAGCGAAAAAGGTACAAAGCGAGCTGTAACCCCAGCCCGCTTTTACCCGATAACCGGCAGCAGGACGCTGCCGGAATACTCCTGACAAATAAGCTGTAATAAGGACAAACCATGGCTGACTCTGGCTGGTTTAGCGAATTTCCCGAGATGGAACGCTCGGACTTACGCGCAATCCGTAAAACTCTCGATGGTGCCTACCGCGATTTTTCCCGCGAGTACGGTGACCTGATTGAATCCCTTTTTGATCCCCTGCTCTCTTTCCTGGTCTGGTTTGAGAAGCTGCTGCTCAGTACCCCCTGGATTATCACCCTCGCGGTGTGTACCGGTCTGGTCTGGCTTGCAAGCCGCTCCTGGAAACTGGCTCTGGGCTGTGTGGGCTCCCTGCTGCTGATCGGTTACTTCGGTATGTGGGAAGACACCATGCGTACCCTGAGCATTATTACCGTCTGTACCATGCTTGCTATTGTGCTCGGCATTCCTATCGGCATCGCAATGGCGCGCTCAAACCGGGTACAGTCCATCGTCACACCCATGCTCGATATCATGCAGACCATGCCTGCGTTTGTTTACCTGATCCCTGTGGTGATGCTGCTCGGTATCGGTAAGATCCCGGGACTGATTGCCGTTGTGATCTACGCTATCCCGCCGGTGATCCGCCTGACCAACCTGGGTATTCGCCTGGTTGATAAAGAAGTACTCGAAGCCGCTACCGCCTTTGGTGCCAGTAAGAAACAGCGCCTGTTTGGTGTGCAGCTGCCACTGGCAATGCCAACCATCATGGCCGGTATTAACCAGACCATTATGATGGCGCTGTCTATGGTGGTAATCGCGTCTATGATTGGTGTAAAAGGTCTGGGACAACCGGTGCTGAAATCCATCACCAACCAGTACTTTACCCTTGGCCTGCTCAACGGCTTTGCCATCGTTGCGCTGGCGATTCTGTTTGACCGCGCCTCACAGGCTTACGCCAAACGCACCCAGGCACACCTTGGAGATCTGAAGCATGACTGATTCCCCCCTGATTGAAATCAGCGGCCTGTATAAAATCTTTGGCCGCGATCCAAAGTCGGTACTGCCCAGGGTGCACGCCGGTGATGACAAGGACACCATTCTGGCCGAAACCGGCCATACCGTAGGCCTGAGCGACATCAACCTGAAGATCCACAAAGGTGAGATTTTCGTGATTATGGGCCTGTCCGGTTCGGGCAAATCCACCCTGATCCGTCACTTTAACCGCCTGATTGACCCAACCCAGGGCAAAATCATGGTCGAGGGCATCGACGTGATGAGCCTCAATACCCGCGAACTGGAAGAATTCCGCCGTCACAAAATGTCGATGGTATTCCAGCGCTTTGGCCTGCTGCCTCACCGCAACGTGCTTGATAACGTGGCTTACGGGCTGGAAATCCAGGGGATGGAAAAAGAAGCCCGCCACCAGAAAGCGAAAGAGTGGCTGGAAACCGTTGGCCTTCAGGGCTATGAAAAACAATACCCGGCACAGCTTTCCGGTGGTCAGCAACAAAGGGTTGGCCTTGCCCGCGCACTGTCAACCGATGCAGAAATTCTGCTGATGGATGAAGCTTTCTCTGCGCTGGATCCGCTGATCCGAAGCGAAATGCAGGATCAGTTGATCGAACTGCAGGAGAAGCTGCACAAGACCATCATCTTCATCACCCATGACCTGGACGAAGCGCTGCGCCTTGGTGACCGCATCGCGATCCTCAAAGACGGCCTGCTGGTACAGGAAGGTACCCCGGATGAGATCCTGCTCTCTCCTGCAGACGAGTATGTAGAAGCCTTCGTCAAAGACGTTAACCGTGCCCGTGCGCTGACAGTGGAAACCGTAATGCAGCCACCGGCATCACGGATCACCGCTCAGACCATCAGTGAAGCGCTGGCGCAGATGAAGAAACTCAAAAATGATTACGCATACCACGTTACCGAGGAAGGCTATCAGGGCGTACTGACTCAGGAAGGGCTGGAGGATGCCGCAGAGCAGTCCAAACAGACTAAAATCGGCGAGGAGCTGTATGAAGAAGTTCCGGCAGTCTCACCTGACAGCGCTATTGAAGAGGTGCTGACCGATACCATGTCCTGTGATTACTCCCTGCCGGTAGTCGATGAAGACGGTAACCTGAAAGGCGAACTGGAACGCAGCGTGGTGGCCGAAATCTTCAGCGATCCACAATCTGGTGATGAAAAGCCGGAGGACAATAAAGCAAAAAAGTCTGAAATGCTGGATAAGGTGAGCTGACCCACAGCTCACCGCTTCTTTGGTTCCCGCCAACCCACAGGCGGGAACCGGCCCCTGAACTACTCTCCTTCACCCAGCATGCTGATGACCCTCTCCAGCCGAAACTTAACTTCACTGGCGAGCACTGATATTTTAGGGTTATTGACCAGTTTAAGCATGGCCTCCGGATCCACAATAGCGACCGTAATCGAGCCGTCTTCTTCTTCTCTCACCACCACATTGCATGGCAAAAGCAGACCGATATCCGGCTCCATAGTGAGAACCTGATGCGCAAAAACCGGATTACAGGCCCCGAGAATTATGTAAGGCCGGGTGTCCACATCCAGCTTCTTTTTCAGCGTCGCTTTCACATCGATTTCTGTCAGAACACCAAAACCTTCTTTTGCAAGCGCTGAAGTCACCTTATCAATGGCCTGCTGATAACTGCCGTTAAACCGCGCAGATAGTCCGTACATAGCACTCTCCTCCTCCATTAATAATCTAACTATAGACCGCTATAAAAAATGGGCAGACCCGAAAGCCTGCCCTGAAAATTAAAGAGTGATGCTTTTCATCATCCCGGCTTCATAGTGACCCGGGAGATTACAGGAAAACTCCACTTTCTTTTCACCATGGAAGTGCCACATCAGTTGCCCGGCTTTACCCGGTTTGACCGTAACGCCACTGCCGCCGTTATGTGCTTGGCCCGGCATGGTTTTCATCATCTCCCGGTGAGCGGCCTGCTCTTTGGCCGAACCAATCACAAACTCATGGTCGACTTTGCCGGTATTAAGCACCACAAACTGAACCACATCATCCGGTTCAATGGTCACCTCACGCTTAAAGGTGACTTTCATATCATCACTCAGGATCACGTGTACCACTTTGTCCGGTTTGGCACCCGGTGCCGGCATCCCGACATCCGACATTCCCGGCATGGAGGCCATCATAGCGCTGTGGTCCATGTTCCCATGATCCATCTTACTGTGATCCATATTGGCGTGGTCCATACTGGAGTGATCCATTTTGGCCGGTTCGGCTTTACCGTGATGAGCAGGGTTTGCGTATACGCCAGAACTGACGGCCAGGGCGATGACGATTAGTGACTTTTTCATTAGATTTCCTTGTTTTTTTTCTGTGCTGCGCAGCACATCACCACGCAGCCTGATAGTTATTTCTGATAACGGATTGCTATTTCTGATGGCTGATTTCGCGGCTTTTCCACAGCTTAAATATCGCTGGCAGTACCAGCAGGGTAAGCAGCAGGGCTGAGGCCATACCGCCAATCATCGGTGCGGCAATGCGCTGCATCACCTCTGAGCCAGTCCCTTCGCCGTACATGATCGGAATAAGGCCGATGATGACCGTCAGCACCGTCATCATCACCGGGCGAACCCGCAGACCAGCCCCTTCCCGGATAGCACCGGTTAAGTCAGCCGCACTCAGCGCACGCTGCTGCTCACCGGCATCCAGTTTGACCCTGTGCCAGGCCTGGTTGAGGTAAACCAGCATGATGACCCCTATCTCAACTGCCACACCGGCGAGGGCAATAAAGCCCACCCCGACCGCAATAGAGAAGTTGTAGCCCAGGTAATGCATCAGCCACAGTCCGCCCACCATCGCCAGTGGCAGGGTAGCCATGATGATCATCACTTCACCGACACGGCGGAAGCTGAAGTAAAGCAGCAACATAATGATGGCGAGCGTAATCGGTACCACTACGCTGAGGCGCGCTTTAGCCCGCTCCATATATTCATACTGCCCGGACCAGCTCAGTGAGTACCCGGCCGGAAGCGCCAGCTGCTCAGCAACGCGCTGCTGCGCCTCTGCCACATACGAGCCCAAATCCCGCCCTTCGATATCCACAAACACCCAGCCGTTCGGACGCGCGTTTTCGGTCTTGATCATCGGCGGGCCGTCTTCGTAACGGATATCCGCCACATCCGCCAGCGCGATACGCGCACCACCCGGCGTCACCAGCGGCAAGTTCTGCAGCTTGACTACGGAGTCACGGTAGCTCTGCGGATAACGTACGTTGATCGGATAACGCTCCAGCCCCTCGATGGTCTCCCCGACATTCATGCCTCCGACTGCAGTCGACACCACCTGCTGAACATCTTTGATGCTCAGACCATAGCGGGCGGCGGCGCGGCGCTTAATGTCGATGGTGACGTAACGGCCACCGGCTACCCGCTCGGCGTACACTGATGCCGTACCTTCAACCCCGCCCAGAACCGGCTCCAGCTGCGCACCGATTTTCTCGATCTGTTTAAGGTCCGGGCCGGCTATCTTGATCCCAATCGGGGTCTTAATACCGGTTGCCAGCATGTCGATACGGGTTTTGATTGGCATCACCCAGGCGTTAGTCAGTCCCGGGAACTGCACCAGTTGATCAAACTCACGCCGCAGCGATTCGGTGGTCACCCCTTCACGCCACTCTGATTTGGGTTTGAGCTGAATCACCGTCTCCAGCATGGTCAGCGGAGCCGGGTCGGTCGCCGTCTCGGCGCGGCCAATCTTGCCCCATACGGTTTTTACCTCCGGTACGGTCTTGATCAGCTTGTTGGTCTGCTGAAGCAGCTCGCGGGCCTTACCGACCGAGATCCCCGGATAGGTGGTCGGCATATACATCAAATCCCCTTCATCGAGCGGCGGAATAAATTCGCTGCCCAGTTTGCTGGTCGGGTACCAGGCCGATGCCATCAGGGCCAGAGCCAGTACGATCATTGATTTCGGGTAGTTAAGGCTCAGGTTCAGCAGTGGACGATACAACCCAACCAGCCCCCGGTTTACCGGATTCTTGTGCTCAGGCAGCACCTTTCCGCGAATGAAGTAGCCCATCAAAACAGGCACCAGGGTGATCGCCAGACCTGCAGATGCCGCCATGGCGTAAGTCTTGGTAAAGGCCAGTGGTGAGAACATCCGGCCCTCCTGCCCTTCAAGTGCAAACACCGGCACAAAGCTCAGGGTGATGATCAGCAATGAGAAGAACAGCGGCGCACCGACCTCTTCTGCCGCCCGGGTGATCACCTGCCAGCGGTTTTTATCGGTGAGCGGGGTTCGCTCAATATGCTTGTGCACGTTCTCTATCATCACGATGGCCCCGTCCACCATGGCCCCGATGGCAATTGCGATACCACCGAGCGACATGATGTTGGCGTTGATCCCCTGCCAGTGCATAACGATAAACGCCGACAAGATCCCGACCGGAAGACTCAGCGCAATCACCAGTGATGAACGGATGTGGAACAGGAACAGGGCGCAGACGATCGCCACTACCACAAACTCTTCTGCCAGTTTGCTCCACAGGTTCTCGACTGCCGCGTTGATCAGCGTTGAACGGTCATAGGTCGGGACGATCTCCACCCCATCCGGCAGACTTCGCTGCAGCTCTTCCAGCCGGGTTTTGACTTTATCGATCACCTCACTGGCGTTTTCACCAAAGCGCATCACGATCACGCCGCCGACAGCTTCCCCTTCACCATTCAGCTCAGAGATCCCGCGGCGCATCTGAGGTCCCAGGTTGATATCAGCAATATCACCAAGCAGCAGCGGTGTGCCTTTGGCAGTCACCTTAAGCGGCAGCGAGCTAATATCTTCCACACTGCTGAGATAACCGGTCGTGCGCACCATGTGCTCGGCTTCGGCTACTTCCACTACCGATGCACCGGTTTCCTGATTACCGTTCTGAATTGCGGCATTGACCTGCTGCAGCGTCAGGTCATAAGCGCGCAGCTTGGCCGGATCGATCTGGATCTGGTACTGCTTGACCATACCGCCGACCGTGGCCACTTCAGACACCCCATCAACCGTCTGCAGTTCGTATTTCAGAAACCAGTCCTGCAGGCTGCGCAGCTGCGCCAGGTCATGCTGGCCGGTCTTATCCTGCAGCACGTAGCTGAACACCCAGCCCACACCGGTCGCATCCGGCCCAAGTGTTGGTTTAGCCTGTGGCGGCAGGTTCGGCGCCACCTGGCTCAGGTACTCCAGTACCCGGGAGCGTGCCCAGTACATATCGGTATCATCGTTGAAGATGATGTAAACGTAAGAGTCGCCGAAGAACGAAAAACCCCTTACCGTTTCCGCCCCCGGTACCGCCAGCATGGCGGTGGTAAGCGGATAAGTTACCTGGTCTTCGACCACCTGTGGCGCCTGGCCCGGATAGCTGGTCTTGATGATTACCTGAACGTCAGACAGGTCCGGCAGCGCGTCCACCGGGGTGTTTTTCACGCTGTAGAGCCCTGCCAGGGTCAGAAACAGGGTCGAGATCAGAACCAGAAAGCGGTTTTGTACCGACCAGCGAATAATGGCTGCGATCATTGGCCGCCTCCCTGCTGTTCAATACTTTTCAGTTCAAACTCTGAGCCATTTTTGGCGATCAGAAACCGGATTGTCTGCCCCTCTGCGAGCCCCTCCAGGCTGATATCGTCACCGGTGGTAAAATTCATCTCACCCACCGGCCAGTCCCACTCTTTCACTTTCTGGTGGCGCAGGGTGATCATATTGAAATCCGCCATCAGCATGGTGATCTCGCCCTCCACCCAGACTTCAGCAGCTACTACTGTGTCGTCTGCTTTAAAGTCGACCACCAGGTAACCACCATCGGCGGTTTTCTCCATCGCAAATTCAATCGCCTGACCTTTGGAAAGACCTGAAATATCCAGCTCAGGGGCGGCGGTGAAGTTCATGGTCATGCCCGGCCACTGCCACTCAGGTACCGGCTGATGATTGATGGTCAGCATGCCGTGTCCTGCCATCACATCGGTGATCTCCCCTTTGGCCCAAACCTGCTCAGCCGGTGGCTCAACGCCATTGATGCGTGAAAGGTCTGCACTCTGGCTCGACTCAGAATCAAGCATAAAGTGGGCAGAGGTCACGACCCGGTCTTTGTCTGTCAGCCCTTTGAGCACTTCAATACGCTCTCCGGCTTCACGGCCCGGCTCAATCCGCACTGAGCGGTATTTACCCTCACCTTCTGCCAGCACCACCCGCGCCATCCCGCCGGAGCGGATCACCGCACTGCGGGGCACGGTCACCACTGACTCGTCACTGACCGGCTGCAGGGCAATGTTGGCAAACATATTGGGTTTAAGCTCGCCGCCCGGATTGGGAAATTTAAGCCGCAACCGCAGGGTACGGGTAGCGGGGTCCAGAATCGGGTAGACATAATCCACCTCACCCCGCCAGGCTTTGCCAGGCAGCGCGTCCAGCGTCATGGTGGCATCGCTGCCTGCCTTCATCCACTGCGCCTGGCGCTCAAACACTTCCGCATCAACCCACACCTGATCGATAGGACCGCCGCTTATCACCGGTTGTGCCGGAGAGAGGTAGCCCCCTTCACGAATGTTCATGCTGGCAATAACACCGCCACCAAGTGCCTTAATTTCTATGGTGCGCGATGCTCTGCCCTGCTTAACCACAGCACGGATCTGCTCCCGGTCAACACCGAGCGATACCAGCCGCTCAGTCGCGCCTTTAACCAGCCCGCTGCGACCGGTTTTATGCGCGTTCAGCAACTCTTCCTGTGCTTTAACCAGCTCAGGAGAATAAAGGGTAAACAGCACCTGGCCTTTGCTAACCTGTTCGCCAACCGCGTTGATATAAAGTTTTTCCACCCAGCCGGAAACACGGACGTTGGTCTGCCACAGGCGACTTTCATCAAAGGCCACATAACCGACGGTTTCAATCCGCGGAGAGAGCGGCTCGATGCGTGCCAGCTCAGACTTAACCCCAAGATTGTTTTCTACCGCCGGGTCTATCTTCACCGTCCCCGCCTTGTCCTGACTGCCCGCCAGGTCCTCAGCATAAACAGGGATCAGGTCCATCCCCATCGGGGACTTGCCCGGCTTATCACGCTTGTAATTCGGGTCCATCGGCGCAACCCAGTACAGCGGCTCACCACTGCCTCCAGCGGAAACTGCCGCCATCGCGGTCATATCGTGCCCCGGCAGCCATGCCTTTACGCCAAATCCGATAACACCACCGACTACCAGTGCGATGGTGGCTGTTTTAAAACTGCTCATTATTGTTCTTCTCCTGCCAACTTATTGCTCACTAACTCCGGACGCTCTGCCCGGTATTCAAAACCACCCACCAGCGCGGCCAAACCGCTGTTAACCAGGTTGAGATCGGTCAACAGACGCTGACGCTCAAGCTCCAGAGCAAGCTCATCAGCTGCGGCTGCGATCACATCATTAAACTCACTGGTATTATTCTGATAGCCCCGCTCTACCGCGCGGGTACGCGCCCGGGCCTGTGACAACAGGCTGGACTGATAGCGATCAAGACGCTGCTCCAGGTTGGTTTTGTCGCTGAGTAATGCATTCAGCTGAGAGTTCAGCTGAACCAGAAGAAGGTCTTTCTGAGACCTGGCCGCCCCGACCTGATACTGAGCCGCGGCGTGGTTTTTATCCTGACGATTATCGGTAAACAGGGGAATATCGACCGTCAGGTAGGCGCTGACCAGATCGGAGGCCGGTTCACCCATCATATTGTTTGCCTGACGGTGAGCGTACATCACCTCGACACCCACCTGTGGCAAATAAGCCTGCTCTGCTATCTCTACCTGAGTCTGACTGGCAGAGATTGCGGTATCGGCCATCAGCACCATGGGATGATCGGCCAGCAGAGCGTAATGCTGGCTGCCCTTGCTGCCCGACAGCTTCTGCTCCAACACCGCCCAGGTAAGCTGGTTCTGCGCGGCCAGCTGACGGTTATCCGCCAGCCAGTCTGCTCCCAACCATTCCGACAACTGAGCGATAATGCGCTGCTGCATCTGCGCATTGGACTGAATTTTTTCATCCAGCTTGCTTATCTGCAGCTGGGCATTGAGCAGGTCCTGGGCCTGATTCTTACCAATGCTGTAATTGGTGCTTATGAAACTTTCAAGCTCTTTCAGTAGCTTACTGTTTTCATCCAAAACAGAAGCGGCCTGCTGCTGGTAACCCAGCTCCAGCCACAATCTGGTGATGGCATCTGCTACCTGGCGCTCGCGCACTTTGATCTGCAGCGCCATCCCATCAGCCTGCTGACCGGCCTTCTGAGCCTGAAGCTCCAGCGTTGAGCCACGCTCAAACTGCTGCATCAGGCCTAGCGAGATGTTGCTCATCGGGTCCTGGTCGAGGCGAAAACTGTCGGTCGGCACACCGCCGAATCCGACTTTTAGTTTAGGGTCCATCAGAGTAGAGCTGGCAATACCGCTCTCTCTTGTGGCACGGGACTGGGCAAAGAACTGCTTGCGGCTGGCGTCATCAGCCAGCGCCTGCTCGATGAGCAGGGTCAGGGTTGAGCGGTTAGCAACCGAATGGGCGGCTGAAGTTTCAGCCAGCGCCACTGGTGCGTGCACCACAACCCCGGCGCTGATACACAGCGCCAGAAAATGAGGCGTGATTTTCACGTAATAATCCTGTCTGAGTGCGCCAACGTCAGGCGCAATACACATCGCCACCAGACAATACTGGTGGCATAAAAATACAGATTCGGATTTACGCTATCGGGGGTCGATAAAGAGAGCGGGGACGGTCAACACCGGCAACCTGAAGCTCAAGGGGGATAAGCGCCAGGCGGGAGGCAACGCCACCGTCATTACGGTTATGGGGGACAAAAGCCATCACACTGACGCAGGCTGCGCCGCAGCAGCTTTGCTGGTTGTGATGTTCACGCTCGCACTCTGATACAGCTGCGTGACTGGCTGAGTGAGAAGTTTGCTGATGCTCACTTGCAGCGGAGCATTCCACCGTCATTGAGCTGTACGCAGAATGGTCAGTGACAGAAAAGGAGAATGTCTGCGAACCGGCAAACGCAAAGCTGCCTGCCAACAGCATAAAAATGCCGGGCAACAGGACTCTGAAAAAGCGTAAGCAACTGGAAGACATATCAATCCACTGACAATGAAAACCTGCCAAGAATAAACCTTTCCCCTGGGGGAAGGTCAAGCCCGCAGAACGATAAACAACAAAATACAGAAGGCTATCTATAATTTACTCAGGAACTGGCGCAACTCTCTCAGCGGAGCATTTCATGGCAATATCCCCGGATAAGGACAATAAGTTTAGCCACAATACCGGCAAAAATACCGGCAGTTTTATTCTTCGCTATAAGCTCATGATCTACGGTGGTCTTTTACTGGTCCTTCTTCTCATTACAGGTAACAGCCTCTACCTGAGCAGTCAATTCAGGTCGCAGTTACTCGGCGAAGAAAACCACCGCAGCCTGCAGACATTACTCACTCTCCGCCAAACAATCTCTGTTTCGCTCAACCATATCGGCAAGATGCAGTCTGCAGTGGTCACGGCCAGGAACTACCCACAACTCTCGCCTGAGAAAAGTGCTTACCAGTATCTTCTCGATAACTCTCCGGGGGCTCCTGAGGGTGCCCCCTTGGATAACCTTCGTTCCGACCTTAGGGAGAAAGCAGGCCAGCTGCTTATTCGCTCCGGCAGCCGTAACATAGAACCGGATGTCACTGCCCTGCTGAGTATGATGCCTGAAGTCGTCGCAACTCATCAGCAACATGCTGATTTTCAATGGAGCTACTACTACGATGCCGATCAGGTTTTAACTCAGGTATACCCCTGGGTCAGCGCCGAAGATCTGATGGCCGCCACCGGAACAACGACAATGGATGAGGCAATTGAGGTCATCTATCAGGCCGGAGGCACCTACCCGTTACAGCTGGTGGGCCCGCGGAGCAACCCTGACAGAGCCCGGGTCTGGACAACACCCTATATGGACGCTGGCGGGAAAGGCATGATGGTCTCACTGCTCTCCCCTGTCTATTATCAGCAGAAGTTTACCGGAGCGGTCGGCACGGACATCACACTGAAAGTACTGGATGCCATCCTTACTGAGAAGTATGGCGGGATTGCGAGGCTGGTGTTGGTTGATAAAAATGGTCTCGTTGTCGGAGACAGCGGCGGAGCCTTACAGGGTCAGACGGAGCCCGTTACTCACTTAAATGTGCTGTCGCAAATGGCGGTAGGTGCCACGCACACCGTCAGTCCGGGTGAGCTTCAGCAAAGCGACACCGGCTTCTGGTTGTCCCACCCTCTGGAAGGCACACCCTGGAATCTTGTCATGGAGATAAGCAACCAGCAAATCACTGATTACATCTGGCGGGCACTCACTCCCAACCTGATCATGGCCGGATTCTTTGCCACTCTGCTTGTTGTCGTGGTGCTTTATCAACACCACCAGTTCAGCCACCCGGCACTAAAGCTGGCCCGCTTTGTTGAGAGCCTGCCCGGCAGCGCAGCCCCTGCACTGCCATCTGTCCCGGAAAAATGGCAACACAGGTTTGAAAATGCACTTCAGGCAGAACGGGACCGGCGCGCTTATCTGGATACTATTGAGAAACAGACGCAGCAGTTGGAGATCCGGGTAGCAGAACGAACCCGGGAGCTTGAACAGGCACTGGAGACCCTCAAAACAGCACAGGATCAGCTCGTTCAGTCAGAAAAACTGGCCGCTCTGGGTTCCCTGGTCGCCGGTGTTGCTCATGAGCTTAATACCCCAATTGGTAATGCCCTGATGGTCGCGACATCGCTGAAAAGCATGAACAAGAACATGGCATCAACTATTGAAAAGGGCCTGCGCCGCTCAGACCTGGACAACTACATGACCAGGAATGACGAATCCGCCGACAGTATCGAAAAAAACCTGAACCGCGCCGCCGAATTGATCACCAGCTTCAAGCAGGTAGCGGTAGATCAGTCCAGCTACCGGCGAAGAGACTTTAATCTCAGTGAAACCCTGCATGAACTGGAAGTAACCATGGGACCACGACTGAGAAAAAACCAGATTAAACTCAGGCTCTCCTGTGACAGTTCAGTCATCATGAACAGCTTCCCGGGACCGCTTATCCAGGTGCTGATGAACCTGGTATCCAACTCGGCCACCCACGCCTTTCCCGACCAGGAAGACAGGCAGCTTCATATTGAGTGCCTTCCGGTTGATGACGACCACATCCGGATTGAAGTCAGGGACAACGGAACCGGCGTAGCAAAAGAGCACCTATCCCGTCTGTTTGAACCCTTTTTTACCACCCGGCTGGGACAGGGTGGCTCAGGGCTGGGGCTGCATATTGTGTACAACCTGGTTACCGGGATTCTGGGTGGAGAAGTTCAGGCCGGCAGCGAGGCGGGGGCAGGTACCAAAATCACCCTGACGCTGCCACTGGAAGCGCCCCCCACTGCCACTGCATAGTCAGGAGATATTAAGAAGCTGAAAACTGAGCACATTGCTGCCCGGATACTGTAGCAGCCACCATCATCCGGGCTTTGTATCTGCTGTGAAAGAACCACGCAACTCCGGCACTGGTTAACAGCGATACCGGCCCGATAATGAATGGGGAAACTCCGGACTCCCACAAAATAACGACAACTGCAACGTACATGGTGGCTCCGGCCATACTGCAAAACCAGAGTGCCCTTTTTTTATGCGTGAGGCCGCCATCCGCTCTGCCGGTCTTAATCATAAGCAGAATCCGCCAGGCCAGCATCATACCGGCAAATACGGCATAGACTCCCGGATCCGTCAGGTCCCCTATCTCCTTCCCGCTCAACAACGCAGCCAGCATATCCGTCAGCGATGCCGCCTGTCCGGCTTCGATATATACCGGAATTCCCGGCACAGAAAATAGAAAGTTCAGGCCAAATAGAACCAAAACCACAGTGCAAAAACCCAAAAACCAGGCAGCGATGTCTCTCATATTATCTCCGGTAAGGTGAGCGAATGACCAGGCAGCAAACTAACTGAAACTCTTATCATAAGTCCGTCATCGCAGCTCATTTCCCAGTCATCATCCGGCCAACCTTCACCTGATGCACCTTATTGAGGATTATTTGCCATTAATTACCAACAGGATTAGTTAAAATAATTCAGCTTCATTTAAAAACAAAAGGTTACACCACTTAAAACTGTTCACACCATGTCCCCACCGTCCATGGTCAAACAAGTACATCAAAAAAGCTAAATCACCTGACAACAGGAATGCCCCCGGCAAATCCTGAAATATTTGATAAAGTTAACGCTGTCAGCGTCTTTTTTGCCTTACGTTTACCTTAACAACCTCTGAATAAGGCAAACTGGCCGGTAGTTTTTCTCCGGTACCACTGGCATGACCATTACAATTAACGACCGCTACGAAGTCGATTTTGAAAACAACACCATTCTTTGCCTGAAAAACGGGCGGCAAAACGTACTCGGCGGTAACGAGTCGATGTTGCTGCAGCACTTCCTGCAGCACCCGGGTATCCCCCAGTCCCACCAGGCATTACTCGATGCAGTCTGGACCTCAAGAGGACTGATAGTCGATGAAGGCAGCCTCACCCAGGGGATATTCCAGTTAAGAAAAGCATTTGGAGACTCAGATAACACGCTGTTCAAAACTATAAGAGGGCGAGGTTATGTCTTCACCGGTCAAACCAGTAACCATCAGGCAAAACAAAAAATCACTGCGTTCAAATCTTGGCCGCTGGTGCTCTATCCGGTGTTCACAATGGTCATCGCAGCCCTGACCTGGGCCTTGCTGCAGTTTTTTAGTCCGGCAGTACTGCCTGCCGATTCCCACCTGATTGCCCGTCATTCACGCTGTACCGTAACAATGCCGGGTCAGTCTGAACCGGCAGTTCTGTCTGGTGTCGACCGATATCAGGCAAAAAACACCATTCTGCTGATAGCAGATGACGGAAAATCTGTCAGCTTCCCTCTGGACTACGAGGAGGCACACTGTGAGAACTAGTTTTCGACTTCTGCTCTGCGCAGGAACTGGGATTGTAATTGGCTGCGCACTGTTTTTTTCGGGAAGATATGCGCCTCTGTATGGTCACTGGCAGAGTCAGACCCGGCACATCTTTGCGCTACAGGATCAATATGACACTCTTGAGCTGCGTATCAACCTGGAACTGCGCAAGGACAATAAGTTCGACATAGAGATGATGGCCAGTCAGGATCTCGGCTACGCAGCACTCGGTAATTATGCGCTCATGAACAGTCGCTTTTCCCTGACGGTTGATCAACACCAGATCTTTGAACCGGACAGGCCATTAACTGTCGCCGAGAAGATGCTGACCAATATTGGCCGTTTTAATAATGACAGTCTTCTGCTGCTAAAGCGGAACGACAACCAGTTTCTGGTATTCAGTTACTACAGCGGCAGCCTGTATCAGGCCACAGATAAGCCCTGATCAAAGAAAGGGGCCTTTCGGCCCCGTTTTGGTATTACTGCAGATACGCATTCAGCATCCACATCAGTTTTTCCTGCTCACGGATGTAATCTCCCATCAGCGCTGCAGTACCCTCATCGCTGGCTTCACCCGCCTGCTCCAGGATAGCGCGCTGCTTTATCAGCAGCTCACCAAATCCGTCCACCAGCCCGGCAACACACTCTTTGCCTGCGTGGGCGTTTTGGTGCTCCGCAATACGGCTGACTTCCAGATAGCGGCTGAAAGAGTGGTCCGGCGTATGGCCAAGAGTCAGGATACGCTCTGCAATCTCATCGATTTTGGTCTGCAGGTCCGTGTAGATCTCTTCAAACTTGGCGTGCAGCTCAAAAAACTCAGCCCCTTTAATGTTCCAGTGGTAGCCGCGGGTGTTCATGTACAACACCTGATAGTGCGCCAGCAGGTCATTCAGCTCAGCCGAGATGGTTTGTGATTGGTTTGCGTCCAGTCCGATAAAATTGGTGTTCATAATCAGCCTCTTAAGTACTTTATTTAAGTTAATTCGTTTCGATGAGGCTATAGTAGCGCTGGACTTTTAAAAGGTATAAGCAGTTATAGCTATAAAAACAATAGGTATCAGCTATCAAACTTGATTTAAAAAAGGGCCTGAGTGATAACACCCAGACCCATACAGGTAAAACGGCGGCAACTCAGCCAGTCAGGCTTTTCAGCTTATCCCTTTGTTCCATAATCTGATTCATGGCATCGAGGTAGTGGTAGAGGCCCTCACCATTAATGTCTTCCAGGGTTAAAGATTCCCCCTGCTCCAGGTACATGCCTTTGACTCTCTCTTCCAGGCCTGTGGCCTGCAACAGTCGCATAAAATTTCCCTGATGACTGTTTTCAGTCTCAAGGATATGCTCCCGCAGCTGATCGTTGAGCTCATACAGCTCCGCTTCCTGCTCTGGCATTGATACCTGTGGAGAAAACTTATGATGCAGAATCAGACCCAGCAGATAAGAGAGCAATAAGCCCGCGACCGTCAGTACGGTTCCCAAATCAAACACCAGGCTGGCAATTATCACCAGCGCAGAGGTGCCGCCAACCCAGCCCAGCCGGTAGCCAATCTGCTTTATGCGCTGCTTTCGCTCAGCCTTTAGCAGTACCTGATTCAGCTCCAGAAGCCTGTCGCATCCGGGTTTAAGGTAACGGTCATATAGCTCGAAAACGGCATGGAGTTCATTGTGATTAAGGGAGAGGGCTGACTGCATAGGGTTACTTCCATAAGATCTGAGCACGTGAATCCGGTTAGCAGAGCGCTTCCCATGGAAAGTTTGGTACGCGATGGACAGAAGAGTCATGGGAAGCGGTTGTGTCACCCAATATAACCTTACAGGTGACGGGATTCTTCGCTCTGCAAACCAAAAACCCACGCTTCAAATAAACTAATTGGTGTAAATGGTTTTAATCCCGCCCAAAACTATCCTGCTCTCCCACCACGCTCAAATTACTTACTATGCACATAATGCATCTAATTCTTCAGTTTTTATCATTTGAGTCATAGACCGCCCGCCCGTAGACTTCGCGCTCGCTTAACTTTGGCTGCTCCGGCCACGCTTCTGACCGGTATCTGAGAGAACTTGTTATGTTTTCACAATCTGTCTTCGCTCAACTGGTTCGTATGCTGCTGGTTCTGATCCTGGCACTGGTTGCCCTGCATCAGTTTCCGTCGGTGTTCGAACTGTTCGCCTCTCAGGCGATGAGCTCTGGCTGTCATCAGCAAACCGAAGATGGTGCGCATAGCCACCATTCATCCCACCATCACCATTGAGATCAACATGAGTATTTTTCGTTTTCCTTTTGTAGTTTGGTCAGGCATAGGGATTATGCTGATTTGCCTTGGGATCAGGCAGTCGTTTGGTATTTTCATGGCTCCGGTCAGTGAGTTTTTTCACACCGGCCGCGAGTTCTTCAGCTTCGCAATTGCACTGCAAAACCTGCTGTTTGGCCTGTTCCAGCCCTTTGTTGGCATGGCGGCCGATAAATGGGGTCCCAAACGGATCATTGTATTGGGGGCTGTGAGCTACGGGCTGGGTCTGTACCTGACTTCCATCGCTGCTGCTCCGGGAATGCTTTACCTTTCCCTCGGCGTTCTGGTTGGACTGGGCCTGAGTGGTACCAGCTATGTGATTGTGCTCGGGGCGATTGCCAAAGTGGTCCCGGCCAAACACGCCGCCAAAGCCTTTGGCCTGACTTCTGCCATGGGCTCGTTTGGCATGTTCGCCATGATCCCCGGTGCGCAGTACCTGCTGAGCCATTATGACTGGCAGTACGCCATGCAGGTATTTGCCCTGATGTGCAGCCTGATGATCGCGTTTGCAGCCTTTATGAACACCAACAGCGATGCAGGTGATACCACCAGCCAACAGCAGCAGGAAAACCAGACGCTCAGCCAGGCACTGCAGGAGGCATTTCGCCACCGTGGCTACTGGCTGATCCATGCCGGCTTCTTTGTTTGTGGCTTTCATGTGATGTTTATTGCGACCCACCTGCCAAGTTACCTGGCAGATCAGCACCTGCCTGCTTCTGCTGGTGCGATGGCGCTGGCTTATGTCGGCATCTTCAATATCTTTGGTTCTTATTTCTGGGGAGTAATGGGTGACCGGTTCAACAAACGCCATGTGATGAGCGCACTCTACCTGTTCCGCACCATCACGATTGGCGCTTTTGTTACCCTGCCGATCACAGAGCACACGGCGGCGCTGTTTGGTGGTGCGATTGGATTTTGCTGGCTGGGTACCGTTCCGCTGACCTCAGGACTGGTGCGGCAGATTTTTGGCCCGCGTTACCTGTCTACCCTTTACGGGCTGGTATTTTTCACCCACCAGGTGGGCAGCTTCCTCGGTGCCTGGGCCGGTGGCCGTATCTACGACTACTACGGCAGTTATGAGCCAATCTGGTGGTCAACCGTGGCCATGGCCTTTATCGCGGCGATTCTGCACCTGCCGATTGACGACCGGCCAGTGCTGAGACTCAGACCGGCTTAGGAATCCGTCCCAGCTGGAGAAACAGAGATAGCGGGATAGCTCCCGCTATCAACTCTCTTGCTGGCTGTTACCGGTGATTTTTGCCATCACCAACAGTGATCCAGATCACATAAACGTGCAATTAATTCAGTCACCTTAGCCCCGTAAAAGTGATCCTGAGCAGGTATTTTGTTATCAAAACTCATGATGTGCCACCTGGATTGTTAAATCAATTCAACCCGCTTCTTACTCTGCCCTGATAGCATTTCAGACACTGATACCTGTTGAATTTTCAGCCATTCCCTCAGGTCTGTACATGACGCAAACGTTTTATATAGAATCTGCGCACCTTTTATATCGACTCGTTTTGGCCGCGATAAAGCCCGAATTTGTCGTCCAATTTCAGAAAGCAGACTATGAACCAACTAACCAAAGCCATGCTGGCGACCAGCATGGCCTTCGCTATGGCTGGCTGTAACAGCAGCAACGAAGAGTCGCAGGCTGACACCTCTGTTCGTGCGATTCAGGAATGTCAGACTTTTGTCTCAGCTCCGGACGTTATCGTTAAAGGTGACGCAAACGCAGAACTTGATGAACTGACCATTACCCTGGCAGCAACCGGTGATATGCACGGTCGTATTTTTTCTCACGACTACGCAACCAACAACACGGATAACAACGCGGGTTACACCAAGATTGCGTCAATCCTGAACAGCGAGCGTAAGAAAGATCCGAACCTGATCATGATTGACCTGGGTGATGCAGTTCAGGGTAACTCTGCTGAACTGTTCAACGACCTGCCGGTACACCCGGTGGTAGAAACGCTGAACAGCATGAACTACGACGTATGGGTACCGGGTAACCACGAGTTCGACTTCGAGCGCTCGTTCCTGGACCGTAACCTGACCAACTTCAACGGCTCTGTGATCTCTTCAAACATCATTTGGGATCAGAACTCAGACGCCTGTAAGACCAACGGCAAGGAAATCCCGTTCCTGCGTGGTTTCCAGATCTTTAACGTCAATGGTGCCAAAGTTGCAGTCGTTGGCCTGACTCCTTCAATGGTAACCAGCTGGCAGGCATCTTCTCCACAGAACTTCCGTAACCTGGGCTTCAAAGAAGAGATCAGCGCGGTACGTGATGCGGTGGATGCGGCCATTGAGAAATACCAGCCGGATGTTGTAATCGGTGCCCTTCACTATGGTCGTAAAGACTTTGGTAAAGGCGTTCACATGATCGCTGAGCAACTGGGTGACCGCTTCGACGTTATCTTCAACGGCCACGAGCACTCCAAACACATCGAGCGCGTTTACGCTGACCGTGTAGACAACATCTCCCTTGAAGCTCAAAACGAGCAGGAGACCACTGACCGTGAGTTCAACCCGGTTTACAACCACGAGAACCGCGCAGACAGCGTTAAAGTGATCGAACCAGGCAACTGGGGCTGGGCACTGGCTAAAGCGGAAATCAAACTGATCAAAAACGCTGCCGGTAAGTGGCAGATCCAGGATACTGCGCTCAGCAACCTTAAAGTGGCTGACGTTGAGCAGGATGAAAACCTGTCAGACAAGATGAAGTGGGCTCACGAAGCCGCTTACAATGCTGCAGAAAGCGAGATTGGTAAAGTTGAAGGTAACTTCACGCGCAACGGTGAAGACCGTGGTGAGCTGAACGGCGGCGCAGATACTGCAACAGCGGAAGACATCGTTCAGACTAAAGACGGTGGCCGTCTTTACACCACTATTCATATCGCGAAAACCGCCGATATGCCGGTCGTTAACCTGATCAACCAGATTCAGATCATGAATGTGGAAGAGAAAGCGGTGGACGAAAACAACCAGCCCCTGAACCTGAAAGTTGACGTTTCAGCGGCCGCTCTGTTTGCGAACCACTCTAACCTGAAAGATGGTGAGACCTACCGCAGCAAAGACAGTGCGAAGCTCTACAAGTACGACAACCAGCTGGTTGCGGTTAAGATCCGCGGTGACAAACTGAAAGAGTACATGGAGTGGTCATACTCCTACCTGAACCAGTGGAAAGAAGGCGATATCACTGTTTCCTTCAACACCAATGCGCGTTCATATAACTACGACCACTTTGCCGGCGACATTCAGTACTCGGTCGATATCTCCAAACCAGCAGGTGAGCGAATTGAGATTAAACAAATCTCAGGCAAACCGTTCGACCCGATGAAGAAGTACGTGGCCGCAGTCAACGACTACCGTTATGCCTCTACCCTTCTGCCAAACCACTGGGTACTGAAAGAAGACATGCTGTGGATCTCTGCCAACGAACAGATTTACGCGGTACGCGATATGCTGACCAGGTACGTTGCTGACAACAAGGTTCTGAAAGCCAAAGATTTCTACTCTTCAAACTGGTACATCAAGCAGGTCGGTAAGATGGACAAGTCTGGTCAGTGGACTGAAAAAGGCGACATTCTGAAGGCCCGTGAAGGCGAAGGTAAAGCACTCTGGACTGCCCTGCAGAACAAAGAAGTGTGTGTCGTACGTGGCGAGAACCGTGACAAGTCAATTGATCGCGCGGTGAACTACAAAGACCAGAGCAGTTACTTTGCCAACCCAACGCAAAGCTACGAAGGCTGTTCTTACGACAACCAGCGTAAATCGCTTTAATCGCAACCGGTAAATAAAAGGGCAGCTCTGACTGCCCTTTTCAATCTGAAACTATGAAACGATTTTTTTTCCCAGGCTTAGTGTTTGTTGTCTCTACAGCGATCTTTGTAATGTCTCCGGTTTGGTCGGAAAGCTTCCGCCCGGCTAAGGTATACAACCAGGAGTTCGTTGCAGCGACAGTGACTGACGTGCCTGTACAAAACGTTCGTCCGGATCCTAAAGTCCCGTCGATACAGACAGGTACTCAAACCGTTATCGCCACCATCGATGGTGAGCCTCTGCGTTCGGTACAGGTAGAAAACAGCCTCAGCCGCCTGCACAACACCCACCTGAAGCCTGGTGATGACTTTATCCTGCTGGTGAGGGACAGTGGCAAAGAACTGCTCTACTGGGTTTACAACCATGACCGGGCCCCGGCTATCTACCTGATGCTGGCATTGCTTATCGCACTGGTGGTCATCTTTGGCGGCGCTCAGGGGGTGAACTCTCTGATTTCACTCTATTTTACAGCAGCGCTGATCATTGGCGTGTTAATCCCCGGATTGTTTGCAGGCTGGAACCCGGTCATGCTGGCGCTGGGGTTAATTTCACTGAAAGTAATCGTCAGTTTTGCGCTGATCACCGGATGGAACAAGAAGTCGCTGGTCTCCATTTTGGGCACCATTCTGGGCCTTGTTGCTGCTGGTATCAGTGCCCAGCTGTTTGGTGAGATGGCACACCTGAACGGCTTATACCTGGACAAAGGGGAAGACCTGCTGTATCTCGGTGGCGCCCACCAGATTCAGGTACGCTGGCTGCTCTTTGTTGCGATTATGATTTCGGCGCTGGGCGCGGTGATGGACGTTGCGATCTCGATTGCTTCCTCTTATCAGGAGCTGATGGAAGCGAACCCGGAACAGTGCCCTCAGGAGCGAATGGTGGCAACCATGCGAATCGGCCGGGATATTCTGGGCACGATGACCAACACCCTTATCCTGGCCTTTGTCGGCTCTTCATTAACTACCATGATGATGATCTGGGGCTTTCAGATGCCGCATGAGCAGTTTATTAATATTCCTTCCATCGGCCTCGCTGTTATTCACGGGCTGGCAGGAAGCATCGGCCTCACCCTGACGATTCCGTTAACTGCCATATTGTGTAAATGGGTATACCGGCAGCAGCCTGAGTATGAGCTGTCTGTACAGTAATTACGGAATGAACATCAGTTAATGCGGCACATGCTTCTTTCGGCAGCATGTGCCTTTTTTATCCCCCCCCGGTTCGGCCTTATAAATCTCAACCCTCCGGTCAACTCTTTCCCGAACTCTCATCCCCCCTCCCTGGAAGCATATCAATTATTTGCTACTTTGCCCTGAGTCGAAAACTGGCACGAAAAGCGGCGGGACCTTATTTGTCGTGAATCAAAAAAATAATAACAACTTTATTAAATAAGCATTATTAACAACTTACTGTTACAGCATTTTCTTATATACAACCCGAACTACCGGCTGATTGTTTTTTAAACCAGAATCACACATTCACGGAATTTATAAATATCACAATAAAAACTGAGTTAGGATTGCCGCGTAAATTAACTCAAGAGGTTGATTTACATCTAATAATAAACAAAAGGATATAACATGAACAAAGTTGCGAGTTCATTCTTCGCCTTAAGTTTGCTGGCGGCGTCCGGTTCTGCGTGTTATGCGTCTGACCTTAATCAAACCGACCCTGTGGCGGATCTGTTCCAGTCCTCTACCCCCTGGTTCCAGCAGGAATGCCACCTGTACGGCCCGCAGGAAAACGTTCCTGCGAACTGTAATTACTACGTCTTAAACCTGGCTGAAATGAGCGCTGATGAGAGAAGAGCCTTCACTTCTGAGCTGTTAGGGCTTGGTGTGGACAGTAAGTATGTACTGGTTACAAAGCCTGGCGATATTGATAAACGGGGCATCTATCTTCTTGATACCCCTGATACTGAGTACCTCCTGTCGAGCCTGGAAACTGAGCTCAATAAGCGAAGCCGGAGCAAAAGGTCGGTCTCTCAGGACAGTGGCAATGTGATGGAATTTATCGTCCACAGACGCTTCAATGTCGAAAGGCAGGGGAAAGGCAATGTCACGCTGAAATACAAAATTCGTTATTACAGCAAGTCTCCTTTCTACGCCCGATCCGGCGACAAAGACAAGTATGTGGAAATCATTCTGGCAGAAGGTTCCGGTGTCGATATGGGACTGGCTGACAGTTGGTCAGATATTTACCGCCGCTGGAATCACAACAGCAACACCAACTATGTCTATAAAGAGTACCTGGACGCTATTGATGTCGGTATTAAAATTAACGACAGCGCCAAACTCGCTTCCGGCCAGATTTATTTAAATGACCTCTACCCGAGAATGCAGGACCAGGTGGAATCCAAAATCGAGAAAGAAACCACCACCAGCATTAAAGTCGGCCTGGGCTTTTCTCCCAAGATCCCAATCAAAGATATTGAATACTCATTCAGCGATAAATACAGCATCACCAATAAAAAGCAGTTTGGACTGGTCGCAAAAACCAATAAAGACGGCTACAACATCAAATACGTGAACAACAAATATGGTTCATCTGTCGACCCTGAACACGGCTTCTGTGATTTGGGTACCGCGGATGGCTGGTGCTGGGACTACGACGAGCGTCGCGGTAACCCGTGGAACTTCGATAAACTGAAGCAAAACAACTCGCTGGCAGTCAGCGGCCTGCGGCCTGACTTTGTCGCCAAAATAGCAGCAAAAGAGGGAACCAGTGGCTCTTCTGACATCGTGGTAAAAACCACAGTGGACAGCCTGGCGCTGTTTGGTCATAACCGCTGGATCATTGGCCGCCGTTACGCCTCCGGCAGCCAGTTGTGGAACGACTCCGGCAGCAACTCAAGCTGGAAAACCGGCCGTGACTTTGAAAAGCTGACTTACTCCGATCAGTTTACCGTAACCGTCGACTGGAACAGCCCATGGTTCCTGGGCGCTGATGCGGTAACCATCAAGTCAACTTACCTGAGCCAGGACAACGCACAGTGTCTGACGGTTGTCGGCAACAGCGGACTGCAGTTTAAAGACTGTGTCGATGGTTCCAAATCTCAGTCGTTTGTTTACGACCAGGAGAAAAGATACCGCAGCGTTGCCAATATCAACCAGTGTCTGGAAACTGCAAACGGTCAGCTGACGCTGAGCTCTGACTGCAGGGACGACTTTGCGCGCAATACCCAGATCTGGTACTGGCAGGAGCCAAATGGCTTTGCCAATGATGTGCTCTATACGGTGAACTACGACCGGACCATCAATGCGATAGACGCATCCACCTCAGTGCCTGGCGTGCTTGTTCTCGGTGATTCAGAAAACAAGCCGGACAGCGTGCTCTACACCAGCCGCTTTACGGACTTCAGTACCATCAAACCTTAAAGCCCGGCAGCCGCTCACTGACCGGTGAGCGGCTTCTCCTATCTTTCTTATCTCTCTTACCTGACGATGCTTAACCTGGCACAACCTGACGATTTTGTGACAAAGCCAGCCACGCAGGCTACAGAAATACTGTTAGGCTACAAAATCCATCACCAGCTGAGAACACGCTATGATTTTAATTACCGGCGCAGGCAGTGGCCTGGGCGCAGCCCTTGCAAAACAATATGATCAGGCAGGTCAGCCTTTGACCCTGCTCGGACGCAGTCAGAATAAACTGGATAAGGTGCAGGCAAGCCTTACTCAGCAAGCAACAACTGTCAGTGTCGATATGGCCGATGCAGAGCAGGTTTCGCGCGTGTTTGATGAACTGGAACAACCACCGGCAAAAGTGATCCATTGCGCAGGCAGTGGTCTGTTTGGTGCGTTCGAAGAGCAGGACCCGCAGGCGATTGAGCAGCTTATCCGGAACAACCTTTCCACCACGGTTAACCTTCTGCAGCAACTGGTGCGTCGCTACCAGGATCAGCCCGTCCAGGTTGCAATCGTAATGTCCACCGCCGCCCAGCAGGCCAAAGCCGGAGAGACTACCTATTGTGCGGTCAAATGGGCCGTTCGCGGACTGGTGGAATCACTGCGGCTGGAACTGAAAGGCAAACCGATGAAGCTGATTTCGGTCTGCCCCGGAGGAATGGCGACCGACTTCTGGCCAACCAGTGGCAAGGCGCTGGATACTTCAAGATTTATGACAGCAGATGAAGCAGCAGCCATGATGGTGAGCGCGCTGCAAAGCACTGAACACGGCTTTGTTTCGGATATCACGATTAATCGCGGCTGATGCTCAGTTAAAGACATTCCCGGCACCAGTGAAAGGGCTGGAACCATGACCCCTTCACTGCTCGCCAGAAACCGAAAACCGGTTTCTTACAAACTCCTCATAGCCGGGGATTCCCGCAGCGATAAACCGGTTAAACTCTTCGATGATCTCCGGGTGCTTTATGGTGGAGAGATGGTATGTGCCATTTACATGCGGATGCGCCGGGTCAAACACCGCCATTCCCGGCTGACTGATGACTACTGACTGATAGTAATCGGCAACAGCAGTATTGAAGTAAATACCATCAACCCGCCCCAGGCCAAGCATACTGAAAAGCTGCTTAAGTGAATTAAGCTCGACCCGTTTTGTCTTCCCGGACAGGAAGTCAGCATCATAATCGGTGGTAATGGTGAAACCACGAAGAGTACCGAGCTTTTCAAGCTTCCCCTGCCCGGCTTCCCCGGCCCTTACCATTACGCCGTTGGTATAGCACATCACCTCGACACTGTAAGTAATATCAAAATTCACCTTCTTATCTGTATCCCACTCAGGCGTGGCGGGAAACTTAAAGTCCAGATTGCCATCCAGAAACTCGAGAATCAGCCGCTTCACAGGATACGGCTTATAGACAAACGTATGGCCCGAATGCTCTTCAAAGCGATCCATCACGTATCTGGCGTAACCTTTGTAGTCACCATCTTCATAGAAGTAGAGCGGGTAATAATCGAGCTCTTCCACGCCAATGATGTATTCCTTGCTTTGGGCAGGAGAAGAAACAAAGAATGTGCATGCCGCAGCAAATGATAAAAAAGGGATGATTTTCATGGGCATGTTCGCTTATGGATGTATCTGTTAATAACAGAATAGACCATAGCAGACAGAACGGCTTTGTGGTGCTCTGCCAGGCAGAGCCTGAGTAAAAAGTCCTCAGAGTCAGCCAGAGTTTTTGAGCCATTTACATGCGGATGCGTCGGTTCAAACACAGCCATACCCGGCACACTAACAAATTCAGCTACTGATTTGAGCTAAAAAGTATGAAGAAGATCAATATTTCGCCTGATTCCATTGCATCCATAATTGGTTCGATGTAATACTAATCACCAAGTTGATCAGGTGTCGGTGTTAATCCGATATAAAAGCGCCTGATTAGTAATTTGCCCTTAATACACGGAATTATTGTTATGACACGTAAGCAGTTTTACGTAGAGTTGAATGACAACGTACTTGATAACCCATCTCGTCGTAGTTTCTTCAAAAAAGCTGGCGGCGCGGCTGCCCTGACGATGGCAGCGAGCCCAATCGCACAAGCGGTAGGGAACACAACCCCTGGTGATGCTCGTAACGTAAAAGGCAAACTCGTGCTTTACGTTAACGGTAAGGTTTACCAGGGCGATAAGGTCAGGCAAAGCTGGGCTGAAGCATTCGCTGTTAAAGGCGACAAGTTTGTACAGATCGGTACAACTGAAGAAATCCTGAAACTACGTCAGAAAGACACGCTCGTTGTTGACCTGCGTGGCCACACGGTTGTTCCGGGTCTGATCGATGACCACATGCACCCTGAGATGTGTGCAGAGCAGCACAGCAACGTAATCATCGATGAAACAGCGACAACTTACGAAGAATTCAAAGAAATTATCGCAAAAGAGCTGCGTGAGCACCCTGAGCGCGAGTGGGTATTTGGTGCAAACCTTGACTACTTGTGGGATGACGGCAGCAACATCAAGATGTTCGGCCAACCTTCTCACAAGAAGATCATCGATGCTCTGATTCCTGACAAACCCGCATTCTTCTGGGAAGCATCTGGTCACGCAGCACTAGTTAACTCCAAAGCTCTGGAGGTTTGCGGCATTACAAAAGACAGCCCGGATCCGGTGGGTGGTCATTACGTGAAAGATGAAAATGGCGAGCCTACCGGTGTTTTACGTGAGCTGGCGGCACACGTTGTATGGGAGAAGTTCCTGCTGACATTGCCTAAACCAGAAGTTCTGGCGAACGAGCAGCTAAAACCAATCTTTAGCTACATAAACAGCTACGGCCTGACCTCAGTCACCGAACCATGGTCTCGTGAAATGTACGGCCGCGCATACAAATACATGGACGACAACAACGACCTAACGGTACGCCTGACTACTTATGCAACCGACGTGGTGGACTTTGCTACTGAAGATCTGCAAAACCTTGCGAAGCATTACATCCACAACCACAAAGACTACTCTGGCAACATGGTTCAGCTTGTGGGTGTTAAGTATATCCTTGATGGGGCAGCAGCAGGTCAAACAGCGGTTGTTGTTGAACCATATGAAGGTACGAAAGACTACCACGGTCCCTGGCGGAATACTCCTGAGCAATACCGTGAAGGCCTGCACCGCTATGACGAAATGGGGCTGGTTGTACACGCACACTGCGCAGGTGATGGCGCAGCACGCATGGTTATCGACGCCGTTGAAGAGCTGCGTAAAAAACCTGGCAACAACGCTGACAAACTACAGCACCGTATTGCGCACACTGCAATGATCCACCCTGATGACATCCACAGAATCGCAGAAAACAACATCTGGGCTGAGTTCTCGCCAGTATTCTGGTACGACATGGCAGCAACCAAAATTGCTGCACAAGACCTTGGTGAGCACCGCATTCACAAGTACTTCTTCCCTGTTAAGCCTATCGTAGACACAGGTGCATCTGTCTCTATCGGTACTGACTGGGCGGTAACGCCGGTTAACCCATGGGTTGCACTGGAAACTATCGTCACACGTCGTGGCCCGGGCCTGACTGAAGGCCCAACGCTGAACGCAGAAGAGCACGCTATTCCGCTGGAAACTGCATTCTGGATGTACACTCAAGGTGGCGCAGACAGCCAGAAGCTTGGTGACAAGATCGGCTCAATCTCTGTTGGTAAGTTTGCAGACTTCGCAGTACTGGATCAGAACATCTTTGAAGTGCCAATCACTGAGGTTCATAAAACCAAAGCTCTGAGCACAGTAGTTGGCGGTCAGGACGTTTACCTGAGCTCACGAGTTGAAGAACTGATCGATATGAGCCAGCTGGAAGGTAAATACGCAAACCAGAAAATGACGTTTGCAACTAACGGTCGTAATATCTGCTAAATCTGGCTTAGATTGACCAAATTAGCCCCTCGCATTGTCAGAGAAAGATGCGAGGGGTTCGGTGTATTTAGGGCCAACCCATTACTAACTCTTTTTCAGATTGATGCCTTCTTAACATCGCATAAAGACTCCATTGACCTAGCCGTTACTCACATTGAGTCACATCAAATCCGTCTCGCTTCACGCGTTCGATGAGATTGAAAATATTGCCCATCCCCCACTGATTGGAAATAGCGATAACTTCACCCGACTCCAATTCGATTTGATGCTCTTCTTTGATGTGAAAACGCTTGTAGCGCTTTTCAGGAATGTCAGACACCAATGCAAATACAGACTTCCTCAACACCCCATTAAAAGCTTCCTGTAGCTGCTCTAGGCTCTGCGGGTTGTACTTCTCTATCCAATCACTTAACAGCGCGTAAGATAGGTGACGCTTGTTATAAGTGTTACCGTTGTAAGAATAGACCGAGTAATCTTTATCTACGTACTTACTACTGGCTTTTTGTTCAGCTCGTTTCTCGCGAAATTTTACCTGATACTCTTCAAGCTCCGGAACTGGAATGATTTGCTCAGCATTTATCAGCACGTCTTCTTTGTAGCGGTAAGGAGCTAAACGAACGCAACTGATGTCGATACCTTTATCGCGAAGCCAGAGCACTGATGTAGTAAGCTCTTTACCAAAGTCGGCAGATGCCAGAACGATACGAACGTCATTACCGAAGTCATCTAAGCTACTTTCATCAAGATCAACAAACTCCAGCAGGCTTTCACGGGCGTCAATATCTAAGCCTTCTTTATCTATGTAGCGTTCATAGTATTCACACGCTTTTTCAAACGTCATGGTAGAGATCATGGCTGCGTAACGCAGCGCTTGAAGTTCCATATGAGCACCCACCTCATCACGCTTTAGTTCAATAACAACCAAGTTCGCATTTTTGTCGATTGCTAACAGATCAATACGACGACGACTATCTTCCCAATCGGAGAACTCTTCAGAAATCACCAAACAGTCAAGGGCGATAGCATCAATGCAACCTTTGAGGGCTTCTTGCAAATCCTGACGCTCTTGCAAGCCTTCAGCTGCAAATGTTGTTGGCTTTAAAGCGGTGAGATTTTTGTTCGCTATGTTATATAAACTCATAAGGACTCCTCATTACTCAAGCTACACATTTAGCCGCGATCCAATCAAGCATCGGGCGAAATACTTCAAAGTTCTCTTTTGGTAAGTTAGGAACCACCGTTTTTGCAAACTCCACTTTCTTTGAATCGGAAATGAACTCGACAATTCTTCCCCCACCTTTGCAAGGTGATTCTTTGAAGTACCCTTGGGTATCCTCGCCAAACAACAAGTGCTCAATTTCACATAGTGACTCACCACCATAGTGTTCTTTAGTCGCCTCATCTGAAATAACTTGGGCTCTAATAGCAGGAATATTAGGAACAGGGAGCATTACTGCATAGGAGTTCCCGCTTTCCCACTTTTTAACAATGCCAGTATCGATATCACCGTGTACAACATCACCTTTGAGACCATCCCATGATAAGTAAGCTTTATCAAAATCAAACAATGAAAATACAGGCTTACCCTGCATCTCTTCCTGAATCCTAAGGTCAGTAATCAGTTGCTTCATGTAGGTGCAGCTAAAAGCATAGAAAGGGATGAATGGCATGTCTTGCCCATCATACAATTTGTGCCACGCCTCTTTGATAATAATTGGGTCTGTATTTCCCTCTGTAAATAAGACCGGCTTGTTTTCAATTTCTATCGCATTCAAGATACTCAATAGCTGTTCTTCTTCAGCATAACGAATGACGTTAGAACACAATCGTTCTACTGCAATACGTTTAGGCAAAGCGTAAACATTGGCTTTTCCATTTCTTAAATCGAAATACTTAACTCGTGTATGAGGTGAGTTAATTAAGGTAACTGCACTGTGAGTCGTCATGACTACATGATTACTGGCTGCTGCTTCTGCAGATAAAGCTTGTACTTGCTCAGAACACTCAGCTTGCCACTCAGGGTGTAGGAATGAATCTGGTTCATCCATGATAGTAATGCAATTTGAATCCTTAAATATCTCACTAATCGCAAATAGGTATATTGCTTGAAACTGACCATCACTGAACATATTCGACGTAATTTCATGACCGTCGGAGGTTTTGAGCGTCAACGTAATTGATTCAAGCATCCCAAGAGTTTTTAAGTTGTCGAAAACCCTGAAATAGTCATGAGCAGAGTAGTCGGGAAAGTGCTCTCGTATCTTATTAAGTGAAAAGTATAACTGGTAGGTGTCAGAATCTGAGAGGTAGCCTTCCGTTCGAATACGACCTGTAGGCTCGGGATCTGAGAAACAATTTTCCAATGCACCTAAAAAAGCCAATGATGTTCCAGCCAATCTCCAATATTTCGTTGAGTCATCGCCCACTTGAACATCATATTGAGAACTTGTCGTTTTCTGAGCATACAACGGGCGCTTCAAATTCACCTTAAAATCATTCACTATTTCTTCGATACCAAGCTTGTCAGTAACGTATTGCCTTGCATTTGACGTATCGGGTAGCAAAGAAACTACGGCTAACAACAGATCATTGTATGCACTTGAGATACCGATAAAAGGGCGACTTTCATCGTGATCAGCCCTAATGATTCTTCTAGAAAACTTTTCTTCGAATGAACTCAACAACGCGCTAACAGCCGGATTATGCCCAGCATAATAGGTCAAAATATTATTGGGTTTAGGCGTTGCACCAACTGTCGCTCTGTCAATTCCGTTGACCTTTAGTTGCTCTGTAGCAAAATCAAATTCAATCTTGATCTCTTGATCATTAATTTCATAAATCAGCTCGTATGAGAAGAATAGTTCATGCCTATTATCACCCCAGTCATACTGATACATATGACGAAGAACTTCTAACAGTGCTTCAATAAAATTTGACTTTCCTGAACCGTTCTTACCAACAAACACTTCCAAAAAATGCTCTTCGGAAAACTCAAGCCTAAAGTCTTTTAAATTCTTGTATTCGCTAATGTAGATAGATTTTAAGCGCATAGTTACACCGCCTGCTCAACGATAGCATCAGTGAGATGTAACTGAGTTCCCTTAGATTCTGTTAGCCGCTCTTTGAGTTTCTCGCACACTACTAAAATCTCATTTACTTTAAGAACGATGCGCTTTTGTTCATTATTTGGAGGCAATGTAATCGCGATCGAGCTTACCTGCCCTTGGTTGATAGATGCTTGACCAATTGCTTCCTTAGCAAAAGAAGAAATAGCTTGCTGTGCAAGTGCTGTCATCATAAACAAGTTAAGGTACTCAGCAGATACGTAGTCACTAAACGGTTTAGCTCTCATATTCATACTTTCATATACAAGTGGCTCGTCAAATTCAGGAATTATGGCAGTTTTTCCAACTAGCTCTTTACTATTAACCCTGTTGATCAATAAATCGCCCTTTTCAAGCAAAAATTGATCTAATTCATGAGGTTCAACCTCAACTCGTTTAGCACCTTCAAAATCAATGTTTCCGCTTTGAATATTGTACATTCTCAAGGATATAACTCCTGAATCAGTATAAAACTTAGCTGGCTTGTACAACCCATTTGAAAATGATTTAAACAAGGCTCCGAAGCGACACCACTCCCATCCCAGTGGCAGTTCAAACGGCTTTTCATCATCAGCAATCGGCGGCAGCGCTTTCTGCTTTTTGATTTTCTTCTCTTTGATTAATTGCGCTTTTTCTTCCGCAATACGCTCAAGTAGCTTTGCAGCAGGCTCATCATTTGAATCTTGTGGGACAAGCTTACCCATTACCGCCAGTTGCAGGATGGTTTGTTTTAACTGGTCGATGGAATCGATTGTGGTGAACAGAGTATCGAAATGTTCCGCAACCATTTGCCAGTTTTGCATCAGCTCTTCTGCGTTTGCAGAGTTGGTCAGCGTATCTAACAGCGTTGTTACCAATACTTGATGTGCCGCAATGCTGGCTTCGGTTTGTTGCTCTAGTTGATCGCATAGTGTCATTAGTTCATCGACTTTAGCGACAATGCGAGCCTGCTCTTTTTCAGGCGGAAGCATAACTAAAATTGAATTCATCTTCGCCTGATTCATTTTGGGCTGAGCCATACCTGTAATGTACGGCAACAGCGAAATTGAATTAATATATAGACTCAAATAAATAAGAAATTCTTCACTAATACCATCAATTACATGAGCATGGTTATTAACCCAATACTTACCTCTAGCGATAAAAGCTATTGGAGTACTCCGATTGACCAAGTTTGCTCCATCTTCACCAATTAAAAGCAGTGGTTTGTCAAACAAGTAATCGTCTATCGAATCAATTACACCTGATGCACCATAATAATCATACTCCCCTTGTCGCCCTTTTCGTTCATTCACCGAAAGGGGAACTCTGATTGCATCAAGGTTAAAAGTTATGTCACCAAAATCAATTGCTTTCCATCCACTAGGCAAGTTGTTACCAGAGATAATTGCATCGTGAACTTTTGCTTTTTTTGTCTTTTTTAACTCACCGGAATCTAAAAGTTGTTGTTTTCTTATTGTAATTCTTTCAATAAGATCAGTTGCAGGCTCATCACTTGGATCTTGAGGTACTAACTTACCCCGCACAGCCAACTCCAAAATCAGCTCACGCAGTTTCTTAACGCCATACAGTTCCAGCTTTTTGCTGCTGCCACGCCCTGTGGTTGCTTTGGTCTTCACCGTTGAAGTCCAAACGTTGATATTTTCGGTAATCAGTTGTTCCAGGCTCATGCTTAACCCTCACCAACTGAAGATTTCAGGGCATCACCCAGAATGCCTTTCAACTTGTTACGCAGCTCCGTAATTTCCTGTTGCTGCTGCTCATAATTTGCCAGCAGCTCTTGCGGGTCATGGCTGACCACTTCTTCCTGATATGGGTTCTTGATATCCAGGTTGAAATTGCGCCCGATGATCTCCTCAATCGAGACTTTCCAGGCGTGCTTGTTCTCTTCACGAGACGCAAAACCATCTTCTTCACTGCCCCACCAATCCTGCTCCTGTTTGAACTCTTCAAACTTCATTGGCTTGGTTTTACTGTAGTTCTTCACGCCCTCCGGGTATGGGTGTTCATAGAACCATACTTCTTTGGTTGGCTTGCCTTTGGTAAAGAACAGGATGTTGGTTTTGATGCCCGTGTATGGGTTGAACACACCATTAGGCAGGCGAACGATGGTGTGCAGGTTACACTCCTCACACAGCATCTTTTTGATTTTGGTTTTTACGCCTTCACCAAACAGTGTGCCATCTGGCAGTACCACACCTGCCCGACCGTTGTTTTCATCCAGAACTTCGATAATCAGTTGTAAAAACAGATCTGCCGTTTCACGGGTCTGCATTTCTGCCGGGAAGTTTTTCTCAATGCCGTCTTCTTCCGTGCCACCAAACGGAGGGTTGGTCGCTATCACGTTGATGTTGCTGTCCCAGCTTGAAAGTGGCTTGTTCAGCGTGTTGCCGTGCTTAATCTGTACTGGTACTTCAATACCGTGCAGCATCATGTTGGTGATACACAGCAGGTGCGGAAGCTGCTTCTTCTCAACACCGTGGATCTGCTTTTGCAGCGTTTGATGATCAGAGGCTGTCTTCACATAGTTGTTTTTTACGTGATCGAATGAACAGGCAAGGAAGCCGCCCGTACCCGTTGCCGGGTCCATAATTGACTCACCCAGTTTTGGATCCAGGCGGTCAACAATAAAGCGGGTTACTGCACGCGGGGTATAGAACTCACCAGCGTTACCTGCACTTTGCAGGTCTTTAAGGATCTGCTCGTAGATATCACCGAACAGGTGGCGCTCATTCGAATCGGTGAAATCAATTTCGTTGAGTTTATTGATCACCTGGCGCAGCAGAGTGCCGTTTTTCATGTAGTTAAACGCATCGCTGAACGCTTCTTTCACCACAAAGCCGCGAGGGTTCTTATCAATTGGCGCTGTGTAGTTTTTCAGCGCCGGGAACAGGTCATCATTTACAAACTCAAGCAGCTCTTCACCGGTCATACCTTCTGCGTCCGCCGCCCAGTTACGCCACAGGTACTGCTCTGGAATCGGCTCCCGGTAATCATCCAGTTCAAGCTCCAGCTCTTCTTCCTGCGCATCGAAAACTTTAAGGAATAACAGCCATGACATCTGGCCAAGGCGCTGGGCATCACCGTCAACACCTGCGTCTTTACGCATGATGTCCTGAATGGATTTGATTACTGAACTGACAGACATAATTCACTACTTTTTAGAACCAAAATTGGACGCGATTATACCAGAACTCAATTCGAAAAACTGGAGTCAGGGCTATGAAATCATTAGCAATCCTGCAATAGATTTGTGTACTATTAACCGGCGAAATAATAAGCAAAACAAATATCTGAAACGTCATTGGCTATAACCAGAGATAATATGAAAATTGAATGCCCTCACTGCGAGACAGACAACAAAATCGAGTTCGCAGAAAACATCACCTGTAAAAAATGTGAAAAGAGCTTTAAAGGATTTAAGTTCAGCAAACGACGGCTGGTTTCAGCCTCTTCCGCATTACTTGTTGGAGTGGTTGGTGGTTACGCGGTGAATGACAAATTTGACGAAGCCAGATACCCACTGGAAGTTGAGTACGCCATTATGGATACCTGTATCAATGGTTCTCAAAATACCGTTTCGGTTAGCTGGTATGAAGACAAGCGGGAAGCCTGTCTGTGCACCCTGGCGAAGACTGAAAAAGACGTCTCTTACACTGAGTACAAGTCAGACCCCACTGCGTTTATTGAACACTTTCAGTTCAATGCTGAGGGTTGCAGCTAAAGAAAAGGCAGCTTTCGCTGCCCTTAACTGGTGATACTAACGTTTTGGTGTATTTCCGCGGCGAGGGCCAGATGGATTACCGGTCTTGCTTGGGTAGTTTGGATTTTGCTTACTCATGGCTGCTCCCTTACTTGTTTGAGTTCGAGTTTTTGGCCGCAGCACTTTCAGCCCGTGCAGGAAATGAGCCTTTCTCTGTTTTTCCATTTCCGTTTTTGGCATTACTGGATTTAATACGAGCAGCGGCTTCTGGTGTCATTGGTGTTTTTGATTTAGTCATAATTTTTTCCTTTAAATTTAATAAGTAATGTGTCTTCGCTAAGACAGGATAATCATAACTAACGGGGTTGGGACAAATGGGGACACCGGAAAAACAAAAGCAAATTCAACGCGCTCTACACGCTTTGGGCTGGAGCCACAAAAAATTTGCCGGCATTCTCTACGACGAGTTGGATACTGATGGATGCGGTGATTTTAAAGAAACAGACAGCGATGAAATTCGAAAGCTTGCAGGAAAAATCAAAAAACAACTGCAGCGCGAGTCAACGCCAGAGGAACGGCTTGATACTTACCTTCGGATACTGACGGAGCACCCCGACTATCAGGCGCTCAATCTGGGTACGGTGCTGCCCGGATACGTTGCCCATAAATGCCTGCCCAGTGAGCTGTCTGAACAATTGGCCCGGCTATCGTCTGATTTGGACCGGCTTGATGGTTAGCAGCAGGTCGAAATCATCACGACCTGCCTGCTCTCATAAAAGATCCAAATTCTACGCAGACTGGTAAATCGCGGCTTCCAGATCCTGCACAGCATCGAGATACTGAGGCTTACCGCCAAACCCTTTCTTAATGATCTCTAATGGCCGGCCCATTTCATCAAAGGGTTTTACTTTCAGTACATGGATGTTCTCGATTTCCTGAACGCCCTCATCAGCGTACTTATCCAACAGGTTATTGAGTACTTGTTGCGCTGTTTCACCATACTTAGTGAAGTAGTTACGCTTTTTCACGTTGTCAGCCCGTTCTTTACGGGTCAGTGGCGGTTGGTCATAGACGACATGACAAATCATATCGAATGGGTCCAGGTCTTTACCCACTTCGTCTTCCAGTGCCTCCCACAGGATACCTTCACGGGCCAGCTCTTCAATAATGGCTTCTTTACGATCAGCTTCATTCCAGCGTTTGGTGAACTCATCCAGAGACGCGAACTGCTTAGCCATGGTCTTGCGGGTATAATCTTTGAACGACTCCGTAACGAGTTTGCCATCAGAGTCGTAGTACTGAACACGCTCAGCGAGTGTTTTCACGGGTACGCCATTCACATGGAACTTACGAACTTTGTTCTCATCATCCCAGTCTTCTCCACCAGCGGATCTGCCACTGTCAGAGCTGCCATTTTTGTACGTTGTTTCTGGTTCCTGAACAGAGCCCGGATCAATATCATCGTCTGCAAATGGGTTGTCTGTATCGGCGTCATCGATACCATCAATGATATCTTCTAAGCTTCCTTCATCTTCAAACTCTTCCGGCTTAGTGACTTTCACCCGCTCAGGCGTACCATCGAAACGCTCATCAGCAAACAACTCTGTCGCTTTCTTAAAGTCCAGGATGGTGAACCACAGTTTGCCGTAACGATCATCAATTCGGGTACCACGGCCAATGATCTGCTTGAACTTGGTCATGGATTGAATGCTTTGATCCAGCACCACCAGCTTACAGGTTTTGGCATCTACACCGGTTGTCATCAGTTCTGACGTTGTAGCAATAACAGGATATTTCTTCTTAGGGTTGATGAAATTATCCAGCTGAGCTTTACCTATCTCGTCATCACCGGTAATTTTCATCACGTACTTGTCATTCTTTTTGACCTGATCCGGGTTGAGATTAACCAGAGCCCTGCGCATACGTTCTGCATGATCGATGTCGTTACAAAACACGATGGTTTTAGCCATTGGGTCGGTACGTTTCAGGTAGTTTGTCACGGTTTGAGCAACCAGTTCTGTTCGCTCATCGATGACCAAATTCCGATCGTAATCTTTCTGATTGTAGATGCGGTCTTCTATCACTTCTCCGTGTTTATCGACCTGCCCCTTGGTTGGCCGCCACCCCTGCACATCAACGTCAATATCGACACGCACGACTTTGTATGGGGCTAAGAAGCCATCCTCTATACCCTCTTTCAATGAATAGGTATAAACGGGATCACCGAAATACTCGATATTAGAAACCACATCGGTCTCTTTTGGTGTCGCAGTTAAACCAACCTGCGTTGCAGAGCTGAAATACTCCAGGATCTCACGCCAGGCACTGTCTTCTGCTGCACTGCCACGATGACACTCATCAATAATGATCAAGTCGAAGAAATCAGGGTCAACCTGCTTATAAGCTTTTTGTGCTTCCTCCGGACCAGTCAGAGCCTGATATAAGGCCAGATGGACTTCATAAGCCGGGTCCACATTACGGCCTGTTATTTTGGTCATTGCTGAGCCAAAAGGCTGAAAGTCATTGGTTTTGGTTTGATCGACAAGGATATTTCGGTCGGCCAGAAAAAGAATGCGCTTCCTGGCTTTCGCTTTCCACAGACGCCAAATGATCTGGAATGCGGTATAGGTTTTCCCTGTGCCTGTCGCCATCACAAGTAAGATGCGGTCTTGTCCGGAGGCTACCGCTTCTACCGTTTTGTTAATCGCCTGCAGCTGATAATAACGAGGTGACTTGCCACTGCCGTCATCGTAATAATCTTGTGTAATGATTGGTAAGTGTTCTTCTTTATAACCCTTCCAAACACAGTATTTATGCCAAAGCTGCTCAGGAGACGGGAAATCCTCCAGGTTAATTTCTGATTCCAGTTGGGCGGGATTGGTTAAATCTCTGAAGATAAAACCATCACCATTCGAAGCAAATACAAACGGAACTTCAAGCAACCCGGCATACTCCATACCTTGTTGCATGCCCTTGCCCACTTCATGTTTGTTCGCTTTCGCTTCGACAACCGCAAGCGGCATACCTGGCTTATGGTAAAGCACGATGTCAGCAGATTTCACCTTCTTACGGGCAGCAGCCTGGCCACGCACAATCACCTTTCCATCCCGAAGTTTCACTTCCTGGCGAATTTGGGTCATATCATTCCAGCCTGCATCTTTAATGGCTGGCAGAATAAACTTTGAGATAATGTCGGCTTCGGAGAGCTGCGATTTGGAGAAGGTGGTAACCATACGACTTTTCATTCCGTTCTGAACTTAGGCGATTATATAACAAAGTTCATACCAATGAAGAGGTTTGACTTGAAAACTGTGTGGTTATTATTGAATCAGTCCCAGTTTAGGGCTGATTTCATTGAAAAGATTTGCGCTATGAGTACATGCAGCATCTGTGAAGTGAAAAAGTACCGCGTTCGCAAGCTCAAGATAGCAAAAAGCCGCTAATGAAAGCGGCTTTTTTAATGGGCGGAGACCCCAGCCACATCCCGGCACACAAGTCACTCGCTGCGGCTGCTTCCTTCCGGACCTGACCGAGTTCACGAGCTATTGTTGCGGGAGGACCAGGGCCCCCATCGATTTGATTTCTGTTGGCTTGTCGCCAAAGAGTGAAAAGGATTATCAGGTATCGCCCCCGCGAATGCAAGGGCATTACCGGGATTTTTCAGTGATCCCGGTTTAAGTGCCTAACTATTATGCAGTTTGCGGGTATTCCCGGCAGATTGGGTTATCTGTCCTGCTCTTCTTCCTCATTGGCGCGCAGGATGTAATCTGTAGCCCAGGCGGTGCCGAGCAGGAAGATCCACACCACGAATACCGGGTTCGGCACTTCGGTATCGCCGGAAGCGACCACGGCAGCAAAGGCGACGGTTGGCAGGGTCCAGGTGAGCAGCGAACTCCACTTCATGCCGTTGCCGATTTTTGGCAGGGTTTCAGCAGAAGCGATAATGCCGACAATACACAGTGCAATGACTGCGGCGTGTGTCCAGCCCGCTATCCAGAGTGCCAGGATCAGCGTCAGGGTCCACCAGCTGTGTTTTGGTGATGGCCGCCAGTGACGGGCGGCAAACCAGGTGCTCATGACGGCGAGGGTTTGAACCAGGGTGACTTCCCAGTCACCGGGGATTTTTCCTTCTGCCTGGGTAACCATAATACCCAGCTGCATGGTGACGATAATCGCAGCGCTGGAGATCACCACGTACATGCTGGAACGGCGTGAGAAAGTCACCATCAGAAGCGGCCACAGGATCCATACCGCAAGGGACATGGCAATGGGCGCAGCAGGTAAGGTGAAGCCGTAGACGCCGAGTGAGACAAGCAGCAGCAGACCGGCCGCCCCGCCCTGAGGCAAAAGCCACAGCGCCGGGATAATGATCGCCAGCACCGGAATTTCCCCGCCACTCATGCTGAGTGCCCGGGCACATACAACGGCCAGAACTGCCGTTACGGAAAACTGTATCGCAGACAATACCATCGCTCTCTCCTTCGTCTTCCCTGGATGAGCTGGGGTACCAACAATCCATCACAATATTCGTTAAAAGCAGATTGCACCCGCCTGACGTTCCTGTAGGCTGGAGTACAACATTAACGGTACCCGACACTTTCAGTATGGACCAATTTCTTGCACAGATCTTTGCTGTAATTCACCAAATACCCAATGGAAAAGTAGTAACTTACGGCGAAGTCGCCAAAATGGCGGGTTATCCGGGGTATGCACGTCAGGTTGGCCGGGCGCTGGGCAATCTGCCTGAAGGCTCAGCCCTGCCCTGGTTTAGGGTGATCAATGCGAAGGGAGAGATTTCCCTGAAAGGAGAAGATCTGCAGCGGCAGAGACAACTTCTGTTAAAAGAAGGCGTGGATGTCTCCGCCGCAGGAAAGGTGTCGTTAAAGCGCTATCGCTGGCAGCCTTAGCCTCTGCCACCGACCCCGATAAGGCGCAGGTTCACCTGGTCGGTTTCATTACGGTCGGTGATCACCTGATAAACGGTATCGGTGATAAACCGCAGTTTACCGCCGACTTCAATCCGCGCACTGACAGAATAGGTGTGGCCATCGACAATCTGAGCCGGGTCATAATCAAGCTGGAACGCAAACGGCGACTGAAAGCCCTGCGATTCAAACTCAGTACGGGCAATTTCCACCGATGGTGCATCAGCCAGTGAGATGTCCTGCAGCGTAACGGTGATCTGCGCGTCATCCGGCAGTGCGATACGCTCGCGGTAAGATACCGTGCCAATAATGGTCGCCACGGCCATCTCTTCCTGGTATTGCGATGTCTGCTCTGTGGTCTGACACCCGGTCAGCGCCAGTGTTGAGGCGACAAACATTCCCAGCAGTAATTTTTTCATTCTGTTTTTACCTTGCGATGAATACCAATTAATGCCGAGTATATCGGCCGCTTGTGTTTTGTCTCCGTTCAGGCTATTTATTTGACAGAACTTTTACGGAGGTACGATGAGTCAACCACTAAACGAACTGCTGGATTTGCTGCAGCTGGAACAACTGGAACAGGGCCTTTTTCGCGGCCAGAGTGAGAACCTTGGCCTGCCTCAGGTTTATGGTGGTCAGGTGATTGGTCAGGCGCTGTCTGCATCCCGCTATACCGTGGAAAGTGACCGTGTGGTGCACTCGTTTCACAGTTACTTCCTTTACCCGGGGGATCCGGAAAAACCGATTATTTATGATGTAGAAAACCTGCGCGATGGCCGCAGTCTCTCTACCCGCCGGGTAAAGGCGATTCAGAACGGACGGCCGATTTTCTACCTCACCGCCTCTTATCATGGTGAGCAGCCTGGCTTTGAGCATCAGAACACGATGCCGGAAGTACCAGGGCCTGAAAATTACGCTTCGGAATCTGAGCTGGCCAGCCAGATAGCAGAGTTTCTGCCGGAGAAGATCCGCCAAATGTTCTGCGGAGAAAAACCGATTGAAGTGCGCCCGGTCACGGTAGTCAATCCACTGAAACCAAAAGTGGCCGAGCCAAAACAGTATCTGTGGATCAAAGCCAACGGTGAAATGCCGCAAAATCAGCTGATCCATCAGTACCTGCTGGCGTATGCCTCGGACTGGGGTTTTCTGGTAACCGCGCTGCACCCACACCAGGTGACGCTGATGACGCCAAAATTCCAGGTGGCGACCATTGACCACTCCATGTGGTTCCACCGCCCGTTTAAAATGGATGAGTGGCTGCTGTATGCGATTGAGAGCCCAACGGCGAGCAATACCCGTGGTCTGGTGCGCGGTGAGATTTTTGATAAGCAGGGCAATATGGTGGCTTCTGCGATTCAGGAAGGGATCATGCGGTTTGTTCAATAAAAGAAACAGGCGATCAAAAGATCGCCTGTTTTTACTGTTATTGGCTGATTTCGAAATTCAGCACACCCCACTCATAAAACTGGGAAGCATCCGGGGATGTATTACTGTACTCCCCACCATCCGCTGTCTGAACAAACTTACCGGTTCCATAGCGGGCAACGGTCACCGGATGAACAGACGTCCACTTACCACCCATGCCTGCCAAAATGTCGTTCTCCGGCAGGTTATAAATGGTCACAGAGCGCGTGGTTGTACCATTGTCACACAAGCCACCAGCATTCAACTCAATCGCTGATGGTGAATCACCACAGCCATCGTTACGGGTAACATAGAACACAGCAGTCGAAGCCAGACCCGGTTTATCACTGTTGTCATCATACCAGTTCATACTCACCATCAGGCGGGTACCTGGGCCATAGTTTTTCAGATCGGTTTCAGTCGGCTCAATCACTTTTGCCCCCATAAAACCAAGACGGCTTTCTTTCAGGTTTGAAGCATTACTGCCGAGCCTGCTGAGCACGACTGCTTTTTCGTCACGCTCATAGACTTTCACGTCTTCACTGAAGTCCGCTTCTGAGGCCAGTGGTGGCTTCACCTTTACATAGTAAAGCTGCGAAGCCCCGAGATAGTTCTCACTTTCTGCCTCGTATACCATGGCCGAATCAGTGGTATCCCGCATGTCCGGCGAAGCATAACGTGCAGCAGAAAAGTCTCCTGTACTGGTGTCAAATCCGCGCAGCACCTTGTATGTAACCGGCACAAAACGTCGCTCGCCATGCGCTTGTGAAACAACTGGCGTAGAGTACCTCTTGCGGGGATTATAGTGCACGACGACTTCAGAAGCTGAACCCACCTGAATCCCCGGATGTGGCGCTTTATTTATCTTTCCACTCACTGAAAAGTGCTGCGGATTATAGTTAGCTGACTCAGCTGTCACATTGAGTGTAAAGTCACCCGCCTTCTTAATCGCCACCTCACCTGTTGCCGCATTCACCATGGACACGATACTCTGGTATTGCTCCGGAATCTCAAAACGAAGAGATACCTGGTCAGGATCCCGGGTCGTCACAGGGATATCTACCGTTGGGATCATCTTTCCGTTTGGCTGATAGGTTGCATCTGCATAGTTCGCCGTCAGGCTTAGCTCACCTTTGTTTACGATAACATCGTAGCTGATACTTCCGCCCTCAAAACTGTCCGCGCCTGAGTCAGTTGCAGTTACACGGGTCTTACCCGCTTTCAGCATCTCCATCATACCTGTCGCTGTATCCAGCTCAACTACACCGGTATCATGTCCGTCAGCAATCTTATAACTGAGCGTGCCTTTCACACCGCTGATGTTCAAAGGGTTAATATGGCGCTTTACGGAATCGCCCCATTGACCTACAGCGCTTTGCGTATCAGAGGAGAACGACAAGTCGCTTGCTGCGGGTGCAATGTAAAGCATCAGCGAACGTGGCTCTGATGGCTGGAAGTTGTCATCTCCCTGCATACGGACAGAAACACTGGTTTGTCCTGCTTTAAGAACTAACAGCTTAAGAGCCGTAGCATGAAGCGCTACCGTTTTGTCTCCCACTGACAACACTTCAAGAGGACGCTCTGACGCTGGCAGGGTCTCACTTAAGTCCACAACCAGTTCTTTCGCGTATACAGCATTGACACTGGCAAACTCAGGCAATGGTGCAGGAACAGCTTTGGCAACATGAACGCTGAAGTCTTTTCTGAAAGGCCGGTAGTTGTTACCTCCGTCATCGTGAGCAGTAAGGCTGTATGAACCGGCCCGGGTAAAGTGAAACTCACTTTTGCTTTCATCCCAGTCAGCACCAGACTCAGAAGACGAAGTCAGTTTCCCCTGCAGCCCCTCAGGCTTCAGGGTGTACTTCAGATCCTTCTTATAAGTCAGATAAGCGGTTGGAATAGTCAGACCGGGGTGATCAGCCTGTCTTACAATCATATCGATTGTGCGGGTCCATGGCTTGTAATTATCACTTTCCGGGATTATCAGGTTCAGCTTCGTACTGCCCGCATTTTCAATCTTCAGTAACCCGGTTGCCTGATCAACCGAAACAATATTTTGTCCCTCTGGCACTGAGTATTGCATCCCGCCAAGATTCGCCCCGGACAAACCAGGTCTGAATACCAGGCCTGGCTCATAGATTACTTCTTCACTGCTGTCCGCCAGGAGTGCCGGATTATCTGCCTTGTTGACTGTTACCGTAAACGTTACTTTCTCATCAGCTTTACTGAATCCATCCGGGTATGTAACGGTCACGTCAACTTTGGCTTCACCGGCTTTAAGCACGGTAATAAAGCCCGTTGCCTTATTAACCTCGATCACATCCTGGGCACTGTCCGGGTTAAGAGCATAAGTTGCAGATTCGAGCTCACTACCACTGACTTTGTAAGCCTGCATGGTAAGCGTAGTGGTATAAGTTCTTTCCAGGTTGGCGTACGAAAGCGTATCCGGATCCACTGCACTGATGGTCACAGGTACTTCAATGCTTTTTTCTGCGTAACGATCATTTCCACTGTCAGTCACGCGAATTTTTGCATTACCTGCAGTTCCTTTCGATTTGACCGTCCCAAACGCATCAACCGCTATCAGTTGTTCATATCCGGCTACGACTTCAACACGGGTATCACCTTTCGCACCACGAATTACGGGACGCTTTTCAGTGGTGTAACCTCTGGTTGTAAGAAACAGACTATCAACTGACAGATCCTGATTTTGACCTTTTTTGATCGTCAGCGTAAAGGTATCTTTCGCGGTTTCATATCCGTACTTGATATCCTTAACGGTAACAGTGACAACGCCAGATTGCGTGATCAGCAAACCGTTATTTTGGGCATCACTCGCGACAGATGGAGCGTCAACGTCAAATCTGAGGTCACCGATTTGTCCATCAACACGTGGATAGTAGTACTGACCATAGCCGGTAAACACTATCTCTGCATCGTGAGCGGTAATTGGTCCGCGCTGGATAGGACCAGAAGGTGCAGGAGGCGTCACAGAAGAAGAAAGCGAAGATGAATCACCACCGCCTCCACCACCACAGGCAACAAGGGCGGCACTAACGGCAAGCAACACCCCGGAACGAACAACAGTTTGCATTAACATAGATTAATAACTCTTACATTTTGAAACAGATTGGCAGGATCGGCCGCAAGCTATCACAGCCCCGGACAGGTAAACATGCAAAGATCCCGCGAAAATGTGCCACAAATAGAGTAAACAACCTGGAGCTCTGGAATGGAGTACGGTTTGATGAGTAAAAGCTGACGCAGGCGATCCCTGTCGTCACAGGGCTGGCGGTGTGCCGGGCAAAATATCAGCGAAATGCGGGCAGCGAAGGAAAACAAATAAAGGCAGATCAGTCAGAGAGGCCGTAAGGTGAAAACCGCCTCTCCGTATCACTATTGAGACAATTGTCACTCAAGCGGCAGCACTGTACTGGACTTGAGCGACTCCATTGCAAAAGTCGAGGTAACGTTAGTCAGTCCGGCCACCCGGTTTACCAGGTGTTTATAGAAGTTATCGAACGCTTTCATGTCTTCGACCTGAACGCGCATCATATAATCGTACTCCCCTGCCATACGGTAGAAATCCATCACTTCCGGCATCTCTACCACAGCGGCGACAAAGCTTTCATACCAGCCATAAGAATGGTCACTGGTCTTCACCTGAACAAACGCGGTAAAACTCAGGCCCAGCTTTTCCGGGTCAAGCAGTGCAACCCGTTTGGTGATCACTCCTTCTTCTTCAAGACGTTTAAGGCGCTTCCAGCAGGGAGTGGTGGTCAGATTGACCGCCTCTGCCAGATCATTAAGCGACAGGGTCGCATCGCGCTGGAGCATGGTCAGTAACTGGCGGTCGGTTTTGTCGAGTTTAGCTCGCTCTTCCATCGTTTTTCCTGATAGCAATTTCTATAGCGCCGCTAGTTTGCCAAATAATTACCCAAAAGCCGCGCCATATGGAGAAATAATGTGAAGTTGATCTGCATTCTATAGGAGATATTTACCTTAACACCACTTACATTGAGTTTAAAAATGTGATCAACACCATAAACAGCCTATTTGATGACAAAATAAGAGAAAAAAATGCTACAAAACCATGACCGCAAAGAAATAATGGCAAAGAATTTCTTTTAATGATGCTTTACGATCTCTCATAAGTAAGCGGTATAGCCGCAACGCAAAATAACAGAAGGTGAGCAGAAAAATGAACAAGCATCTTTGGCCGGCATTTATTGACGTAGTTAAACGTGACGTGGTTCCGGCACTGGGTTGTACCGAGCCGGTATCTGTGGCTCTGGCAACAGCAATGGCAGTAGAGCGACTGGGTGTACAAGACAACGCACAAAACGTGACTATCTGCGCTTCTGTCTCACCAAATCTGATGAAAAATGGCATGGGCGTCGGCATTCCGGGAACAGGTATGGTCGGCTTGCCCGTTGCCGCTGCAATCGGTGCAGTGGCTGGTGACCCGCGCGCAGAGCTGGAAGTGCTGAAAAACGTCACCAAAGAAGATGTAGCGGTTGCTAAAACCATGCTGGATAACCAGCAGGTAACCGTGGGCGTGGCTGATGTCAGCCATATCCTGTATGCCAAAGCCACCGTGTTTGCTGGTGAGCGCAGCGTTTCGGTAACCATTGCAGACAGCCACACTCAGGTTGTTTCAATTGAAGAGAACGGCATGACGGTCTATCAGGCAGAAGCCAAAGACGATGCGGGCCAGACGCAAAGCACCAACCCATTTGACGGTGCGACCAGCCGCGATGTGTATGATTTCGCCACTCAGGCGCCACTTGAAGACATCCGCTTTATTGATCAGGCATCTGAGCTCAACCGCGCCCTGTCTGAAGAGGGCCTGACCGGAAAATATGGCCTGCGAATCGGTGCTACTTTCCAGCGCAATGAAGAACGCGGCCTGCTGTCCGGCGGTCTGCTTACCGAAGTACTCAAACGTACTTCAGCCGCATCTGATGCCCGTATGGACGGTGCAATGAAGCCGGCGATGAGTAACTCCGGTTCCGGTAACCAGGGCATTGCCGCTACGATGCCGGTGGTTGCGACAGCAGATTTCCTTGGTGCCAGCGAAGAAAAAACCATCCGTGCCCTGATGCTGTCACATCTGATGGCTATCTACATTAAGAGTCACCAGAACAAGCTGTCTGCCCTGTGTGGCGCAACCACAGCGGCAATGGGCTCGGCCGCGGGGATCACGTATCTTCTGGGAGGTGACTGCGAACAGGTCGGCGATGCGATTTGCAGCATGATCGGCGATGTGGCCGGGATGATCTGTGATGGCGCAAAAACTGCGTGTGCAATGAAGGTGTCCTCCTCTGCCAGTGCGGCGGTAAAAGCAGCACTTATGGCACTCGATGGTATCCGGGTAACCGGCAACGAAGGTATTGTGGCCAATGATGCCGATCAGTCGATTGCCAACCTGTCTGCACTGGCGAATGGCGCCATGACTCAGACCGATGTACAGATCCTGGACATCATGGTTAACAAATAACGTTCTTTTTCAGCGGCGGAGATCCCTTCCTCCCCTTCCGCCGCTGATTGTTTGACCTTCTGCATCCCCCGGCCAGAAGCCAAAATCATTCTACATCACACCAAGTGTTTTTTCTGTGACTGATTTTCGGTCATTTCTGCGTGTTACTGATCCTCCCACGCAACCCATTCCTTCAACCAGTTCACTAATTTACAAAAGTGTGAATTAGGCTGCACTTTTCATTCATCACACCACGCCAAACTTATTTCCTATAACATGAAGCCGATCAAATATATTTGCAGTTGCAAAGATATTTGAATTGATTTATATCAAGACAAAGAAACCACCACGCACTTTTATTAATTTGATAGCAAATTCTACTCCAAACATCGTTTTCAGAAGAAAACATTAAAAACATTTTCTCCCAAAACGCATATATGCTCCATATCAAACCTAAGCCGGAATACAAAAAAAGTTGCAGCATAACAGCAACAACAGCCGGTACGGATTAACAGATTTTTTAAAACTCTTACTCGATTTTGATGGATTAAATTATGACTGAAGCAATTAATACCACCCTGCCAAAAGGCCGCAGTACAGCGCCTTTACATGAGCAGGCAAACATGACCCTGCAGGAGTGGAAAAAGGCGATCAAGTTCGACAGCGTTGATATGGGCTGGATCGTAATGAGCATCGGTATGGCGATCGGTGCCGGTATCGTATTCCTGCCGGTTCAGGTGGGTGTGATGGGGCTGTGGGTGTTCCTGCTTTCCTCCATTATCGGTTACCCGGCGATGTATCTTTTCCAGAAACTTTTTATCAATACCCTGGCTGAATCGAAAAAATGTACTGATTACCCTGGCGTGATCGAAGGCTACCTTGGCAAAAACTGGGGCGTGGCACTCGGCGTGCTCTACTTCCTGATGCTGGTTATCTGGGTACTAGTTTACTCACTGGCCGTAACTAATGACAGCGCATCTTACCTGCACTCCTTTGGCATCACAGAAGGTCACCTGAACGAGAACGTCTTCTACGGTCTGGGGCTTATCTGTGTGCTGGCCTTTATCGGCTCAAAAGGCGAGAAACTGCTGTTCAAACTGTCTGGCTTTATGGCGGTCACCGTTCTGTCTCTGGTTGCGGTTATGGCGGTTCTGCTGATTGCCCGCTGGGATATGGCGAACATTCCGGCCATCGGTGATTTCGGCTCAATGCTGAAAGATGCCATCATCACCCTGCCGTTTACCCTGACCTCAATTCTGTTTATCCAGTCTCTGAGCCCAATGGTTATCTCTTACCGCTCTCACGAGAAATCTATCGAAGTTGCCCGCTACAAAGCCGAGCGCGCAATGAAAATCGCTTTCTCTATTCTGTTTGTGATTGTGTTCTTCTTCGCAGTATCGTTCACCTTCGCTATCAGCCAGGAGCAGGCAACCGAAGCGATGAACAAAAACATCTCGGCACTGGCTATTATCGCTCACTACTTCCCGGGCAGCTGGGCAACTGTTGCAGGTATCGTGATTAACATCTTCGCAGTAGTGACCTCTTTCTTCGGCGTATTCCTGGCGTTCCAGGAAGCGTGTCGCGGCCTGGCAATGAACGTGCTGCTGCGTAAGTTCAAAGAGTCTCAAATCAACAAGCCACTGGTAGACAAACTGGTTACCGTGTTCATCATCCTGCTGGCCTGGTCTGCAATTGCCCTGAACGCGCCTATCCTGTCGTTCACTTCAATCTGCAGCCCTATCTTCGGCATGGTTGGCTGTCTGATCCCGGCTTACCTGGTACACAAGGTGCCACACCTGCATAAGTACAAAGGCATGGCGACCAACCTGATCATCATCACCGGTATCCTGCTGTGTATCTCGCCTCTGCTGGCATTTATGTAATTCAATACGAATTATAAAACTTTATTAAGCAGCTCATGGTGAGCTGCTTTTTTTATCTTTCAAAACCCTTTATTGACAAGACTCACACTAAGAGGCCCGAGCAGTTTTTTTTACTTCAACCTTCCCTGATATAGCTACACTCTATGTATCACTGCGGCCTGATTGACCGCTTGCATGCCATGTATAAAGCAGGGACTAAGTATGAAACAGAAACAGTTGGTGATAGCCCTCGGCCTGACTTCCTCGGTAGGATTAGTCGGATGTTTTGGGGGAGGCGACGGTTCATCCGGCGGCTCATCACCTACCCCAACAACCTCGTACAGCGTTAAAGCCATCGATGGATACCTCAACGGTGCCGTTGTCTGGCTGGATATCGACAAAGACTTCGTAAAAGACCCGAATGAACCGAGCACCATTTCCACCGCTGGTGGTAACGCCGTGCTCGATGTAACCGGGATAACCAACCCAGATCAATACCCGGTGATAGTACGGGCAATCAAAGGCAAGACCATAGACGAAGATAATAATAAACCGGTCATTGCCGATTACGTCATGTCTGCGCCTGCGGGCCAGACCAATATCACGCCACTCTCCACTCTTGTTCACGTCGAGCTTGAGCGCGGGGACAGTGCTGATGAAGCAGAAGCAACCCAGAAAATTGCCACTCAGCTGGGTATCCAGGCCGATGAGGTACTGGGCGATTATATCGAAGATGATAACGATGAAGCCGCAGTCGGCGCCAAAGCACTGGTAACCTCTGGCACACTCCCTTCTACCAGTGAAGAGCTCAAAGACCAGGCAGACACCACCGATGATGGCGGACTGCAGGGCGATGCGGACAATCTGCTTGCCGATGCCGCAACCATTAACGATACAGTAAAAACTGAGATTGAAAGCATTCAGGGCCAGTCCGGCGAGGATGCTGACCTGTCCGGCATCGTTGTAAGCAGCGAAGGTGCCATTGCCACCGACTCCGATGGAGATGGCGTTGCCGACAGTGACGAAGACCCGGATATGGTCGGCGATCCTGACGAATGGTTCGATACTGACAACGATGGTACCGGTGATAACGCCGATACCGATGATGACGGTGACGGCGTTCTGGATGAGGACGACGCCTTCCCGCTCGACAAAGACGAAAGTGCCGATTACGACCTCGATGGTAAAGGTGATAACGCCGATACCGATGATGACAACGATGGCGTACAGGATGACGCTGACGATCTTCCAAACAACAGCGATGAATGGCTCGATACCGATAAAGACGGCATCGGGAACAACGCCGATACAGACGATGATGGCGATGACTACCCCGACAGTGAGGACGCCTTCCCTCTTGATGAGTCCGAATGGCTCGACAGTGACGGCGATAAAATCGGGAACAACGCCGACTCAGATGACGACAATGACGGCGTGCTGGACACCGATGATGCCTTCCCGCTCGATGACAGCGAAACCAAAGACACCGATGGTGATGGTACCGGTGACGTAGCCGATACCGATGATGACGGTGACGGCGTAGCCGATGATAATGACCTGGATCCTTATGATCCGAACATTGGCCTGTCCCAGATTGGCGAACTGATCCAGTTCATGCGCGACAGCACAACCCTGTACGTTGGCTGGACCGATGAAGAGAACGGCGTTATACGCGCAGAAATGGAAGAGTTTACCCTCAACGGGGACATCGCAACCATTACCGCCCGTTACACCATCAATAATGATGGCACCCTGACCCAGACGTACCCGGCCTCTCCGACTGCGGAAACGGGCGATTTCGACCGCCTGATCCTGACTGCAAACGGCTGGACCGCCGCCAGTGATAACTTCGAACTCAGGCTGGGCACCGATGAGATCACCGTTTATCCGTCTGATACCCCTGACTACACCTATCAGGTAGTTGGTACGGTGCAGGATCTCAATGGTCTGTCCATTGCCGACAATGCCGGTGAGCTGGAAGACATTATTGCTTCCGGCGCAAACTATCCTGAAGGTGCTAAAGCCGGGATTGTGTCACTGGGCAGTACAGATGATAAATACGAGCTCTACAGCCATAAACCGTGGTTTTTGCATGGCACCGGCGATCACACCGTTGACGGCCATAATGCCACCAGCCTGACCGAAATCCTGAGCGCACAATCTGCGGGCAGCAATCCGGTCACCACCTCAATCAAGGGCCTGTCTATCGGCTATGATGCAGCGGTGGAATTTGTCGGCGCAGCGGATGCCACCAGTGGTACAACCAACTTCTACCTGCTGAACTGGCACTCTTCTTCCGTGGCCGCCACCACTGACCCAACCTCAACCCTGGTTGGCAGTGGCAGCTGGACTAAAGTAACGGTCAACAATACCGAAATCCTCAAGTTCAGCATTCCGGATGCGGTTGAAAATGAGTGGGGTGACCGTTACGACGGCCCGGATAGTCCGGTACTCTCGGTTTATAACGGTTATGTCTATTTCGGCAGCTTTATGGCAGCCGGTACCGACGATAAGGACCATTCTGCCTTCCTGATGAACACCACTGCCAAAGATGCCCTGCTGGGCAGCGTCAGCACTGGTGACTGGAAAGATACCGATAAAGATGGCATCAGTAACATTAATGATACCGATGACGACAATGACGGCGTACTCGATGGTGACGACGCCTTCCCTGAAGATCCGAACGAGTACCTGGATACCGACGGCGATGGCATCGGCAACAATGCCGATAAAGACGACGACGGTGACGGCGTTCTGGATGACAAAGATGCCTTCCCTCTGGATAAAGACGAAACTCTGGATACAGACAACGATGGCATAGGTAACAACGCAGATACTGATGACGATGGTGATGGCGTTCTGGATGTGGATGACCTTGATCCGACCGATCCGAATATCGGCCAGTCCCAGACAGCAGCTCTTATCGAATTCATGCGCAGTGAAACCAACCTGTACATTGGCTGGGCTCATGAAGACAACGGTAAAATGAGAGCAGAGCTGCAGCGTTACACCTTAAATGGTGATATCGCGACAGTCACGGCAAGCTATCTCATCAATAAAGATGGCACGCTGACTGAACAAACCCAGCCTATGGCTGAGGGAGAGTTCAACCATATGATCCTGACCGCGAGCGGCTGGACTGCTTTCAATGAAAACTACGTCCTGAGTATCAATGGAGAGGTTCTGACGCTCTACCCTACCGATCATCCTGACTACGTGTTTAAGGTCAATGGATTCGCCAAGTCTCTCGATGGCCTGTATATCCACGACCACTCCGGTGACCTGGATGATATCGTCAGCAAGACTGCCAAATACACGGCAGGCTCTGACGCGGGTATCGTTTCACGCACCACAGATACAGATAAGTACGAACTGTACGGACATCAGCCATGGTACCTGCACGGCACCGGTGATCACACCGTTGACGGTCAGAATGCCACTAACCTGACCGAGTTCCTCGTCAGCCAGTCTGTGGGCGAAAATCCGGTCACCAGTACCATCAAAGGTCTGTCTATGGGTAAAGACACTGCGATGGAATTTGTTGATGACGGTACGGTCAACTTCTACAAAATGAACTGGGATGTCGCCACTGCACAAACCGGCAGCGAACCAACCTCTTATCTGATCGGCAGCGGCAGCTGGCAGACCGTTACGGTAAACGGCGTGGAAATCATGCGCATCTCGATCCCAGAGTCAGTCTTTGATGGCTGGGGTGAGCACTACGACGGTGAGGAAAATCCAATCCTGTCTGTATACAACGGTTTGGTATATGTAGGTGAATACCTGCCTGCTAACTGGACCGATGTAGAAGACTCGGCATACCTGCTGGATGAAACGGCGAAAACTGCGCTGCTGGCCGCAGTCGACTTCCCGCTGGTGGTTTGCTACCAGGGAGAGAAAAGCGATCCGAACCTGACCCTGACCGACTTTACCAACGCAGTGAACAATGATTGTGGCGGTATCGTCAGTGCCATTACCAGCGAAATGGTCAGTGGTAAGAACTTCCAGCGCGTGAACAGCCAGGGTGAAACCCGTGATTACACCTTCAACGCTGATGGCAGCGTGGATGTGTATAAAAACGGCAGCAGCACCGTCTCCTACAGCAACAGCTGGGTGATTGAAGGCAGTTACGTCAAACTGTTCAACAGCGACTCAAGCGAAGTCTGGTACTGGGCTATCACAGACAGCAAAGATAAAACTTGGGCACTGCTGACCTTTGAGATGAATGCCACTGAAAACTATGTGGGCTTCTGGGCGACCAAAGTCACCGAACAGGAACGCGGAACGACACCACCTTCTCCTGGCTGTAACATCACCGAAGTAGAGACAGGTGCGACCTATCAGGATTACCTGACTCAACTGAACGCCTGTACCGGTTTGCCGGACATGCTGGTCGATGAGCAGGTGAATGTCTACCGGATCAACAGCAGCTATGAAACCCGCGCCTACATCATGGCACCTGGCGGTAACATGCTTCGCTTCCGCAATGGTCAGCCGTATGAGCACAACTGGGCTATCAACAATGATGGCGTCATGGAGTGGAAATCCGGCGACACCATCGACAGTTATGTAAGACTGATTGATGATCAGCAGGAAGGCGGTAAAGTTGCTTTCTATGAACCGGATCCTGGTGCTATCTGGGTCACCACCCTGAAGGATATGACACCAATTGGTGGTGTTCAGGCCTGTACCACAGGTGATTCACAGTGGGATGAAGCGAATGACCGTCCGGTCGCGTTTACAACCTATTCTGAGTTCATCACAGCCCTGGATGGTTGTGTCAGCACTGCGGGAACGGCAAAGTTCAGTGAAGCCGATTTCTTTGACCGTCAGATTGTCATGGCTATCTCTGATGAACGCGTGACGTTCAACACCGATAAGACCGGTTTACTGGAAGAGCTGAATGAGTCTACCGGCGTAGTGGAAGGCAGCTTTAACTTTACCTGGAGCATCTCTGATGCAACCCGCGGTATCGTGAAGATTGTCGCCACTTACACCGATGACAACAGTGTGACTCAGACAGTCGAGCAGTTCATGGCCATTACCAGCACCAATGGTGTGGAGTTTGCGGTGAAGGCCTTCTGGACTAACACAGCATGGCAGGCTGAGTCTGACTTCATTACTGGTGGCGGCGAGATCTTCTCTGACGTCTACCGCCACCCGAATGCAGAAACGCTGATCAGCGGTCTGTAACCGGCACCAGAAAAATCAAAGCCAGCACCAAGGGTGCTGGCTTTTTTTATCATTCGACCTCCCGCAGGAACGGTTAAAAACCTCCTGCGTTCCCGCTATCCTCTGCAGGCGAGATCTCCCCGTGTGAACGCCGTCCCCGTGTGTCGTGCGACAGTTCCTCATTCAGCTGCGCTTCGGTGTAACCCGGAGAGTGAGTCGCCACTGAAATCAGGCGATACATCGCCGGAATAACAAACAGGGTTACCAGGGTAGCAAAAGCCATTCCGAAGAAGATCACCGTACCCACCGCTACCCGGCTCTCATAACCCGCACCAGTGGAAAGGATAAGCGGCACTGAACCGGCCAGAGTGGTAAAGGCCGTCATCAGGATTGGGCGCAGACGCCTTGCTGCCGCATCCACAATCGCCTGTTCAAACGCTACACCACGGTCACGCAGCTGGTTGGCAAATTCAACGATCAATATGCCATTTTTGGTTACCATGCCGATCAGCATGATCATGCCGATCTGACTGTAGATATTGAGCCCCTGGCCCATGATAACCAGGCCAAGAAAGCCCCCCATTACCCCCATTGGAACAGTAAACATCACCACCAGCGGGTTTACAAAGCTTTCAAACTGAGCGGCCAGCACCAGATACGCGACCAGCAGTGCCAGGCCAAACACAATCGCCACGCTGGACTGATTCTCCTTATAGTCTTTCGACTCGCCGGAGTAACTGACGGAAATATCCCCCGGCAGCTTTTCAATCGCAACTGAATCCAGATAATCCAGCGCCTCGCCGAGGGTGTAGCCCTCATTCAGGTTCGCCGTTACCGTCACCGCTTTCTTCTTGTTGTAGTGTGAAAGACGGATAGATGAGGCGACTTCTTCGATTTTAGTTACCGCATCCAGGGTCACCAGCTCACCACTGCTGGTACGCATGTAGATCTGGCTGAGATCCTGAGCATTGTTAAACTGGTTTTCATCCCCGCGCAGGTAGACGTCATACTCCTCGCCACGCTCAACAAAAGTGGTCTCGGTTTTACCGCCGAGCATCACCTCAAGGGTGGTGGAGATATCCGTCACCTTAATGCCCAGCTCTGCCGCGCGCGCTTTATCCACGCTGACCACCAGCTCAGGGGTTTTCTCAGAATAGTTGATCTCCGCACCGTTCATAAACGGGCTGTTATTGGCTTCCTGTTTAAGCAGCTCACCCCACTTTTTCAGCTCCTGGTAGTCAGAACCACCGATAACGAACTGCACCGGCTCGCTGGAGCCGCCCCGGAAGCCCGGCATCATAGGGAACACCCGCGCATCCGGAATATCCACCAGCGCCTTACGGATCATACCAAGCGCCTGCTGGGCTGAAACGCTGCGGTCTGCCCAGTCTTCCAGGATCATGATCACAAAACCGGTCTGATCCCCCGCCTGACCACCAAACGCCGGTGACTGTACACTGAATGATTTCAGAACGCCTTTGCCGAGCAGGGGCATCAGCCTGTCTTCGACGATATCGATATTGGCGTTCATCCGGTTATAACTGGTGCCATCCGCACCACGGACAAACGCAAACAGCACGCCACGGTCTTCCTGCGGTGCCAGCTGGGACGGAACCTGCTTCATCAACACATAACTGCCACCAATACAGGCAACAATAATAACCGGTGCCAGCAGGCGCCAGGCCATAGCTTTGCCCAGCAGACGGCGATAACCGCGCTCAAGTGCGCCGAACATTCTTTCAATGAAACGGTTAAATCGCCCCGGCTTAACATTGGCTTTGAGGATCTTGCTGCCCAGAACCGGCGTCAGAGTCAGCGCCACCAACGAGGAGAAGATCACCGCCATCGCCAGCAGTACCGAAAACTCGGTAAACAGAAGGCCGACCATGCCATCCATAAAGGAGATCGGCAGAAACACCATCACCAGAACCAAAGTCGTCGCCACTACGGCAAAGCCTACTTCTCTTGCCCCTTTATAAGCGGCCACCAGCGGCGACTCACCGCGTTCGACATGGTGGAAAATATTCTCGACCACCACGATGGCATCATCCACCACCAGCCCGATGGACAGGATCAGCGCCATCAGGGTAATAAGGTTGATGGAAAAACCGAAGTAATAAGCGGCAATAAAGGCGGAGATCAGCGAGACAGGCACCGTCACTGCCGGGATCAGGGTCGCCCTTGCCTGACCAATGAAAATATACAGCACCAGGATCACCAGCGCGCCGGTGATCATCAGGGTACTGTAGACCTCCGAAATAGAGCGGTCGATAAACACAGTGGAGTCATAATCGATGGCAAGTCGCGTCCCTTCCGGCAGGAACTGCTGAACCTGCTCTACTTCAGCACGCACCAGTCTGGCCACCTGCAGCGGGTTAGCATCCGACTGAGGCACAATCCCAAGGCTGACGTTCACCACACCATCACTCTTAAAAGTAGAGTTCTCGTTCTGCGCACCGATATACACATCCGCGACATCTTTCAGATACACAGGTGTACCGTCAGAGGCATATTTGATCACCAGATAGTCGAAGTCTTCCGGGGTCTGGTAAAGACGTGCAGTACGCACCGACATTACCATGGTGTCATTACGCACTTCACCGCCCGGGTTTTCCACGTTCTCACTGCGAAGCGCACTGGTAATATCAGTAGTGGTGATACCTCGCCCGGCCATCAGGGTCGGATCCAGTTTTACATACATCACCTTATACAGGCCGCCGGAAATCTGTACCGAACTGACTCCGGAAAGCAATGAGAAACGGTCAACCAGAACGCGCTCGGTGTAATCAGTCAACTGAGTACGGTCCATTTCAGACGAGCTGAGATTGATATAGACAGACGCCTCACCACTGCCGTTATCTTTGTACACCAGCGGCTCATCGGCTTCATCCGGCAACCGGCGCTGAGCACGGGCTACGGCGTCACGCACGTCACTGGCCCCCACATTCAGGTCGTAGCCCAGCTCAAAGGTGATCTTGATACGGGAAGAGCCGTTACGGGTGGTGGAAGTAATTTCATCGATGCCGCTTATACCGGAAAGCTGATCTTCAATCACCGAGGTGATCTGACTTTCGATAATAGAAGCAGAGGCACCATCATAACGGGTGCTGACCGACACCACCGGGCTTTCGATGTCCGGCATCTCCCGCACCGCCAGTTTGGAAAAAGAGACCAGGCCAAACACACACAGCAACAGGCTGAGTACAATCGCGACGATCGGCCTTTTTACCGATATATCTGATAACAACATCTTACTGCCCTTCTTCCAGCACTCTCACTTTGGCACCATCGCGCATATTCACCACGCCCTGCACCACTATCTGCTGGCCGATATCAAGGCCACTCTCTACTACTACCTCATTACCAATCCGGGCACCCAGAATGATTTCGGTACGGGTCACCTTGTTGTCTTCATTGATCACGTACACGTAACGTTTGGTTCCGGAGTATTCCAGCGCCTGAACCGGAATGACCGGCGCGCTGAACGGAGTAAAGGCTACTTCGGCTGCCATCAGCATACCAGGCTTGAGCTTTCGCTGTGGGTTATCAAAGTGAACCCGGACACGAACGTTGAGGGTTTCACGGTTAATACGTGAGTCGATACCAACAATCTCCCCGGAAAAGCGCTCCCCTTTCCACGCCTGACTGGTCGCGGTCACTTTCATGCCTCTGCTCAGCTGAGACAGGTAGCTTTCCGGCACCTGAAGGTCCAGCTCCATCAGTGAAAGGTCATCCAGGGTCAGCAGCTCTGCTCCAACGCTGACCAGCTTACCGCGGCTGAAATCGACAAAACCTATAGTGCCGGCAAATGGCGCGCGCAGGTGATGATCCATCAGGTCAGATTTGGCAGCGTCCAGCCTTGCAGCAGCAATATCAACCGAGGTTTTCTGGCCGTCGATCTCTGTCTGGGTAATCGCGCCACGTTTAAGCAGTTTTTCAAACTCTCTTAAGATGCGCTGCTGGTCCTGCAGGTAAGCCTGCGCTTCTGCCACTGCGGCTTTGGCCTTGGCATCATCAAGCTGAAGCAGCGACTGATCTTTTTTGACGTCCTGATTGGACTTCACCGCAATCCTTTCTACTTTGCCGGCAATTTCCGAAGCAATAACCACCGAGCGGCTGGCTTCGAGCTTTCCGACCAGGGATAAGTTCTGCGAAATTTGGTGAGTACCGACGGATTCTGCGACAACCGCTACATCGCGGCCTGCAGAAGCTGCCTGTCGTTTGGCATAACCAGGAGCTGAGGTGCCAACAACGGCGAGTAAAAAGACAAAGGAAAATGCGCGTTTATACATAGGTGCCACTCATGAAAAAGAGAAACTGTGGTTATTTTGATATTCTACCAACGAACGAACGCCGTAGCGTAAAGGAATGTAAAGGTAGGAAAATATTCTGAAATATGCGCCGGATAAGTCACAATTTATCCAAAGAAGCGGCTTTTTAGCCACCTCTGCCGAAAAAGCCAGCATTCAAACCAAAATTCACAGAAATCGCTTTACAGCTTTTCCGAGTTTGTTATTATGCGCTCCGCACTTGGTTACTGCGTTGGGAAAACAGCAGCTAAGTATAAAAACACCCTGGAGGGGTTCCCGAGTGGCCAAAGGGAGCAGACTGTAAATCTGCCGGCTCCGCCTTCGATGGTTCGAATCCGTCCCCCTCCACCATATTCTTCTCTGTAAAGAGAAAACGCTTGGTTGTTCGTGCTGGGAAAACAGCAGCTAAGGATAAAATACCCTGGAGGGGTTCCCGAGTGGCCAAAGGGAGCAGACTGTAAATCTGCCGGCTCCGCCTTCGATGGTTCGAATCCGTCCCCCTCCACCATATTCTCTCTGTAAAGAGAAGACGCTTGGTTGTTCGTGTTGGGAAAACAACAACTAAGGATAAAAATACCCTGGAGGGGTTCCCGAGTGGCCAAAGGGAGCAGACTGTAAATCTGCCGGCTCCGCCTTCGATGGTTCGAATCCGTCCCCCTCCACCATATTCTCTCTGTAAAGAGAAAACGCTTAGTTGTTCGTGTTGGGAAAACAACAGCTAAGGATAAAAACACCCTGGAGGGGTTCCCGAGTGGCCAAAGGGAGCAGACTGTAAATCTGCCGGCTCCGCCTTCGATGGTTCGAATCCGTCCCCCTCCACCATATTTAAAAAGCCAGCTCGTTGAGCTGGCTTTTTTGGTTTTGGGGTACTGGGTACTGGGTACTGGGTACTGGGTACTGGGTACTGGGTACTGGGTACTAAAAGCTACCAATTCATCCTGCCAGGTAAAGAGCTTTATCTCTTCTCATCGCTTATATCGTATCTCTGGCATGGGCTGATTCCAGATCCAGTTCCGGGCCTGTCGGTATTATCTGGGTTGGGTTAATACCGGTGTGGCTGAAGTAGTAGTGGCGTTTGATGTGGTAAAAATCTACCGTCTGCGCGACTCCCCTGACCTGGTACAGCTCTCTGAGATAGCCCTGAAGATTAGGATAGTCTGCAATTCGCTGCTTATTACACTTAAAGTGCCCCACATAGACCGCGTCAAAACGCACCAGGGTAGTGAACAGGCGCCAGTCTGCTTCGGTGATTCTCTCCCCGGCCAGGTAGCGGCTGGTCGCCAAATGCGCATCCAGCTTATCCAGTGCGTCAAACAGTTGATGATACGCCTCTTCGTAGGCTTCCTGTGTAGTGGCAAAGCCACAACGGTAGACGCCATTGTTTACGTTTGGGTAAACAAACCCGTTCCAGTGTTCGATCTCACTGCGAAGATCTGCCGGGTAGTAATCATCATGATTGCCGGTCAGACTGTTAAAAGCGCAGTTAAACATTCGGATGATCTCAGAGGACTCATTGCTGACGATGGTCTGCGTTTTCTTGTCCCACAGCACCGGAACCGTTACACGCCCGGTGTAGTCCGGTTTGGCTTTGGTGTAGAGCTGATGCATGAACTTCAGCCCATAGAGAGATTCTGGCTGCTCAAACTCCCAACCCTGCGAGAGCATATCCGGGCTCACTACGGTTACGCCGATATGTTCACTCAGTCCTTTCAACTCCCGGAAAATCAGCGTCCTGTGCGCCCACGGACAGGCCAGGGAAACATACAAATGGTAACGGCCAGACTCAGGCGCAAACTCCGCACCGGGCACATCTTTCACCCATTTACGAAATCCTGCGTCTTCTCTTACAAACTTGCCATCACTCGCTTTTGTGTCATACCAGACATCATGCCACTTGCCGCTGATCAGTTTGCCCATTATCGCCCCCTTATACCGCCGCTGCTTTCTGGTTGCTAGTCTCTAGTCTCTAGTCTCTAGTCTCTAGTCTCTAGTCTCTAGTCTCTAGTCTCTGAAGCCAGCTTAACCCTATGCAAAACCAGTTACCGCCCCTCCCTTTCGTTCAACTCATTCAAATATTACGAACATAAAAAAAGCGCGGTCCTTTTTGGCACCGCGCTTAAGCCTGTCACAGGCTGAATAGTGTATTAATCGACCATCAGACACGACACCGCGTGGTGGTCGTCACCTTTGATCTGAGGTTTGTGTTTGGCACACGCCTCTGTTGCGATTGGGCAGCGGGTACGGAACACACAGCCTGATGGCGGGTTCATCGGTGACGGCAGGTCACCTTCCAGCATTTCAATCTTCTTGTTGCGCTCCAGTTCCGGATCCGGGATTGGCACCGCAGACATCAGGGCGCGGGTGTACGGGTGTTTAGGGTCAGCAAAAATCGCTTCAGACTCACCCAGCTCTACCGCATTACCCAGGTACATCACCAGAACGCGGTCTGAAATGTGTTTAACCACCGACAGGTCGTGAGCGATGAACACCAGGCTCAGGCCCAGCTCTTTCTGCAATTCTTTCAGCAGGTTAACTACCTGTGCCTGAATCGATACGTCCAGCGCCGATACCGGCTCATCACAGATGATCATCTTAGGGCGCAGGATCAGGGCACGGGCGATACCGATACGCTGACACTGACCACCAGAGAACTCGTGCGGGTAACGGTTGATAACGTTAGGCAGCAGGCCTACTTTCATCATCATCTCTTTTACCCGGTCTTTCACTTCCTGCTTTGACAGCTCAGGGTAGAAAGTTTCCAGAGGCTCAGCGATGATGTCACCCACAGTCATACGCGGGTTAAGCGAAGCCAGTGGATCCTGGAAAATCATCTGGATCTCTTTACGCGTTTCGCGGCGCTTCACCTCATTCATGCGGGTCAGGTCCTGGCCCAGCCATACCACTTCGCCATCGGTCGCTTCAACCAGGCCGATCACGGCACGGGCAAAGGTCGATTTACCACAACCAGACTCACCTACCACACCCAGGGTTTCGCCTTCGTAAAGACGGATGTCTACCCCATCAACCGCTTTCAGCGGGATTGGCTTGCTCCATGGCCAGCCTGACTTAGGCGCAATGTTGAAGTGAACTTTCAGGTTCTTTACATCAAGCAGCAGATTCTTTTCGTTGATCATTTTTCCCATGCCTCCCAGTCAGAAAAACAAGCGCGCTTACGGCCCTGACCGAAGTCCAGCAGCTGTGGCGTTTGTGATTTACAGTGATCCATCACGCGATGACAACGTTCCTGATAAGGACAGCCCGGAGGCAGACGCAGCAGGTTTGGCGGGTTACCCGGGATAGTAGGCAGGATCTCGCCTTCGGTATCCAGACGCGGAATGGCTTTCAGTAGGCCTTCAGCGTAAGGATGGCTTGGGTTATAGAAAATTTCATTAACAGTACCGTACTCCATGGTACGGCCCGCGTACATCACCAGAACCTTATCACAGGAACCGGCAACCACACCCAGGTCGTGGGTGATCATAATGATAGCGGTATTAAACTCATGCTTCAGCTCGTTCAGCAGGTCCATGATCTGCGCCTGAACGGTTACGTCCAGAGCGGTCGTTGGCTCATCAGCAATCAGCAGTTTCGGACGACACAGCAGCGCCATAGCGATCATTACACGCTGACGCATACCGCCGGAAAACTCGTGCGGATACATGGTAATACGCTTACGTGCTTCCGGGATTTTTACCGCTTCCAGCATGCGTACTGACTCTTCAAACGCTTCGGCTTTACCCATGCCTTTGTGCAGCATCAGTACTTCCATCAGCTGATCGCTTACCTTCATGTAAGGGTTAAGCGAGGTCATAGGATCCTGGAAGATCATCGCGATTTGCTCGGCACGAACTTTGTTCAGCTCTTTCTCCGGCAGGTTGAGGATCTCTTTGCCCTCAAACTTAGCACTGCCTGAAATAATACCGTTCTTCGCCAGCAGACCCATCAGGGCAAATACAGTCTGAGATTTACCTGAACCAGACTCACCTACGATACCCAGGGTTTCACCCGGCTTAAGCGAGAAGTTCAGGTCGTTCACTGCGGTAACAATACCGTCCTGCGTAGTGAACTCAACACGCAGGTCTTTTACATCTAATAAACTCATGGTGCTTTCCTTCTCGTTATCTGTCTTTTGGATCCAGCGCGTCACGCAGACCGTCACCAACGTAGTTAAAGCAGAACAGGGTGATTACCATGAAGACGGCCGGGAATGCCAGCTGCCAGATAGCCACTTCCATTGTCTGCGAACCTTCCTGAAGCAGTGCGCCCCAGCTGGTCATTGGTTCCTGAACACCCAGGCCAAGGAACGAAAGGAAAGACTCAATCAGAATCATTGACGGGATCAGCAGGGTTGAGTAAACCGCTACGATACCCAGAACGTTTGGTACGATATGGCGGGTAATGATCTTCCACTTACTCACACCACACACATACGCCGCTTCGATAAACTCTTTGCTGCGCAGGCTCAGGGTCTGACCACGTACGATACGTGCCATATCCAGCCAGGCGATGGCACCGATGGCCACAAAGATAAGTACGATATTACGGCCGAAGAAGGTTACCAGTACGATAACCAGGAACATAAATGGTACAGCGTACAGAATTTCCAGAATACGCATCATGATACGGTCGGTACGGCCACCGATAAAACCAGACGCCGCGCCATAAAGGGTACCGATAATTACCGCTACCAGTGCGCCCATCACACCTACCATCAGCGAGATACGACCGCCGATCAGGGTACGAACGTACAGGTCACGGCCAAGGGAGTCGGTACCAAACCAGTGGTCTGCATTCGGACCAACGTGCATCGCACCCCAGTCTGTATCATCGTAGGCGTACTCTGCCAGCATCGGCAGGAAAATCACCGCCAGGGTCAGTACGGTCAGGATTGCCAGACTCACCATCGCCGCTTTGTTACGCATAAAGCGGATACGGGCATCCTGCCAAAGACTACGGCCTTCGATCTCCAGGTTCTTTGAGAAGTTCTCAACCGCTTCAAGGTTCTCTTTTTTCGTTAACATCTTTTCGTCCCCTTAGTAGCGAATCTTAGGATCAATAACTGCCAACAGGATATCGACGACAGCGTTGAACAGAATGAACAGGAAACCGATCAGGATGGTCACACCCATAACCAGTGAGTAGTCACGGTTAAAGGCGGCGTTAACGAACAGCTTACCGATACCCGGCAGGCCGAAAATGGTTTCGATAACCACAGAACCAGTAATGATGCCGACAAACGCCGGACCCATGTAAGAAACTACCGGCAGCATAGCAGGACGCAGTGCGTGCTTGATGATGATGTAGCGGTAGCTCAGGCCTTTGGCGCGGGCAGTACGGATAAAGTTACTGTTCAGGGTTTCGATCATAGAGCCACGGGTGATACGGGCAAAGGTCGCAACATACAGCAGCGACATACCGATCACCGGCAGGATCATGTATTGCCATGCACCACCATACCAGCCACCGGCCGGCAGCCAGTCAAGTTTGATAGCGAAGAAGTACAGCAATGCCGGCGCCAGTACGAACGACGGCAATACCACACCAATCATGGCGGTGGACATAATTAAGTAGTCTACCCAGGTGTTCTGCCTCAGCGCGGCAATGGTACCGACCGAGACCCCCATTATCACGGTGAAGATAAACGCAACTGCGCCCACCTGAGCCGATACAGGCAGAGCAACGCTTACCAGTTCGTTTACCGTGTAATCCTGGTATTTAAAGGAAGGACCAAAATCACCATGCAGGATGTTGGTCAGATAAGTGGTGTATTGCTCAAACACAGGCTTATCCAGGCCGTATTTGGCCTCGATGTTTGCCATCACTTCCGGTGGCAAAGGACGCTCGCTTGAGAATGGGTTACCTGGTGCGAAACGCATCAGGAAAAAAGATATAGTGATCAACACCAACATGGTTGGTATCGCCTCGAATATCCGTTTCATAATGAATTTAAACATAAACTCACTCTTCCAGTCTGTGACAAATAAAAGGGGCGCAAAGACACTGCATGTGAATCTCACATACAGTGTCTGTAGTTTTTTATAGTTTTATCGCGTCAGTAAATTACTGAGCTTTGATGTATAGATCTTTGGTGTAAATCTTGTCTTCTGCGTTGTTCACAGGGAAACCACCTACACGAGGGTTAACCAGACGCGATTTAACATATTGATAGATAGGCGCAATCGGCATGTCTTTGGCAAGCTGAGCTTCAGCGTCCAGGTACAGCTGACTACGTTCTTCTTCAGAGGTAGAGTGCAGTGCTTTATCGATGATTGCATCGTAAGCAGCGCTGTCGTAGTGGATACCACCAGTGGTGTTGTTGCTCACCATCAGAGTCAGGAACGAAGATGCTTCGTTGTAGTCACCACACCAGCCGGCACGTGCCACTTCGAAATCACCCTGATCTTTGGTGTCCAGGTAAGTTTTCCACTCCTGGTTTTCAAGAGTAACTTCCAGACCCAGAGTCTTCTTCCACATAGAACCCAGTGCTACTGCGATCTTCTTGTGGTTTTCTGACGTGTTGTACAGAAGAGTAAACTTCAGTGGGTTGTCGCTGCCAAAACCCGCTTCTTCCAGCAGACGTTTCGCTTCTGCATCACGCTCTGCCTGAGTCATCTTGCCGTAAGCAGGTGCTTCCGGGTTGAAGCCGGCAGTGATTTCCGGAGTCAGGAAGTAAGCTGGTTTCTGGCCCTGGCCAAGAATCGCGTCAGTCACGATGTTACGGTCGATAGCGTAAGATACCGCTTTACGAACTCGCACGTCGTCAAAAGGCTTCTTCTTGGTGTTGAAGATGTAGTAGTAAGTACACAGGTTACCCTGGATAGATACTGATTCAGGGTTCTCTTTCTTCAGACGCTTGAAGTGCTCAGTTGGCAGTTCGTTCGTGAAGTCGATTTCACCTGACAGGAAGCGGTTCATTTCCGTTACCTGGTTTTCGATCGGCAGGAAGGTTACTTTGTCGATCTTGGTGTTCGCATTATCCCAGTAGCTTGGGCTGCGCTTCAGTACCAGACGCTCGTTCACAACCCAGGTATCAGGCACGTATGCACCGTTACCTACGAAGTGATCAGGTTTGGTCCACTGGTCACCGTATTTTTCTACGGTTGCTTTGTGAACAGGCTTCACAGTGGTGTGGCCCATCATCATCACAAAGTAAGGAACTGCTGTTTCAAGCTCAACCTGCAGCGTGTTGGCATCGATCGCCTTCACACCCAGCTCGCTCTTGTCTTTCTTGCCCGCAACGATCGCTTTGGCATTCTTCATCTTGGTGTATTCCATGTACCAGGAATAAGGAGATGCAGTTGCAGGATCGACCGCACGCTGGAAACTGTATACGAAATCGTCAGCGGTAACAGGATCGCCGTTTGACCACTTAGCGTCTTTACGCAGGTGGAAAACGAAGGTCTGGTTGTCAGTGGTTTCCCAGCTCTCGGCTACACCAGGGATGGTCTTACCGTTCTCGTCCTGGTTTACCAGGCCTTCAAGCAGGTCGCGGATTACGTGAGACTCAGGCACACCCTGAGATTTATGCGGGTCGATTGTAGCGACTTCAGTACCGTTACCACGAACCAGTTCCTGAACGTCAGCCAGTTTAGTTTCTGTAGAGGAAGGTTGTGCTGCCGGTTTTTGAGCGGCTTGTTCTTCAGGCTTATCACCACAGCCTACTAAAGCAAGTGACAGGCCCGTGCCTACCAATAGCGCACGAGTGATTTTATTTTTATACATGCAGATAAACTCCAAGTTTTCTTTGATTGCATCCATGACTTCTTCATAACCATCTGAACGGACGATGCTTTTAGAAAATTTTTGTACATAATTAGTACAGCATTCACTAAAAAATAATGAAGATTGCGCAACACACTACCAATCATTGAAGCAATTTGCCATAAAAATGTAGCAAAAAGTCGGATAATTTTTCGTTATACGTCATTATTTAGCGAATAACTCTGAATATCCCGCCATTGTCTGGTTGATGTGCGATTGCAGAGAGTAGAGGCAAACAATTACTCTTTTTTGTTCTAAATCTGAACAAAAAAATGATAAATAATCCTGCCAAAAATGAATTAGTTAACATTTGATCCACTTATTACTCCCGCTCCAAACAACAATACACCATTCGTTACCTGAATAAACGTGATGAAAATCACTCTTTTTTTGCGTAGCACAAAATCTCCCCAACTCCAGTCGGGTTTTACGGCCTGTGTTGATTTTCCGAGTCACTGTCACTTTTTTTGCAACACGAATAAGGTGAGCCATCTGTTTTTATTAACTGCTTGCAAAAGCCAGAAGTCAGGTTTGTAAGCGGTTGTTTTGTGACCAACACTATTCATACAGCGCTGTAACTCAAACTGTCCTGCTTATCTGCTGTTGCAGTCTGGCAGGGGAAATTATTTGGCTGCAACCATGCAGCCTGATTCAAGGAATGAGAATAAAACAATGAAACCAATAGCATTATGTGCGTTGGCGACCAGCGTTGCCGCGGCTATGCCCGCGCTCGCCCTGCCAAGTGCACCCAGCATTGACGTGTACGGGTCCAATAACCTTCAATTCTCCAAAATCGAACTGGCGATGGAAACCACAGCTGGCTATGACCAGATGGTGACCTATCATGACCTGGCGACCGTTTCGGTGAAGTTTAACCAGTGGAGCGGCACTACCGGAGATACCTACAAAGTCTACCTGGATGGTGTTGAAGTGGCGACCGGCCCAATTACCGGAGCTCAGACGACCGCAACATTCCAGCACGCCAAAGGCGGTAAATACCAGCTTGAAATCGCAGCGTGTGATGCCAGCGGCTGTTCCAAAAGTGCACCGGCGGAAATGATCATCGCTGACACCGACGGCAGCCACCTTGATCCGCTGACCATGAACATCGACCCGAACAATAAGACTTTCAACACAGATCCAAACACTGTAGTTGGTACATACTTTGTTGAATGGGGCATCTATGGCCGCGGCTATACGGTTGACAATATGCCGGCGGACAACCTGACCCACATTCTGTATGGCTTTATCCCTATTTGTGGACCAAATGAGTCACTGAAGTCGGTAGGTGGTAACAGTTATAACGCCCTGCAAACCGCCTGTCAGGGTATGCAGGACTTTGAAGTGGTTATCCATGATCCATGGGCCGCTTATCAGAAGAGCTTCTCTCAGGCCGGTCACGCATTCAGTTCTCCTATCAAGGGTAACTACGCTATGCTGATGGCGCTTAAGCAGCGCAATCCAGATCTGAAAATCATTCCTTCCATCGGTGGCTGGACCCTATCTGATCCTTTCTTCAGCTTCACTACTAAAGCCAACCGTGACGTGTTCGTCGCCTCGGTCAAGCGCTTCCTGAAAACCTGGAAGTTCTACGACGGTGTAGATATTGACTGGGAATTCCCGGGCGGTGGCGGCCAGGCTGCAGACCTTGGTGATCCGGTAAACGATGGCCCGGCATACATTGCGCTGATGCAGGAACTGCGCGCCATGCTGGATGAACTGGAAGCAGAAACCGGCCGTACTTACGAGCTGACTTCTGCAATCGGCGTAGGCCATGACAAGCTGGAAGATGTGGATTACGCAGCAGCCGTTGCGCACATGGACTACATCTTCGCCATGACCTATGACTTCTACGGCGGCTGGAACAACGTTCCTGGCCACCAGACAGCACTGTACTGTGGCACCTTTATGCGTCCTGGCCAGTGTGATGGTACAGGCGTGGATGAAAACGGCGTACCATACAAAGGTCCGGCTTACACCTCAGACAACGCGATCCAGCTGCTGCTGGCTCAGGGCGTTCCTGCCAGCAAACTGGTTCTGGGTGCAGCGATGTACGGCCGGGGCTGGGATGGCGTAATGCCTTCTTCACTGACCGATCCTAACGATCCTATGACCGGTACCGGCAGTGGCAAACTGACCGGCACCACTGCGCAGGGCGTATGGGAAGCGGGTGTTATCGACTATAAAGGCATTAAAGCCCACATGTTGGGTGATGCAGGAACCGGCATCAACGGCTTTGAGTATGGCTATGATGAGCAGGCGGAAGCACCATGGGTATGGAACCGCTCCAACGGTAAACTGATCACCTTTGATAACCCGCGCTCAGTAAAAGCTAAAGGCGCTTACGCACGTGGTCTGGGTCTGGCTGGTCTGTTCTCCTGGGAGATCGATGCGGATAACGGCGATATCCTGAATGCGATGCACGAAGGTCTGGCAGGTGGCACACCGGTCAACCGCGCTCCGACAGCCGCTGCGGGTGCCGATCAGGCAGTAACCGGTCCGGCACTGGTGGCCCTTGACGGCAGCAAGTCTAAAGACAGCGATGGCTCCATCACTGCCTACCTGTGGGAGCAGGTTTCCGGCCCGACAGTCGCGCTAAGTGGTGCTGATACTGCTTCAGCCAGCTTTGACGCTCCTGAAGTAACCGCAGCCACCCAGTTCAGCTTTAAGCTGACCGTGACCGACAACGAAGCCGCAACCGGCAGTGACGTTGTGGTTGTAACCGTCAATCCGGCAGGTCAGCCTCCGGTGAACAATCCACCGGTAGCCGCGGTTACTGCTCCTGCACAGGTGGAAGCGGGCGTAACTGTGGTTGTTGATGCAGCAACATCGAGCGACCCGGATAACGACAACCTGACATTCAGCTGGAATGTCCCTGCGGGCATCAACGCAACAGTACAGGGTGACAAAGTTACGTTTGTTGCGGCTGAATACACTCAGAACACTACCCTGAACTTCAGCGTCACAGTCAGCGATGGCGAATACACAGATGTGGCAAGCGTTGCTGTTGTGGTTAATAAGAAGACTTCAGGCGGTGATCTTTGTACCAACCTGTGGGATTCCTCTGCCGTCTACAACGGTGGCGACATTGTGACCTGGGCTGGTAAAGAGTGGAAAGCCAAATGGTGGACCCAGGGCCAGGATCCAAGTCAGTCTGGTGAGTGGGGTGTCTGGGCAGAAGTTGGTCCGGCAAACTGTGCAACCAACTAATCTTTAGAAGCAAACGAATAAGGGATGGCAAATGCCATCCCTTTCTTTATATATATGCGGGTTACTTTTCCCAACGGGCCGCCGCTTTAGCATCGGAATCGCGGGAATCTACCCAGCGCACATCATCCGTTGTCCGCTCTTTTTTCCAGAACGGCGCTTTGGTCTTGAGAAAATCCATCACGAACTCACAGGCCTCAAATGATGCATGACGGTGGGCACTCGAAACGCCAACAAACACGATCTGGTCGCCGATATCCAGCTCCCCTACCCGGTGAATAACCCGGATCTTCTCGACTGGCCAGCGCGACTCCGCTTCGGTCACGATTTCCAGCAGGGCTTTCTCAGTCATGCCCGGATAATGCTCAAGTGCCAGGCCAACCACGTTATCGCCCTGGTTCATATCGCGCACTTTGCCGATAAAGGTCACCACTGCACCGGCGCTGCTGCCTTCAGACAAGTATGCGTACTCGTCGGCTACCGAGAAATCTTCAAACTGAACGCTGACTTTGTCCATGCTCAGCCCCCGGTGACCGGCGGGAAAAATGCCACTTCATCGCCCGGCTGAATATCGCTCTCCAGTGGCACCAGAGTCTGATTGACTGCAACCAGGGTACGGCCAGCTTCAAGCGCCAGCGCCCACTTGTCACCTTTTTCACTCAGGTGATGGCGCAGCGCTTCTGCGGTAGCGAAGTGCTCACTTACTTCAATGCTGTCTGCACCCACCAGCTCGCGGGTCTGGGCAAAAAACAGTACTTTGATCATGACTCCACCTTAAAATGTCCGGATTTACCGCCGGTTTTCTCTAACAACCGGGTCTGGCTGATCACCATATCTTTCTGCACCGCTTTACACATATCGTAGATGGTCAGGGCGGCCACAGAGGCAGCGGTCAGCGCTTCCATCTCTACGCCGGTTTTGCCCGCCAGTTTACACAGTGACTCAATACGCACCGCGTTTTGCTCAGGCAGCGCTTCCAGCTGCACTTCGACTTTCGACAAAAGCAGAGGATGACACAGCGGGATCAGTTCCCAGGTACGTTTTGCAGCCTGGATACCGGCGATACGCGCGGTAGCAAACACATCCCCTTTATGATGCTGACCAGATACGATCAGCTCCAGGGTTTCCGGCGCCATGTGCACGAAAGCTTCGGCACGCGCTTCACGGACCGTATCCGCCTTAGCAGACACATCGACCATGTTGGCTTCGCCACTGGCGTTAATATGGGTAAAACTGCTCATGGTTACTTGCTCAGGTGTGGCATGAAGTTACACGGGCGGTGAGACGCATCAAGCTGCTGCTTAATGATTTTCGTCCACGCAGTACGGCAGGCACCGGTTGAGCCTGGCATGGCAAAAATCACAGTATGGTTGGCGAAACCGGCAATCGCACGCGACTGAATCGTCGAAGTACCGATCTCTTCATAGGAAACCGTGCGGAACAGTTCACCAAAACCTTCTACCTGCTTATCAAACAAAGGAACCAGCGCTTCCGGGGTGCTGTCACGGGAAGTAAAGCCAGTGCCACCAGTGATCATGATCGCCTGAACAGACTCGTCGGCGATCCATTTGGATACGATGGCACGGATCTGATACATATCGTCAATCACAATCGCCTTATCTGCCAGATTGTGCCCGGCTTCCTGCAACTGCTCAGCCAGGTAACCACCGGAGGTATCGTTCTCTTCGGTACGGGTATCAGATACGGTCAGAACGGCGATATTAGCCGCAACAAATTTACTTTCGGCGTGACCCATTATTTTCACCTTTATATTGTCAGTTATACAGTTGGGGGTTACCCACCAATAGACGCCAGGTGTGGCGTCATTCCCGAATTTCCGTCGTGCAGGAAGTGGCTGACCGCTTTGGTCTGCAGGTGTTCGTTGATACGGCTGATCAGGGCGTCCTGCTGCTCTTCCTGTTGCAGCAGGTCACGCAGTTCCACGCCCTGCTCGCCAAACAGACACAGGTGCAGCTTACCCAGCGCCGATACGCGCAGGCGGTTACAGCTTTGGCAGAAGTCTTTCTCATACGGCATGATAAGACCGATCTCACCCTGATAATCCGGGTGAGTATAGACCTCCGCAGGACCGTCATTGATGGCTCTTGGCTTAAGCAACCAGCCGTTTGCGATCAGAACATTGCGAATACTGACCCCGGACTGATGGTGCTTTTGAAACAGCTGATCCATCTCGCCGGTCTGCATCAGCTCAATAAACCTGAGCTGGATTGGACGGTGCTTAATCCAGTTTAAAAAAGCCGGAAGCTGGGTGCTGTTAAGATCTTTAAGCAGGACTGCGTTAACTTTCACCTGTTTAAAACCGGCTTCAAACGCCCGGTCGATACCGGCCATCACCTCTGAAAACTTATTCTCACCGGTGATCTGGTAAAACTGACGCGGGTCCAGGCTGTCAACGCTGACATTCACATCGGTCAGGCCGGCATCACGCCACTCTGCAATGTGTTTTGCCATCCGGTAGCCATTGGTCGTGGTGGCGACTTTGGTGATCCCTTCCGTCCCCGCAATGGTTTCAATAATGCGGGTGAAATCTTTGCGCAGGCTGGGTTCGCCGCCGGTAATGCGGACCTTACTGGTGCCGCACGCAGCAAAAGCGTTGACCACCCGCTTGATCTCATCGAGGGATAAAAAAGACGAGTTTTTCCGCCCCGATGGATCATATCCATCAGGCAGACAATATGTGCATTTGAAGTTACAGACATCTGTAACCGACAGGCGCAGGTAATAAAACTTACGCCGGAAACTATCTTCGAATTGTTGCGCCACGGAACACCTTTCCAAACACGGGAGGCTTATCCATTTCCAGATAAACCCTTGTGACAACCTGTCACTGGCTTCCATCACCTATCCTGCGACTCTAATCCCGGGACTTAGTGAATGAAGCTCGGAGCTATGGCAAGCGAAACCGGCATGATCCGGTTCCGATGCTTTAGGGTAAAAATACTCAATAATCGCGTCTGGCGCCACCGCAAAATGCAAAAATGCCTGTTCAGATGGCTTTTTTGCTGATTATTTGCTCATCACGGAGGCAGGGGGAAGGCTCTTTGTCCTCAGAAGTGGCCGGGCACACATCCGGTGGATATAAATGCGCCAACCTGCCCCGCCCTTCGCCATTAAGGTCACTATCCGGGATATTTCTGCTCGCAGATCCGGCCTGCATGGGTTACTTTTCGATGTAACACAATAATTTCACAACAATGACTATGAAAGAGATCTATCAGAGCCGTAAAGTCGTTGCCATTGGCGGCGGACACGGGCTTGGGCGAATGTTGGCTGCCCTTAAAGATTTTGGCAATAACGCGACCGGCATTGTCGCGACCACAGACAATGGCGGCTCTACCGGGCGAATCCGTCACTGCCAGGGCGGTATTGCCTGGGGCGATACCCGGAACTGCATTAACCAACTGATCACCGAGCCTTCCATCGGCTCTATGCTGTTTGAATACCGCTTCAAAGGTGCCGGAGAGCTGAACAACCACAACCTGGGTAACCTGATGCTGACGGCGCTGGATAACCTGTCTGTACGCCCGCTTGAAGCGATCAACCTCATCCGGGACATGCTCAAGGTTGAAGTAAATATCGTGCCTATGTCAGAGCACCCGGCGGATCTGACCGCCCTGTCGGTCGACGGTGACTGGGTTCGCGGAGAAACCAGCGTCGATGAAATGGAGCAGGATCTGCAGCGTCTGTATGTTGAACCGGAAGTTCCGGCGACACGGGAGGCCCTGGAAGCGCTGGCTCAGGCCGATGCAATTGTCCTCGGCCCGGGCAGTTTCCTGACCAGTATCATGCCGCCTCTGCTGCTGCCTGAAATTGGCAAGGCGATTGCAGATAATCAGCACGCCAAACTGATCTTCGTCAACAACCTCTCTCCGGAGTTTGGTCCGGCAGGCCGAATGTCGCTGGCCGAAAAACTGCAATGGTGTGAGCGCGCCTGTCAGGGACGCCAGATTGATGTACTACTGAGTAATGATGACCACAGGGATCTGCCTGAACATATCCATGTGGTCACAGACTCACTGGCCTCTGCCAACCATGACTGGCGACACGACCGTGAGAAGCTGCAGCAGGCGGTGATCAGCCTACTGGGCTAGCTTAAGATATTCTTCGCGGGTGGTGTTGAGGAAGTTGATCATAGTCTGACGATTTTCCGGGGTACTGATGGTATCGCCAGACTTAAACTGTGAATCCAGACTGGTGGCAAACTCACACAACTGCTCAGCACCAAAACTGGCCGCGCTGCTTTTCAGCGAATGGCTGATGGATTTCAGCTGCTCTTCAGCGCGGTAGTCTTCTCTCGGTACATCGGCCAGTGCCTCAGCGTAATCGATCAGCTCACCGATAAAAATATTAAACAACATGGGCAGGTTCTCTTCCCCGATATCCCGGGCCAGCTCATCTATCTTTTCGGTATTGACGATTCTTGTCATTCTTCTTATTTCCTGTGTTTCCGTATTCTGGCTCAAACGACGGAAGGCAAAGGCCTTCCTGAAAAAATTACTTCACAGTCTCCGGTCCGGTCTCTTTCCATGTCTGGAGTTTTCGATACAGAGTTGAGGGGCTGACTTCAAGATAACCTGCTGCTTTAGGGATGTTCCCTTCACAGGCGTCTATCGCGCTTTCGATGGCCAGCTTCTCCGTCATCCACAGCGGTTTGATCTGTTCTGCATCAAGTATAGTCAGGGTCTCAGGGGTTGCTGCCAGCGGCAGCTCCGCTTTGAGAGGTGCATTCAGCGGCGGTGGTAACATCTCCAGTGAGATCTCACTCCCCTGATTGAGCACCACCACGTTACGCAGTACGTTCTGCAACTGACGAACGTTACCCGGCCACTCATAATCAACAAAACGCCGGATCACTTCCGGAGAGAAACGCACAAAGCCCTTGCCCTCTTCATTGGACATAAAGCCGAGCAGTGAGTAAGCGATTTCCACCACGTCCTCATCCCGCTCACGCAGTGGCGGCAGATGCAGTGGGATAACGTACAGACGGTAGTAAAGGTCTTCACGGAAGCGGCCTTCCTGGACTTCTGTCCACGGATCACGGTTGGTCGCACAGACAAAACGCACGTCCACGCTCTTCATTTTTGAAGAACCAACTTTCTGGAAAGTACCGGTCTGGATAAAACGCAGCAGCTTGGTCTGCAGCTCCAGGTCCATTTCACACAGTTCATCGAGGAACAGAGTACCGCCGTCGGCCAGCTCTGCCGCACCCTGGCGGTCGGTTGACGCACCGGTAAACGCGCCTTTTACGTGGCCAAACAGCTCACTTTCGATCAGATCTTTGGGGATAGCCGCACAGTTAATCGCAATAAATGGCTTATCGCCGCGCTTACTTGCCGCGTGGATCGCTTCCGCACATACTTCTTTACCGGTACCACTTTCGCCGGTGATAAAAACGGAGGCCTTACTTGGGGCTGCGGAGTCAATGGTGCGGTACACCGCCTGCATAGTCTGACTACTTCCGATAAAACCCTGATAGTTATTGTTACCTGGCTCATCCGGACGGTCTTTCAGCTTACCCGCTTTACGGATAGCATTGTTCACCGTTACACGGAGGCGGTCTGCTTCACACGGCTTGATCAGGAAATCCTGAGCGCCTTTCCGCATCGCTTCTACCGCAGTATCGATAGAGCCATGAGCGGTCATAAAGATCACCGGTACATCCGGATACTTACGTTTTACGGATTCGAGTACGTCCATACCCGTCATATCTGGCAGACGTAAATCGAGCAGGATCAAATCAGGAATACGTTCGTCGAGGCTGGTGATGGCATCGGCACCGGTGCCGACGATGGTGATATCAATCCCCAATGGCATCAGGTATGAGCGGTACAGTGCCGCCACCGATGCGGTATCTTCCACCATCAGGAGATATTTGGTTTTTGGTGATAAACTACTGTTTTGCATAACCCGGCCAATTGCAGTTTGATAATTTCATTGCATTATGATTTGCATTTTGCAATTAATGATAGCCAATATCCGCAAAAAAGCAATCTGATTCACATTTTCAGCCTGTTTTTTTTGGCACGATACCTGCAACTATGTAATTGACCCTAACGGGTCACCTAGCCAACTGACGTTGTTAGTGAACATAGTATTCACAAAATGAAGCCAACAAGCTCAATTACTTGTTGGCTATTTTTTTGCCTGAAATTCACCGCCTCAGCTGTTGGCGATAAACTGGCCGCGCAGTTTTTCTATCTCATCACGCTTCTGAGCCGCCTGTTCAAATTCCAGATTCTGGGCGTGCTGATACATCTCATTTTCCAGCTTGCTGATCAGTTTATCCAGTGCCAGCGGGCTCATGACTTCATAACTGTTCGACTCTTCGGCTACTTTGGACAACGGCACCTGCTTATTGCTCTGGCGCTTCGATTTAGCTTTGGCGATATCGCCCAGCTCCATGATGTCTTTCACGCTGGTTTGCAGCGCCTGTGGTGTCAGGCCATTCTCCTCGTTGTAAGCCTGCTGTTTTTCCCGGCGGCGGTTGGTCTCGTCCATCGCCTTTTTCATCGAGCGGGTAATGCTGTCCGCATACAGAATCGCTTTACCACTCAGGTTACGCGCGGCGCGGCCAATGGTCTGAATAAGCGAGCGCTCTGAGCGCAGGAAGCCCTCTTTATCCGCATCCAGTATCGCCACCAGCGATACTTCCGGCATATCCAGGCCCTCACGCAACAGGTTGATCCCCACCAGCACGTCGAACTCTCCAAGACGCAGATCACGAATGATTTCCACCCGTTCCACCGTATCGATATCCGAGTGCAGGTAACGCACTTTTACCCCGTGCTCGTGCAGGTATTCGGTCAGGTCTTCGGCCATACGCTTGGTCAGGGTCGTTACCAGCACGCGCTCATTTTTAGCACTGCGCAGACGCACTTCAGACAGAAGATCATCCACCTGAGTCGCCACCGGACGCACTTCCAGCTCAGGATCAAGCAGACCGGTCGGACGCACCACCTGATCTGCCACATCACCGTCGGATTTGGTCAGCTCATACTCACCCGGTGTCGCGGAGACAAAGATCGTCTGCGGCGCAAGGGATTCAAACTCATCGAACTTCAGCGGGCGGTTATCCAGCGCTGATGGCAGGCGAAAGCCGTATTCCACCAGGGTTTCCTTACGCGAGCGGTCCCCTTTAAACATGGCCCCGATCTGCGGCACGGTAACGTGCGACTCATCAATCACCAGCAGGCCATCATGCGGCAGGTAGTCAAACAACGTCGGAGGCGGCTCACCCTCGGCGCGGCCACTTAAGTAACGGGAATAGTTTTCGATCCCCGAACAGAAACCGAGTTCGGTCATCATCTCTACGTCATACTGAGTACGCTGGGAAATGCGCTGCTCTTCCAGCAGTTTGTTGTTCTCCAGCAGATACTTTTTGCGCGTTTCAAGCTCAGCTTTAATCTTCTCGATCGCATCCAGGATCCTTTCCCTTGGCGTCACATAGTGAGTTTTCGGATAGACGGTATAGCGAGGCAAATCACGCTGTTTGATGGCCCCGGTCAGGGGGTCAAAGACGGAAATGCACTCCACCTCATCGTCAAACATTTCAATCCGCACTGCATCCTGATCCGATTCCGCCGGGAAGATATCGATCACTTCCCCGCGCACCCGGAACTGGCCGCGCTCAAACCCAACGTCATTACGGGTATATTGCAGCTCTGCAAGACGGCGCAGGATGGCACGCTGGTCCACCATATCGCCCCGGCAAACGTGAAGCATCATCTGCAGGTACGCATCAGGGTCACCCAGACCGTAAATCGCCGACACCGAAGCAACGATGATCGCATCTTTACGCTCCAGCAATGCTTTGGTTGCAGACAGACGCATCTGCTCAATATGCGCGTTGACCGATGCATCTTTGTCTATAAAGGTATCGGTAGAAGGAACGTAGGCTTCCGGCTGGTAGTAGTCGTAGTAAGAGACGAAATACTCAACCGCGTTGTTCGGGAAGAAGGCCTTCATCTCGCCGTAAAGCTGCGCTGCAAGGGTTTTGTTTGGTGCCAGCAGAATGGTAGGCCGCTGCGCCTGGGCAATCACATTGGCTAAGGTGAAGGTTTTGCCTGAGCCGGTTACCCCGAGCAGGGTCTGATGCGCCAGTCCGGATTCCAGTCCGTCGAGCAGTTTGGCAATGGCTCCCGGCTGATCCCCGGAAGGCTGGTATTTGGACACAAGGTCAAAGGTCTTAGCCATCGTGATTACCTGTATATTCATTCAGGGTGTCATTGTCTCTGTACCCTGCTTCCGGGTCAACTGTTGCCCGAAAAGTAGTTGGTGTTTTTTCGCATTCCATGATGATTTATGTAGATCAATGCTGCGAAATTTGCTATTGTTCCCACCCCTCATCCGGGTTACCTCCGGAAAATTGATAAATTTCATCCACGCCTTTTCCCCAGAATGTCGGTTCAATGCGGCAGACTGACTGTTTTCAATTCAAACCATCTTTTCAGGGTTCCAGAGCTTAAGCCAGTAATATCAATGCTTTAAGCATAATTTTCCATATCCGCCTGTTTTCTGTTTTTGACTGATTTTTTCTTGTTAAGATCTAATTAACACACTTATCCACAATTTTAGTGGATAACTAATGACAGCCTTTTAACGGCGGGCGCTGGCAGAAAGTAAAGAAATATTTTTTGAATATTTAGCGAAAAAAACCAGCCCAGATTGTTGACAAGCCAGGCCGGTTTTCTTACCATGCGCAGCACTTAGCTATTCCCCCTTAGTTCAGTTGGTAGAACGGCGGACTGTTAATCCGTATGTCGCAGGTTCGAGTCCCGCAGGGGGAGCCAATTTCAGAAAAAAGCCATGTCGAAAGACGTGGCTTTTTTCGTTTTAACTGCGACTTGTTTCTGCAAAACAATGTCTCAGACCTGGGCGGCCCCGTTCGCCTCCCGCAGGGGGAGCCTAATTTCAAAAAAGCCGCAGCACTCGCTGCGGCTTTTTTCGTTTTAACTGTCTGCTTTACAGTCTGCCATTTATCAATCCATCAATTATCCGAAGGGTCTCAAAGTAATGCACTTTGGTTGCTGCTACTGTAGCCCGGATAATCAGAATAAACCGGTGGTTGTAAATGAAGTTAACCCAGCTGAATGCCTTTAAAGCCGTTGTTGAATGTCAGACCGTAACTGCGGCTGCAGAGTGTCTTAACCTCAGTCAGCCGGCAGTCAGTCGGTTATTGTCCGGCCTGGAGCAGAACATTGGATTCCGGCTGTTTATTCGCAAAGGAAACCGCCTCGAACTCAGTGACGAAGGCCAGGCCTTCTATCTCGAAGTGGCCAAAGTTTTCGACGCGGTTTCCGGTTTATCACAATCGGCCAGCTCAATACGTTCCCGTCATTTCGGCAGCCTGAACATTGCTGCTATGCCCCTGCTGTCCAATGCTTTTCTGCCACGGATCCTGGCCGCTTTTCTCAGTCATTCTGGAAAAACCAGGATCAGTTTTAAAACTTATCGCTCAGAGGAAGTGATTCACCGCGTGCAGAGCCAGACAACCGACATCGGGTTTGCGTTTGTCAGTGAACATCTGGCCGGGGTTAAAGCTCAGCGGGTTACGTGTGAATGTGTATGTCTGATACCAAAGGCATCACCATTGGCTCAAAAGCCTGTCATTGATGTTACCGATCTGGCCGGTCAGGTGCTGATCCGCCATGAACGGGACAGCATTCAGCAATATATCGACACCCTGCTGCGGCGCTATGACCTGTCAGCAATCGAACAGGTTGAAGTTTCCCTCGCCAGCACCGCTGCGGCCCTGGTTCACGAAGGCGTGGGGATTGCTGTAACAGATCCGTTTACTGCCCATATAGAATGCGAGCGCTCTGATGTCGTTATGCGGCCATTTGTGTTCAGCTGTCCTTTTGAGTTCGACATTCTTTATCCCGCCCTGAAACCCATACACCGGCATGCAGAACAGTTTATTGAGCAGTTTATGTTGCTGGCCGATCAAATGGATATCTGCCTCCGGATTGGTCCAATGCGGGATCTTCATGAGTACGCTCCGGAGCTTTCTCACACTTAAGCGTTGAACTTACGCACCGGAAAATCAAAAGATATTTTCTGAAAATACAAATGGTTACAAATCATTAAAAAGCCATCTATAACAAACTTGCATACTCCCCTGCACCTTTGTCATTGGCACCGGATGACTGCCCTTCCTTAGTCTGAACAAAACAAAAACCATAAGGAAGATAAACATGAAACCTCGTGTCTCAGTCATAGGTTCAGGCAATGCAGGCCTGACCGCCGCTTACCATTTTACCCGTGAGGGGGCTGACGTCTGTCTCTACGGCGCGCCAGGGTTTGATCAGCCACTGGATGATATTGAAACAAAAGGCGGAATCGAAGCTCTCAGCACCTTCAATGATACTGAGCTGGCTTATGCCGGCTTTGAACCCTGCCACACCATCAGCCGGAGCCTTGAAGAAACCATCAGCTACTCTGACCTTCTGGTACTTCCGGTGCCCTCTTTCGCCCAGGAGCCTCTTTTCACACAGATGCTGCCTTACCTGCGCGACGGTCAGATCATCATGCTGATGCCGGGCAACTATGGGTCACTTGTCCTCAACCGAATCAAAAATGAAAAGGGATACCGAAACCTGGACCTGACCTTTGTCGATGCGATATCTATTCCCTGGGCAACGAGGATTGTCGGCCCTGCAGAAATCGCCATTCTGGGAATGAAACAGTTCCTGCCTGTCGCGGCGTTCCCGGCCAGCCGGACCCGTCAGGCCATTGAAGCATTACAAACGGTCATGCCCCTGCCGCTTAAACCGTTGAAAAACGTAATTGAAGCTGGTCTTGAGAACATTAACTTTGGCGGACACCCGCTGCTTACAACCCTGAACATGGGATTGCTGGAAAACTTTGACGGCCAGTTTAACTACTACAAAGACTGCTGCTCGGTATCCACAGCCAAAGCCGCCGCAGCGATGGAAAAGGAACGGCAAAAAATCGGGGAAGCACTGGGGCTTGAACTTCAGCCGGAGCTGAACGCCATGAACGCCCTGTATGACATGAACTGTGAAAGCGTCTACGAAGTTAACCGGACATCCGAAACTCACGGAAAACTCAACAGCGCACCAAACTCCGCCAGCAACCGGTACATCACCGAAGATGCCGCCTACCTGCTGGTGCCCTGTTACGAGTTTGCCCGGTTACTTGGTATCGAAACACCCATCATCACGTCGTGTCTGCATATCGACAATGCTTATAACGATACGAACTACTTCGAAAATGGCAGAACCCTGCAGCTCATGGGGTTAGAAAACATGTCTGCCACTGAAATTATGGAATCAGTGAGCTAAGCAGAGAGCCAGCTATGATGCCCTTTCTTGATGCGGGGCATCAGCCAATAAGAATAAAAGGATGACCCTATGACCAAAATTAAATTTCCTTCTGCTTACACTATCCTGATGCTGCTGACGGTACTGATGGCCGTACTGACCTGGGCAATACCAGCCGGTCAGTATCAGATGGAGACAAACGAAACCCTGGGCAGAATGGTGCCTGTTGTCGGTACCTACCACACCGTTGAAGCCAATCCTCAGGGTATTGTCGACATACTCATGGCACCTATTCAGGGATTCTACAATCCTGAGAGTTATGCCGCGCGCGCCGTTGATGTCGCCTTGTTTGTTCTGGTGATCGGCGGATTTCTGTCTGTCGTCACTCAAACCGGTGCCATTGATGCCGGAATTGCAGGCACCATGAAGCACCTGACCGGACGTGAAAAGTGGATGATCCCGATACTGATGGGACTGTTTGCTCTTGGCGGCACCGTATATGGCATGGCAGAAGAGACCATTCCCTTCTATGCCCTGCTCATCCCCGTGATGATCGCCGCAGGTTATGACAGCGTAACAGGCGTCGCCATCATCATGATAGGCGCCGGGATCGGCTGCCTGGGCTCGACTATCAACCCATTTGCGACGGTTATTGCCTCAAATGCCGCCGAAATCAACTTTATGGAAGGCTTTGCCCTGCGTGCCACCATCCTTGTCCTGGGCTGGATTGCCTGTGTAACTTACGTGATGCGATATGCGGAAAAAGTCCGGAAAAATCCAGAACTGTCCATTGTCGCTCACCAGCGCGAATCTAACCTGAATCACTTTCTCCATGGCAGGCAACAACAGGCTCCCGAGCTGAATCCAACCCGCAAAGCCGTACTGGCCGTATTTGGGATTACGTTTGCGATTATGATGTGGGGCGTATCAGCAGCAGGATGGTGGATGGCAGAGCTGTCCGCCCTGTTTATCGCCTCATCTATCGTAGTCGGATTCATTGCCAAAATGCCCGAAACGGAACTGGTTGACAGCTTTGTCCAGGGCGCACGGGATTTACTTGGTGTTGCGCTGATCATCGCTATCGCAAGGGGCCTGGTTGTGGTGATGGATAATGGCAACATTACCCACACTATCCTTAACTATGCCGAAGGCCTGCTGGGAGGCCTGCATGAGGTGGCGTTCATCAATGCCATCTACTGGATAGAAGCGGTCATGTGCCTGGTTGTCCCTTCATCCTCCGGCCTGGCAGTACTGTCCATGCCGATCCTGGCACCATTGTCTGACTTTGCCGGTGTAAGCCGTGAACTGGTCGTTACTGCCTATCAGTCAGCCTCCGGCCTGCCTAACCTGGTGACACCAACATCCGGTGTTGTTATGGGCGGGCTTGCCATCGGACGCATCGCCTACCCGACATGGCTGCGCTTCATCGGTCCTCTTCTGGGCATACTGACAGTGATGGTTATGGCTCTGCTCAGCTTAGGTGTGCTGGTCAGCTAATTAGCCAGCCATCTGACCCCACCCTTGTTCATGGATGCCGTATCACCGGATATGGCATCCATAATTACAGACCAATCGTTTCCGCTTCGTGGGGTTGTCAAACTACTGCACACTGAAATCTCTTTTTTCACATTAATCGTCTAATAAATCACCAATTCCACAAAAAACCTTTCCCCCTGTCGGTTGTTAAAATCCTCTCAAACAAGGATAATATTGGGATCTGTTTCGAAACTATTGTGATGCTATGACAGAGTATCTGTTACTGCTGGTTGGGACCGTGCTGGTCAACAACTTTGTTCTTGTAAAATTTTTAGGCTTGTGTCCGTTTATGGGGGTTTCCAAAAAGCTGGAGACCGCTATTGGCATGGGCCTGGCGACCACGTTTGTGCTGACTTTGGCATCCGTCTGCGCCTACCTGGTTGAAAACTATATTCTGATGCCGTTGGGGATCAGCTACCTGCGTACTATGGCCTTTATCCTGGTGATTGCCGTCGTGGTGCAGTTCACCGAAATGGTAGTGCATAAAACCAGCCCGACGCTCTATCGTCTGCTGGGTATCTTCCTGCCGCTGATCACCACCAACTGTGCGGTACTGGGTGTGGCGCTGCTGAACATTAATGAGAACCACAACTTCATTCAGTCGATTGTATATGGCTTCGGCGCTGCAGTGGGCTTCTCACTGGTACTGATCCTGTTTGCCTCCATGCGCGAACGTATTGCCGCAGCCAACGTTCCTGCGCCATTTAAGGGAGCATCCATCGCCATGATCACCGCAGGCCTGATGTCACTGGCCTTTATGGGCTTTACCGGGTTGGTGAAATAATCATGAGTGGAATTTTAATCGCCGTTATCGCTCTGGCTGCGCTCGCCGCTCTGTTTGGCGCAGTTCTTGGCTTTGCTTCCATCCGTTTTAAAGTTGAAGCCGACCCAATCGTTGACCAGATTGACGAGATCCTGCCCCAGACCCAGTGCGGTCAGTGTGGCTACCCAGGCTGTCGCCCATACGCAGAAGCCATCGCCAATGGCGATGCGATCAACAAGTGTCCTCCGGGCGGCCAGGCTACCATTGAAAAGCTCGCAGATCTGATGGGCGTGGAAGCGGAAGCGTCTGCCCACGATCCGGAAAAAAGCATCAAAAAAGTCGCGTTTATCCATGAAGACATGTGCATCGGCTGTACCAAATGCATCCAGGCGTGTCCGGTTGACGCGATCGTGGGGGGCACCAAAGCCCTGCACACCGTAATTAAGGACGAATGTACCGGCTGTGATCTGTGTGTGGCTCCCTGCCCGACAGACTGCATCGAGATGATCCCGGTAAAAGAGACCACAGAAACCTGGAAGTGGCAGTTGAACTCAATACCTGTGGTAAATGTGACCGAATCTCAACCACAAAACGAAAACAATAAGGATTGAGCATGTTGTCATTGATTGAAAAAATTCGTTCCGGTTACCTGTGGGACTTCCACGGCGGGATTCATCCGCCGGAAAACAAGCAGCAGTCAACCCGCGTCGCACTTGAGCACGCCCCGATTCCTGACGAACTGGTGCTGCCGGTAAAACAGCACATTGGCAAACCAGGCGATATCTGCGTAAAACCAGGCGATCAGGTACTTCGCGGCCAGGCGCTGACCGAGTGTCCGCTGAGCTTTATGCTGCCTGTTCATGCCCCGACGTCCGGTACTGTCGTCGCGATTGAACCAAGAACCGCCGCTCACCCGTCCGGCCTTGAAGAACTGAGTGTGGTTATCCGCCCGGATGGTGAAGACCGCTGGGCTGAAAAGAACCCGGTCGCCGATTTCCGTAATGAAACACCGGATTATCTGATTGAAGTGATCCGCCTGGCCGGTATCTCAGGTATGGGTGGTGCAGGCTTCCCGGTTGCCAAGAAAATCCAGTCCGGCATGGCCAAAACCAAAATCCTGATCATTAACGCCGCCGAGTGTGAGCCTTACATCACCGCTGATGACATGCTGATGCGCGAGCACGCGGATGAAATCATAGAAGGCATTGAGATCATTCAGGAAATTCTAAAACCCGAGCTGACTATTATCGCGGTTGAAGACAACAAACCCGAAGCTATCCGGGCTCTGGAACTGGCTGCAACCCGGAAAGATCTGGTGATCCGGGTGATCCCGACCAAATACCCGTCAGGTGGCGAGAAACAACTTATCCGCATCCTGACCAACATGGAAGTGCCGAAAAACGGTATTCCTGCCGACATCGGTGTACTGGTTCAGAACGTAGGTTCAGTGCAGGCCGTTAAGCGGGCCGTTATCGACGGCGAACCACTCACTGAGCGCATCGTTACCCTGACCGGCGACCGCTTCGGTCAGCCGCGTAACGTCTGGGCACGCATTGGTACCCCGGTTCAGTCGTTGCTGGACAACTACGGTTACAAAGCTGAACGCAGGCAACCGCGTCTTATCATGGGCGGCCCTATGATGGGCTTTACCCTACCTGACGCCCGTGTCCCGCTGACCAAAACCAGCAACTGTATTCTGGCACCAGCCCGCAGGGAACTGCCGTCTCAGCGTTATGAGATGGACTGTATCCGCTGCAGCCAATGTGCAGAAGCCTGTCCGGCCTCCCTGCTTCCGCAGCAACTTCAGTGGTACGCCAAAGATGGTGACTACGAAAAGTGCGAAGAGCTGAACCTCAAAGACTGCATTGAATGTGGTGCCTGTGCATTTGTCTGCCCAAGTGAAATCCCACTGGTTGAGTACTACCGCAAAGCCAAAGCGGAAATCCGTACCCGCCAGCAGGAGAGCGAAGCGGCAGAACGGGCAAAAGCACGTTTTGAAGAGAAGAAAGCCCGCCTTGAGCGCGATAAAGCCGAGCGGGAAAACCGCTTTAAGAAAGCCGCTGACCAGCGCCGTCAGGAAATGGCTTCCTCAGGTGATGGTGATGCCGTCGCCGCGGCGATTCAGCGCGTTAAAGCAATGAAAGCCGACAAAGACAGCGGGCCAAAACCTGCCGTTGCCGCTGCTATCGCCCGCGCCAAAGCCAAACAGGCTGAAGCCGCTAAAGACAACAGCGCCGTGCCGGATAACAGCGAAATGGCCAAACTTCGCGAACAGCGCAAAGAAGAAGCACGCCGCCGTAAGGCAGAGCGCGCTGAACAAGCAGGTAACGCTGAAGAGAGTGCTGACGATAAAAAAGCAGCTGTCTCCGCTGCAATCGAGCGTGCAAAAGCGCGTAAAGCCGCGCAACAGCAAACGACTTCTGACTCAGACAACAGCGAACAGCCTGAAGAGAAGAAAGCAGCGGTTGCTGCGGCCATTGCCCGCGCCAAAGCGCGCAAAGCCGCTCAACAGCAATCTGAACCTGAACCAGAAGCACCTGCTGAAGCAGCAGATACACCAGAGGACGGTAAGAAAGCCGCCGTCGCAGCTGCAATAGCCCGCGCCAAAGCACGCAAGGCCGCTCAGCAACAGGCTGACTCTGAACCAGAAGCTCCTGCTGAAGCTACAGATGCGCCTGAAGACGGTAAGAAAGCCGCCGTTGCCGCTGCAATAGCCCGCGCCAAAGCGCGCAAAGCCGCTCAGCAGCCGGCTGACTCTGAACCAGAAGCACCTGCTGAAGCAGCAGATGCGCCTGAAGACGGCAAGAAAGCCGCCGTTGCCGCTGCAGTTGCCCGTGCCAAAGCACGCAAAGCTGCTCAGCAGCAGGCTGACTCTGAACCAGAAGCTCCTGCTGAAGCTACAGATGCGCCTGAAGACGGTAAGAAAGCCGCCGTTGCCGCTGCAATAGCCCGCGCCAAAGCGCGCAAAGCCGCTCAGCAGCCGGCTGACTCTGAACCAGAAGCACCTGCTGAAGCAGCAGATGCGCCTGAAGACGGCAAGAAAGCCGCCGTTGCCGCTGCAATTGCCCGCGCCAAAGCGCGCAAAGCCGCTCAGCAACAGGCTGACTCTGAACCTGAAGCACCAGCTGAAGCTGCAGATGCGCCTGAAGACGGTAAGAAAGCCGCCGTTGCCGCTGCAATTGCCCGCGCCAAAGCGCGTAAAGCCGCTCAGCAACAGGCTGACTCTGAACCTGAAGCACCAGCTGAAACACAAAGCGCGCCGCAGGACGACAAGAAAGCTGCGGTCGCAGCAGCTGTAGCCCGTGCCAAGGCGCGCAAGGCCGCTCAGCAGCAGGCGAAATCTGAGCCTGTACCTGAGTCAGAATCAACACCAGAACAACAAAACGAGCCGCAGGCCGCAGCGCAGGATGATAAAAAAGCCGCCGTCGCTGCCGCCATTGCCCGCGCCAAGGCGCGTAAAGCCGCTCAACAACAGAAACAATCGAAGGAGAACGAGTAGTGTCTTTCTTTATTGCCAGCTCTCCGCACGCCCACAGCCGTAAAAGTACACCGGATCTGATGCGCTGGGTGGCCCTGTGTGCCATCCCGGGTCTGATCGCCCAGTGCTGGTTCTTTGGCTGGGGAACCCTGATCCAGCTGATTTTTGCCCTGCTGCTTGCCGCTGTTATGGAAGCGGCGGTCATGCTGCTCAGAAAACGTAATCCAATTGGCGCCCTGCGCGATAACAGCGCCATGGTCACCGCCTGGCTGCTGGCGGTGGCGATCCCGCCGATGTCCCCATGGTGGCTGATGGTGATCGGCATGTTCTTTGCCATCGTTATCGCCAAACACCTGTACGGCGGACTGGGCCAGAACCTGTTCAATCCGGCTATGGTGGCGTACGTGGTCCTGCTGATCTCCTTCCCTGTTCAGATGACCAGCTGGATAGCTCCAGCTGAGCTGGCTCCTTCTCAGGGCAGCTTCAGCGATGCCTTTGGCCTTATCTTTACCGGCTTCAGCAGTGAAGGTTTTTCGCTGCAACAATTCCGCAGCGGTATTGACGGCGTAACCATGGCCACCCCGCTGGACACGGTAAAAACCTCGCTTCATTCAGGCAAAACCCTGTCGGAGACCATGGCTCTGCCTCAGTTCTCAGGTATCGCAGGTCTTGGCTGGGAGTGGGTCAACCTCGCTTACCTGATCGGTGGTCTGGTAATGATCAAACTGCGCATTATCCGGTGGCATATCCCGGTAGCATTTTTGGGCAGCCTGGTCTTCTGTGCCCTGCTCTTTACCCTGCTGATGCCAGGTGAAACCGCAGGCCCGCTGCTGCACCTGTTCTCCGGCGCAACCATGCTGGGCGCTTTCTTTATCGCAACCGACCCGGTTTCCGCTTCAACCACGGTGAAAGGCCGTCTGGTGTTTGGCGCGATGATCGGTGTGATCGTATTTATCATCCGCTCGTTCGGTGGTTTTCCGGATGGGGTGGCCTTCGCTGTCCTGCTGGCAAACATGTGTGTCCCGCTTATCGACCACTACACCAAACCAAGAACTTACGGTCACTAACGGGAGCCCGGAATGATTAACGCAATTAAGAAAAACGGCGCGGTACTGGCCCTGTTTGCCCTGATCTCAACCGGTGTGGTGGCGATTACCCACACCCTGACCAAAGACACCATCAAAGAGCAGCAGCAGAAGAACCTGCTGCGGGTGCTCAATGAAGTGATCCCGCCATCGACGCACGACAACAATCTGTTTGAGTACTGCACCCTGGTCACCAACAAACAGTACCTTGGCAGTAATGAAGCCATGCCGGTATATATGGCGCGCAAGAAAGGCTATCAGACCGGAATGGCGATCGAAGCAGTCGCACCGGATGGCTACAACGGCGCGATCCGGTTTATCGTTGGCTTTAACAACTGGGGCACCATTACCGGTGTGCGTATTCTGGAACACGCCGAGACTCCGGGTCTTGGCGACAAGATTGATATCAAAGTCTCAGACTGGATCGAGAGCTTCACCGGCAAGCGTCTGGAAATCACCAGTAACAGCGGCAACTCCGACGGCATGAGCGGCGCGACTTCCAAACCTGCCAATATCGATCTTAAGAGTCTGAGCATGAAGCAATGGGCAGTGCGTAAAGATGGCGGTGAGTTTGACCAGTTTACCGGTGCGACCATTACCCCGCGCGCAGTAGTTAAAGCAACGAAGAATGTGTCCCTTTACTATCAGCAGTATGCCCGGCAGATCACCAATCAGCCACTGAACTGTGGAGCGAACAGCAATGACAACTAATAAAGAACTGTTAAAAAACGGCCTGTGGGACAACAACCCGGCGCTGGTTCAGTTGCTGGGTCTCTGCCCGCTGCTGGCGGTCTCATCAACCGTGACCAACGCGCTCGGGCTGGGTATCGCTACCCTGCTGGTACTGGTTGGCTCTAACGTCACCGTCTCACTGGTTCGTGACTACGTGCCAAAAGAAGTTCGGATACCCGTGTTTGTGATGATCATCGCCGCGCTGGTAACCTGCGTGCAGCTGCTGATGAACGCCTACGCTTATGGCCTCTACCTGTCACTGGGCATCTTCATCCCGCTGATCGTGACCAACTGTATTATTATCGGCCGGGCAGAAGCGTTTGCTTCCAAAAATCCGGTAGGACCGGCAGCGCTCGACGGCCTGTGGATGGGGCTGGGTATGACCCTGGCACTAGTCGCCCTGGGGGCCCTGCGTGAGATCCTCGGTAACGGTACCCTCTTTGATGGGGCTAACCTGCTGCTTGGTGACTGGGCGTCGGTACTGCGTATCGAAGTAATGCAGCTCGACAGCAAGTTCCTGCTGGCTCTGCTGCCACCGGGCGCATTTATTGGTGTCGGCTTTATGATCGCTGCCAAAAACGTTATCGATAAACAGCTGACCACCCGTCAGCCAGAACAAAAGAAAGACGCCATTGAGCGGGCACGGGTAACCAGCTGATTTCAGTAAGTCAAAGCCTCAAAACAGATAAGAAAACAGCCTCAACATGAACAATACCAAACGCAAAGAGATCCTTGAGCGGCTGAGGGAAGACAATCCCAATCCGCAAACCGAACTCAACTGGAGCAGCCCGTTCGAACTGCTGATTGCAGTCCTGCTGTCCGCCCAGGCCACTGACGTCAGCGTCAACAAGGCGACGGATAAGCTCTACCCGGTCGCCAACACCCCACAGGCAATGCTTGATCTGAGTGTTGACGGCGTGAAGGAGTATATCAAGACCATCGGCCTGTTTAACTCCAAATCAGAGAACGTCATCAAGACGTGTAAGATCCTGCTGGAGAAACACGGCGGAGAAGTCCCGGAAAACCGGGAAGCGCTGGAGGCCCTGCCGGGCGTCGGGCGGAAAACCGCCAACGTGGTACTGAATACTGCTTTTGGCTGGCCAACCATTGCTGTCGATACCCATATATTCCGGGTTTCGAACCGCACCAAATTTGCCATGGGTAAAAATGTGGATGAGGTGGAGGCGAAACTGCTTAAAGTGGTTCCCAAAGAGTTCAAACTCGACGTCCACCACTGGCTTATACTGCACGGACGTTACACCTGTGTGGCCAGAAAACCGCGCTGTGGCAGCTGCATTATTGAAGACCTGTGTGAATTTAAAGATAAAACAGAAACTTAAGGAGACAAGGCAATGTCAAACGGACGCATTCTGCACACCATGCTTCGCGTGGGTGACCTGGACCGCTCAATTGAGTTCTACACCAAAGTGCTGGGCATGGATCTGCTGCGTACTAACGTCAACGAAGAGTACAAATATACCCTGGCGTTCCTGGGCTATGGGGATGAATCTCAGGGCGCTGTAATCGAACTGACCCACAACTGGGGAACCTCTGAATACGAACTGGGCAATGCATTTGGCCATATCGCACTGGGCTTTGACGACATCTACGTGACCTGCGAAACCATTCGCGCAGCCGGTGGCAACATCACCCGTGAACCAGGACCGGTTAAAGGTGGCTCCACCCATATCGCGTTTGTAAAAGACCCTGATGGCTACATGGTCGAGCTTATCCAGAACAAATCGGCTTCTGCCGGACTGGAAGGTTAATCCGGATTCAGAACTTAAGCGGGCTACGGCCCGCTTTTTTTGTGCCACTTGTGATACCAATCTACATAAGTATCAGGTCGCCCTTGCTGGTTAAATTCGCCGTTTTCCGCGTTGGAGATTTTGTAATTAGCGCCACTAGTTACTGCAATCTCCGCCTTGAAAACAACGAATTTTCCTGCGCAATGACTGACCAGATACTTATCCAGATTGGTATGAGTTCCCGCCCTGAAAGCTGCTCCGGTTTATAAACCCGGCACTTTACATGATAACGATTATCAATTAGATTGAGTTTGTCGATAGTTGTTGATTGTATGGAGGAAAAAATCGTGAGTATTCAGGAGTGGGAAAAACATACCCTGCTGGCCGACAGCGCTTTGGCTAACCAGGACTATCTGCGTTGCATCCTTCACTATCAGCAGGCACTGGCAATCTCCGACGGGCTTGAACCCGCTGAAGTGTCCGATCCCGATGATCTGCTGACCATCAAAGTCATCTCCTGCCATAATCTGGCAAACTTCTGGCGTGTTAACGGGGATGAAGAGTATGAGCTGAAGTATCTGCAGCTGGCGTCTGAGCGATTGCTGACTCTGGTACCACAATGCGGCAATAAAACCTGTGATTCGTACCTGGAGTCTCTGGGCTGTTGCCAAAAAGCCCTGACAGACTTTATGAAACGTCACCCCAACCCACAGGTAGCAAAACTGGTGCAACACATTGACAGCGCGACCAGCTGCAACCTGATCGCGCAGTTTAAGCTCAATTAAACCTGGGTACGTCCCAGAGAGATCACTACCCGGCGGTTCTTGTCTTTACCAATTGGAGAGCGGTTATCTGCCACAGGGCGGCGTTCGCCGTAACCCTGGATCTGAATACGATCTGCAGGCAGGCCCAGCGATTCAAAATAGTCACGCAGTACCAGTGCCCTTCTCTCCGACAGACTCTGGTTGCCTTTCTTACCACCACTGGAATCGGTGTAAGTGGCCACCAGCACAAGGTCAATGTCCTTGTTGTGCTTCACATACTCAGCGATCTTAGCCAGACGTTTCTGTGATGCCTTGTTGAGCTGATCACTGTTACGGTCATAATGCAGAATGGTAAAGGCGATGTCTTCAAAGCTGTAAGGCAAAAGCTGGCTGATGCACAAACTGAACGCACTGTATGGCTGCTGGAACAACACTGAAGAGAGCGCCACTTCTACCCGCTTATCCCTGCTCTGCCAGTCAGCATAGCTGAATGTCGGATAACGGCCTTTTTCCAGCTCAGACAAAATACCCCACGCCAGCTGGCCACCGATATAACCATCAAACTGCTTAAAAAACTTCAGGGTCGAAATACGCTCAGCATTTTCACCCGGACGCCACGCCGGCGGCATGGAGATCAGTGACACGTTGCGCGTATCCCCCATCGGACGACGCATTTTCAGCTCAAAATCCAGATTGATCTTCTTGCTGGCACGGGATGTGAATTCCGCAACACCATAGTTGGGAATGGGATGAACCAGCCGGCACTCAAGGGGCGAGTTCACCGCCATCGTCCAGGTTGACTGCTCCGGAGAGGCCGCATAACGGGTCTGCACCGAAGCCTGTGCCGCAGTAGCGGCCAGTGTCATTGCCAGGGCTGTAATTACTGCATTTTTTTTCATCGTGTCGTCCGGCTGTGCTTGCCTGATAGGCGGTAATCCCTTGCCACTTTCGCCTCAGGCAGAAAGAGATCAAAGAGTTACCACGCCATGAATTCGTCTCTGCTGTTATGGATGCAAGAATAACGCCAGAAAGCCTGAAGAAAAGCATAAATTTGCATCTGGTTACGGTTTAGCTCCTGTCCATAATCTGCAATAATGCCAGGCTTGTCACACGGATTAGAGTAACTATGACTGTAGAAAATGAAGCATTGACCCTGAAAAAACGTTTCAGAGGCTATTTTCCTGTCGTCATCGATGTGGAAACCGCCGGGTTCAATGCCCAAACCGACGCCCTTTTGGAAATTTGCGCCGTGACGCTGAAAATGGATGAAAACGGGGATTTACACCCGGCCACAACCCTTCATTTTCACGTCGAGCCGTTCGAAGGTGCCAATCTCGAAAAAGAAGCGCTGGAATTCAACGGTATCCGTGACCCCTTCAGCCCGCTGCGAGGCGCGGTTCCTGAGTCTGAAGCACTGAAAGAAATCTATAAACTGGTGCGAAAAGAGCAGAAAGCCGCCAACTGCAGCCGTGCGATTATGGTTGCCCACAATGCGACATTCGATCACAACTTTGTGATGGCAGCCAGTGAGCGCAGCAAGCTAAAACGGGTTCCGTTTCACCCGTTTGCCACCTTTGATACCGCCGCTTTGAGCGGTCTGGCATACGGACAAACGGTACTGGCCAAAGCCTGCCGCGCTGCAGGGATGGAGTTTGACAACAAGGAAGCCCATTCTGCCCTGTACGACACCGAAAAAACCGCTGAGCTGTTTTGCGGTATCGTCAACAAGTGGAAAGCCCTGGGGGGCTGGCCGCTGGCAGAAGAGCCGTCGTCACCCTCAGACCTTTAAGGCTGAGGACAAACACAACACAACGAGAAAAATATGAATCCGGTAGTCATTTCTGTATGTATTATGCTGATTCTTGCGCTTATGCGGGTCAACGTAGTCGTTGCCCTGACATTCAGTGCCATCATTGGTGGCCTGGTCGCAGGAATGGATCTTAATGATACTATCGCCGCTTTTGAAAGCGGTTTAGGTGGCGGTGCCACCATCGCACTCAGCTACGCCATGCTGGGTACCTTTGCTGTTGCGATTTCCAAATCGGGTATCACCGATCTGCTGGCCAACAAGGTCATCAAACACATTAACGACAAAAACCACCACCACGGCTCAACCGGGGTGAAGTACGCGATCCTTATCGCACTGGTACTGGTGACCATGTCGTCGCAAAACGTTATCCCGGTACACATTGCGTTTATCCCTATTCTTATCCCGCCTCTGCTGAGCGTTTTCGCCCGCCTGAAGCTGGACCGCCGTCTTATCGCCTGTGTGCTTACCTTTGGCCTGATCACACCGTACATGGTACTGCCAATTGGTTTTGGCGGGATTTTCCTGAATAACATCCTGCTGGAAAACCTGCGTAACAACGGTCTGGAAGTGAGCGCTGCTCAGGTTCCAACCGCAATGATCCTGCCGGCAGCCGGTATGATCGTCGGCCTGCTGACCGCGATTTTTGTTACTTACCGCAAGCCACGCGATTACGCAGAAACTGAAATGACCGAAGTGCATGATGAAAAAACCATCAACCCGCGTCATATCTGGGTGGCACTGGCTGGTATCGTTGCCGCGCTGACCGTACAGCTGGCCACCGGCTCAATGATCGTTGGTGCCCTGGCGGGTTTCATGGTGTTCACTTTCGGCGGCGTGATCGCATGGAAAGAGACCCACGACGTGTTCACCAAAGGCGTACACATGATGGCAATGATCGGCTTTATCATGATTTCAGCGGCGGGTTTTGCCGCGGTGATGAAACAAACCGGCGGCGTTGAGTCTCTGGTTGAAGCCCTGTCAACCAGCATTGGTGACAACAAACCACTGGCAGCACTGCTGATGCTGGTTGTTGGCCTGCTGGTGACCATGGGTATCGGTTCGTCGTTCTCGACCATTCCGATTATCGCAACCATCTATGTTCCGCTGTCACTGGCATTTGGCTTCTCCCCTATGGCAACCATCGCCCTGGTGGGTACCGCTGCTGCACTGGGTGATGCCGGCTCACCGGCTTCGGATTCAACCCTGGGTCCGACATCCGGCCTGAACGCCGATGGTCAGCACGAACACATCTGGGAAACCGTGGTTCCGACCTTTATCCACTACAACCTGCCGCTGATCGCCTTTGGCTGGATTGCGGCCATGGTGCTGTAAGCGTGATCCTGTAAACGATACACTCTTTTCAAAGCGGCCTGCATGGCCGCTTTTTTATTGTCTGTAGTTCCGGGCAGGCGTATGCTAATTCCAGTTATTTCCCGTTATTCCGGTATGTTATGAGCCTGAAAATTATTGGCCACCGCGGCGTGGCCGGGCATTACCCTGAAAACACACTTGCCAGCTTCCGGGCAGCGATTGAAATGGAAGTGAGCTGGATCGAATTTGATGTGCAGCCAAGCCAGGACGGCCACCTTGTCGTCTGCCATGACCCGACGCTGGAACGATGCAGCAACGGCCAGGGCCGGATTGATCAGCTCTCTCTGGCAGAGCTGAAGAAGCTCGATTTTGGCAGCTGGTTCAGTGAGCGTTTTGCTGATGAGAAAATCTTAACGCTGAGCGAAGTGCTCCGCCTGGCCGAAGCACACAGTATTGGCGTCAACATCGAAGTCAAAATAGACCAGCATGACCCGATCCTGGTTGCAAAACTCCTCAGAACTGAACTGGATAACTGCCGGCTCAGGCAGGATCAAATACTGCTCTCTTCATTCAGCCACGACATGCTGGAACAACTTGCCGAACAGTGCCCGGGCTATCGCCTTGCTGTACTCAGTGATGAACTCTGTGAACAGGACTGGCACTGGCTGAAAACGCTCTCCGCGTTTAGCTGTAACCTGTCTGTCGACCACATCAGTCAGGCTGATATCGATGCGCTTCATCAGCACGGCTACCAGGTATGGTGCTTTACCGTCAATCAGCCTTCACAGCTCGAACACCTCTCTGAGCTTGACGCCATCTTCAGTGACTACCCGGAGCGCTTTACCGGGCTCTGAAACGCAAAAAGCCTGGCTGTTGCCAGGCTTTTTTAACAGTCGACGCGATTACTCTGCGTCTGCAGAGCGTACTGCCGCTTCTTTGATCATTGGCTGAAGTTCGCCTTTCTGGAACATCTCGACAATGATGTCACAGCCACCGATCAGCTCGCCTTCAATCCACAGCTGCGGGAAAGTCGGCCACTGAGCGTATTTTGGCAACTCTGCACGGATATCCGGGTTTTGCAGGATATCAACGTAAGCAAACTTCTCACCACAAGCCATCAGCGCCTGAGCAGCCTGCGAAGAAAAGCCACAGCTTGGCAGCTTAGGTGAGCCTTTCATGTAAAGCAGAATTGAGTTGTCAGCAATCTGCTGTTTGATTTTGTCGATGGTTTCCATTGCTTCCTCTTAAGGGACACTTGACTGATTAAGGTTCATTTTACTGTTTTAATCGAGAATAAAAACCACAATCAGTAAAAGGTTTCTGCTTTCCTGCTACAAAAGCCAAACCATTACATATGCAACGTGCCACAGCGCGCACCTAACTCATTGTTTTTAAGGGGTATACAAAAATGACTCAAAATTTTTAATGCCATCGCTTTTAATAAAGTAAAAACTTGCTAAAATAGATTTCAGGTTGATGAGTTGTTCGTGATTCCCTCTGATTTCGAAGACCTGATCAACTTAGAAGAAAGCAAGTCAGCCGGACAGACGCTCAACACATGCTGTACCGGAATAACAAAAAACACTGGAAACCACAGAAAGGCGCCATGCGCACTTTCTTACCAACGGAGAATCGAGTAATGGCATTTGAACTACCAGCTCTTCCTTACGCAAAAGACGCACTGGAACCACACATCTCAGCTGAAACCCTGGATTTTCACCACGGTAAACACCACAACACTTACGTGGTTAAGCTGAACGGCCTGATCCCGGGCACTGAGTTCGAAGGCAAGTCTCTGGAAGAGATCATCAAAACTTCAACCGGCGGTATCTTCAACAACGCAGCTCAGATCTGGAACCACACTTTCTACTGGCACTGCCTGGCGCCAAACGCAGGCGGCGAACCAACAGGTGCGGTTGCTGACGCGATCAACGCAGCATTCGGCTCATTTGAAGAGTTCAAAGCGAAGTTCACTGACGCAGCAATCAACAACTTCGGTTCATCATGGACCTGGCTGGTGAAAAAAGCTGACGGCTCACTGGATATCGTAAACACGTCTAACGCGGCAACTCCGCTGACGGAAGAAGGCGTAACGCCTCTGCTGACTGTTGACCTGTGGGAACACGCATACTACATCGACTACCGTAACGTTCGTCCTGACTACATGAATGGTTTCTGGGCGCTGGTTAACTGGGACTTCGTTGCAGAGAACCTTGCCAAGTAAGAATAAGACTTCGCATCCCCTATACGCGATTTTCAAAAACCACGCTCCAGCGTGGTTTTTTTATTAAAGCTTTTCAGCACCCTGCCGTTAAATTCAATAACCAGCGGGGAGCATCATGCAAGTACATACATTAGACAAAGCGGGACTGATTAACGAACTCACCCTTGGCGGTGGGATTGTTAATGCCGTCAATCAGGGACGTCGTGCCGACTTCGCCCTGCTGGTGTCTATGTTCTCCAACGATGTGCGCGATAATACGCCGGTTGAGCAAATCGATGAAATTGAGGTTTCCAACCAGATCCTGCGCCGTCAGTTTGACCTGCCAGAGCCTCAGACCCTGCGTTCTGATGAAGAAAGCTACCACCGCTCAGCACGTCAGGCTGAGCTGTTTCACAACGGTTCCATCACCGGCTCAAAACTGGCTCATGGCCTGAGCCCGGACGCACTTTGCTACATGCCGGCTGATACTCACGACCTGCCGGAGGAGGTATATCACAACCTGTCCGGTCATGAACGCCGCCTGCTTGAGCAAAAAACAACCAATCCGGTTATTCCACAGGATATTTACAAGCAGATGGCCGAAGCGCGCCTGAACAATCAGATCCAGCTCCAGGCATGAAAACTAGTGTAACCAACTGAATTCTATCCCTATAAGTGAGACATCTCTCCAAAGTCTCACCTCTCAGAACTGAGATCCCCCATCGCGTTTCCTGCTCAATTTGTGAACAGCCGCAAAGATCCCGATCTTGACTATTTCGATCATTTCAAACAGTGATGATTTTCACATACGCGCCACAGATTTCCTCCATACTTGTTATTCACAGCTTACGAATTATTTACCCACTGGTTACTCATAAAAAGCTGTGAACAGAATGCAATTGATAAAAATCATAAAGATAGCATGAGGTATCCGATGGATATACGGAACTCAGTCGTATTAGTAACATCAGCAGGGACAGCTCTGGGCTGTACACTGGCTACGCATTTTTTATCACTCGGCGCACAGGTCGTTGTCGCCGATACAGACTCTCACGCACTGCTTGAAACCATCCGGCGGTGCCGTAACCTGGTGGACAAGGTGAACTACTTTCACCTCTCCAGCCATTCAGTCAGCAGCATCAACGCGCTGTTTGATTATATTGAAGAGAATTTCCGCCAGAGCCCGGATGTGCTGGTCAACTACTGGCCTTCGCAGCCGCTGCCTGCCCTGTTCTGCGAAAAAACCGGCAGTGATGAGTTTGCCAATGGTCTGGCGACCTTTGCCTCACCTCTGTACAGCTTTGGTCAGGTAAGTGCCCAGCGTATGCGCCGTCACGGCACCCAGGGCGTGATTGTCAATCTGTCGAACAGTAAAAGCGATGACACCACTGATGGACTGGAGAATGTTCACGGACTGATCACCGGTATGACCCAGAGCTGGGCCAAAGAGCTGGGGCCATTTCGAATCCGGGTTGGCGGGGTGATCCCGGTGCATTTTCATGAGCCGGATAGTGACCATGGCCACTGGGCACAGCTGCAGGATGAGCTGATCCGCAATACCGAATACATCATCACTAACGACTACTTCAACGGCCGCGTGGTTTCAGCGGAAGTCTGAACCGGCCGAAAAAACCACTTTGAAACACCTTTGCTTGCTTAAACAAAAACCCCGCCAGATGGCGGGGTTTTTTATTAATTGCTAGCGAATTCTTTTAACGAACTCTTACTTTTTCTTAGCTGGTTTCTGGTCTTCTTTCTTCTTGATTACAGTAGTACCTTCGAAAGTTTCACCTTCAACGAAAGCTTTACCGTAGTAAGAAGCAAGCAGAACTTCTTTCAGCTCAGAGATCAGTGGGTAACGTGGGTTCGCACCAGTACACTGGTCATCGAACGCGTCAACAGACAGCTCATCAACCTGTGCAAGGAAGTCAGCTTCGTTTACACCCGCTTCCTGGATAGACAGAGGAATGTCCAGGTTACCTTTCAGTTCTTCCAGCCATGCCAGCAGACGCTCAATCTTCTGAGCAGTGCGGTCGCCAGCCTGAGACAGACCCAGGTGGTCAGCAACTTCAGCGTAACGACGACGTGCCTGTGGACGGTCGTACTGAGAGAATGCAGTTTGCTTGGTTGGGTTGTCGTTCGCGTTGTAACGTACAACGTTAGAAATCAGCAGTGCGTTCGCCAGACCGTGAGGCAGGTGGAATGCATTACCAATTTTGTGAGCCATTGAGTGACACACACCCAGGAATGCGTTCGCAAATGCCACACCAGCGATAGTTGCTGCGTTGTGTACTTTCTCACGAGCGATTGGGTCGTTTGCGCCGTTCGCGTAGCTTGAAGGCAGGTATTCTTTCAGCATCTTAAGTGCCTGCAGAGCCTGACCGTCAGAGTATTCGTTCGCCAGAACAGAAACGTAAGCTTCCAGTGCGTGAGTTACTGCATCGTAACCACCAAACGCAGTCAGAGACTTAGGCATGTTCATAACCAGGTTAGCATCTACGATAGCCATGTTTGGAGTCAGCTCGTAGTCAGCCAGCGGGTATTTCGCGCCAGTCTTGTCGTCAGTTACAACTGCAAATGGAGTAACTTCAGAACCAGTACCTGAAGTGGTAGTGATACATACCAGCTCAGCTTTCTCACCCATTTTAGGGAACTTGTAGATACGCTTACGGATATCCATAAAGCGCATTGCCAGCTCTTCGAACGCTGTTTCAGGGTGCTCGTACATAACCCACATGATCTTAGCAGCATCCATTGGAGAACCACCGCCCAGAGCCAGGATTACGTCAGGCTGGAAGCTCTTCATCGCTTCTGCACCTTTCTCAACAACAGACAGAGTTGGATCCGCTTCTACGTCGAAGAAAGTCTGAACTTCCATGCCCTGTGCTTTCAGCAGGCTAACTACTTCATCAGCGTAACCATTGTTGAACAGGAAGCGGTCAGTAACCAGGAATGCACGCTTCTTACCTTCCAGGTCGCCCAGAGCAACTGGCAGGCTGCCACGACGGAAGTAGATAGATTTAGGTAGTTTATGCCACAACATGTTTTCAGCTCGCTTAGCAACAGTTTTCTTGTTGATCAGGTGCTTAGGACCTACGTTCTCAGAGATTGAGTTACCGCCCCAAGAGCCACAACCCAGAGTCAGAGACGGTGCAACGTTGAAGTTGTACAGGTCACCGATACCACCGTGAGTGGTTGGAATGTTTACAAGAATACGTGCAGTTTTCAGCTTGTCACCGAAGTAACGGATGCGGTCTGCATTTACGTCCTGGTTAGTGTACAGGCCAGATGTGTGACCGATACCACCGATTTCAACCATAGTTACTGCCTGAGCAACTGCGTCTTCGAAGTTGTCAGCGCGGAACAGACCCAGAGTCGGAGACAGTTTCTCGTGAGCGAATGCGTCGTCGTAAGATACTTTACCCAGACCTTCACCAACCAGAACTTTAGTGTCTGCAGGAACTTTAACACCAGCCATTTCTGCGATTGCAGGAGCTGGCTGACCAACGATTTTCGCGTTCAGTGCGCCGTCGATAAGAAGTACTTTACGCACTTTATCTGCTTCAGCTTTAGTCAGAACGTAAGCTTTGTGAGTTGCGAAACGCTCTTTCACTTCGTCGTATACTGCGTCAACTACGATTGCAGCCTGCTCAGAAGCACACACTACGCCGTTATCGAAAGTCTTAGACATCAGGATAGAAGCTACTGCACGCTTAACGTCAGCAGTTTCATCGATAACTACAGGAACGTTACCTGCACCTACACCGATTGCTGGCTTACCAGAAGAGTAAGCAGCTTTAACCATGCCTGGGCCACCAGTTGCAAGGATAAGTGCGATGTCATCGTGCTTCATCAGAGCGTTAGACAGCTCAACAGAAGGCTGGTCGATCCAACCGATGATGTCTTTTGGGGCGCCTGCTGCTACTGCTGCGTCCAGAACCAGTTTAGCTGCATCGTTGGTTGAGTTTTTAGCACGTGGGTGTGGCGAGAAGATGATGCCGTTACGTGTTTTCAGAGAGATCAGAGATTTGAAGATCGCTGTTGAAGTTGGGTTAGTGGTTGGTACGATGCCACAGATGATACCTACAGGCTCAGCGATAGTCATGGTGCCCATGCTGTCGTCTTCTTCAAGAATGCCACAGGTTTTCTCATCTTTGTACTTGTTGTAGATGTACTCAGATGCAAAGTGGTTCTTGATTACCTTATCTTCCACGATACCCATGCCAGATTCTGCTACCGCTTGTTGCGCCAGAGGAATACGGGCTTGGTTAGCAGCCAGAGATGCTGCGCGGAAAATTTTGTCAACTTGCTCCTGAGAGTAAGTTGCGAACTCCGCTTGTGCCGCTTTAACGCGAGCAACCATTGCATCCAGTTCAGCCACATTTGTTACAGGCATAATGAATCTCCTAAAGATTTACAGAATATTTAAAAACCATTTATTAAGTCGACCGTTTCTGCTCTTTAGCCTTTGATAACTAAGGCCCGGCGTGAATGACACACTTAGTAAATTGCTTTCAAAACTGAGTATAATCTTTCAAAGTTGTAAAAAAATTGACTCAGATCAGTTCTGGAAAATTAATTCCAGTGACGTATTTGACAGAATTATTAAAAGCAACATAACCAGCTGATATTAAAGGACATTCCCTTTATTTCACGAACTGAACAAAAAAACATCCATTAGACCAATCTAATGAAATAGTCCTTGGTCAACCTGTAAAAAAGTTTCATTTTTAACCAAAACTACAAACGCACCTTCATATAAGCACGTGCTACACAGCAGTATATACGGTGTGACACACATCACCACAACAAGGAGGCGATTTTGTTAAAAATGTGCATTTGTTAACAGAATCAACAGCAAAACTTGATCTGCCTGACTTAGCTTGTTGTTTTCCAACAAATAAGACGCAGTGAAACCCGTTTGATCACATTTATCCTTCCTCATCTGTTTAATAAATGCGTGAACCGCAAGACAGTATCTGCAGAGCAGTGAGAATTTACTCGTATTTCCCCGGCAGTTCCCTTACATTTGACCAGTTCCCCGTTCCATTCTTGCTATTGAGATGTTCCTGTCATGCAAACTATTGAAATTGCGATTTATCTACAGTTCTTTCTGGGACTGGTTGCGGCAGTAAACCCGGTTGGCATCATGCCGATCTTTGTGTCACTCACCAGCCATATGTCTCCCGAAGAGAAAATCAAAACCGCCACTACCGCCAATATCGGCGTTGCGGTAATCCTTATCGTCTCTCTGCTGGCCGGTCAGGCGCTGCTGGATATGTTCAGTATCTCGCTGGACTCATTCCGGATTGCCGGTGGTCTGCTGCTGATGAGCATCGCGTTTTCGATGATGAGCGGTAAGCTGGGTGAAGATAAGCAGAACAAACAGGAGAAATCGGAATACATCAGCCGTGAGCAGATCGGTATTGTACCGCTGGCAATGCCATTGATGGCCGGCCCGGGCGCAATCAGCTCCACTATTGTATTCGGATCGCGCTATCCGACCTTAATTGATACTGTTGCAATCGCGATTACAGTGATGGCTTTCGCGTTCTGCAGCTGGCTGCTGTTTCGCTCAGCGCCTTATATCGTGCGCTTCCTGGGGCAAACCGGCATCAACGTGATCACCCGTATCATGGGCCTGATCCTGGCGGCACTGGGTATCGAGTTTATTGCTAACGGCGTGCGTAATCTGTTCCCGGGGCTGGCCTAACTCTCTAATTTAGTTACAATGTTGCTCAGTCCGGTATTGAGATTGAGCAACATTTATGGCCAAGAAACACCCCTTCAAACATCATCTGTATGTGATCATTTTTGGCACCCACACCCCGGGTGGGCGCCGCTTTGATATTGTTCTGATTGCCGCTATCCTTGCCTCACTGACCACGCTGATCCTGGACTCAATCCCCTCGGTCAATCAGGCATACGGCACCTGGCTGCGCTACGCTGAGTATGGCTTTACCCTGCTGTTTACCATTGAGTACCTCGCCCGGATTTACTGCTCCCCCAAACCCCTGGCCTATGCCCGCAGTTTTTATGGCATCGTAGATGTGCTGGCAATCCTGCCGACTTACCTGGCATTCCTGTTCCCGGGGGCTACCTATATGGCGGTGATCCGTCTGCTGAGGGTGATGCGAATTTTCCGGATCCTGAAACTGGTTCGCTTCCTTCAGGACTCTAACCTTCTGTTACGCTCGCTGCTTATGTCACGACGCAAGGTGTTTGTCTTCTTCAGTACCGTCGCCATTCTGGTAACTATCATTGGCGCACTGATGTATGTGGTTGAGGGGCCGGAAAATGGCTTTACCAGTATTCCGCAAAGCATTTATTGGGGCATTGTCACCATCACCACCGTCGGTTACGGCGACATCGTTCCCCAGACAGTACTGGGTAAAGGCCTTGCCGCACTGACCATGTTGCTCGGTTACTCCATCCTGGCCGTCCCGACCGGTATCATCACCGCAGAACTCAGCCAGGAAATCGCCGCCCACCGCGCACTGGTCAAATGCCCAAACTGCTCCCAGAGCGGACACGAAACAGATGCGATGTACTGTAAGCATTGTGGCGGGGAACTGGCGACACCGGGGGAACGGGTGGTACCGGTGAAGCGGAGGTAGGTGCTGGGTGCTGGGTGCTGGGTGCTGGGTGCTGGGTGCTGGGTGCTGGGTGCTGGGTGCTGGGTGCTGGGTGCTGGGTGCTGGGTGCTGGGTGCTGGGTGCTGGGTGCTGCAAGATGTTTTCACTGCCCCTTAATGAAATCAATCACTGAAAATAAATTTCTCACATAACATTCAACGATCTCCCCCAGGGCCTAGAGCCCAGAACCTTAAAACAAAAACGCACCACCCTCCCAGGCAGTGCGTTTTCCAAATTCAGCTGCATAAACGAAGCGTGAGCCCCGCTTACTTCTCCGCCAAAATAATCCGCAGCGTACGGCGCAGTGGTTCGGCAGCGCCCCACAACAGCTGGTCGCCAACGGTGAAAGCATTGAGGAAGTCGTCACCCATCGACATCTTGCGCAGGCGGCCTACCGGGATGGACAGAGTGCCGGTTACTTTAGCCGGGGTCAGCTCCTGAGCGGTGATGTCGCGCTCGTTCGGGATCACTTTTACCCACTCATTGTGGGTCGCGATCATCTCTTCGATCTCATCCATTGGCACATTTTGCTTCAGTTTGATGGTCAATGCCTGAGCGTGACAGCGCATCGCACCGATACGTACACAGGTACCGTCGATTGGCACAGGTGAATCCTGAAGGCCAAGGATCTTGTTCGCTTCCACACCCGCTTTCCACTCTTCCTTGCTCTGGCCGTTGTCGCGCTTCACGTCGATCCATGGGATCAGTGAGCCCGCCAGCGGAACGCCGAACTGGTCAACAGGGAATGAAGAGGAGCGCAGGGTATCGGCCACTTTCTTGTCGATATCCAGGATAGAGCTTGAAGGATCTGCCAACTCAGAGCTGACACAATCGTTCACGACACCCATCTGAGAGATAAGCTCGCGCATATTTTTGGCACCAGCGCCGGAAGCTGCCTGATAGGTCATGGCACTCATCCACTCAACCAGACCTTTTTCATACAGGCCGCCCAGTGCCATCAACATCAGGGAAACGGTACAGTTACCGCCTACAAAAGTGTTAGTGCCAGAATGGATGCCCTGTTGGATCTGAGCAAGGTTAACCGGGTCCAGCGTAATGATGGAGTCTTCTTTCATCCGCAGGGTAGAAGCGGCGTCAATCCAGTAACCTTTCCAGCCTGCGGCGCGCAGTGCCGGGTAAACTTTTTCCGTATAGCCACCACCCTGACAGGTGATTACCGCGTCGAGCTGTTTCAGGCTGTCAATATCAAAAGCATCCTGGAGCAGACCGGCATCTTTACCATAGTTTGGTGCATCAATGCCCACCTGCGAAGTACTGTAAAATACCGGCTCAATCAGGTCGAAATCCCGCTCTTCAACCATTCGCTGCATTAGTACGGAGCCTACCATACCACGCCAGCCGACCAGACCTACTCTCATCATTCTTACGCTCCTTGTGTATAAAACAGATATCCTCCATCTATAAAAGGTTACGCGAATGAAAACAACCTTTTTCAGCGAAAAAGTGTAAATAGTCGTTGTGAAGCGGAAAAACCACAGCTTTTCCGCTTATAAAGGCGGGTGTCAGGAGTTCTTACTTACTTTTTTGCCCATCAGATAACCAAGGCCAAACGGCGCAAAGAAGATCACCAGTACAAACAGGATGAAGTAAATCAGCACGCTTTTGATGAGTTTGGTCAGCTCCTGAAGAGCCAGTTCCACCACATCTTTGGAGAGTTTGTCCAGGTCCTGGGTCATCAGAGCCCTTTGCTCAGCGACCACCAGCGCGATTTCCCCCCGCTCACGGGCCACCATTTCGTCAAGGGCTTTGCGCTCTTCAGTCAGCTTAGACATCTGCTCTGTAGTCATGGCATCGAGATCTTTGAGCAGGGGCTGCAGCTCCCTGCCCATCTCTTTTGCTAAATAACGCATGTATTCCGGGTTATTTTGTACGAAGTCCTGGAATTTGTAAGAAGTCTCAGTGATGCTGTCGAGGGTCTGGTTGAGCTTCTCACCACTGACGGTACTGTTCATGGCGATCAGTTCTGCTTTCCAGCCCATGATTTTTGGCGTCTGCTCAGAAACCAGACTCAGCCGGTCTGATACATCGCCAAGAGCTTCCGGCATGGTGCCCAGAGTGGTAACCGCTTCTGTATCATCAATTTCCTGATACGCCAGCCAGTCATTAAACGCCGGCGTGCGGCGGAACCAAATCCTCTCGAACGGGTGTTCACGAACAAACTCATGCACAAATCCCCGGCTGGACTGGTAGCTCTGCTCACCCAGAATCCGGCGTGCCAGGCCATCCACCTGCTCTGACAACAGCTTGCTGGTAGTCAGTGCATCTTCACTGGCGAACAGGGTTTTGCCATTTCCGGAAGCAAAAAACTGCTCCATCTGCAGGGTAAACACCCAGGTATCGATAAGGCCTGCTGTCGGGGAGACCTGATAAGCAGCATTCTGCATCCCTTCAAGGGCGTAGATCTGCCAAATCAGCAGGTTGGACTGATTGATTTTGTCATCAGAAGGGTAAAGCGCCGAAATGCGCTCGGCAGAGTCTTCTACCTGAGTAAAAAAGGTTTTTGCGTATTCGCGGGTAAGAATACGCATATTGAGTTCCTGCTGCGTCAGCGGCGTTGTTTGAGAGTCCAGCTTAACCTCAAGCAGTGAACATGCGGACAAAGCATAAACCATCGCTATAGTCAGCGCCCATTTGAACGGATGAGTTGTCATTTTCGTGCCTGTATCGGGTGATCCGGCGCTATTCTAGTCTTTCTTTTGGCCGGGGTATATCGCTTATCAAACCTTTTGTTGCTCAACCAAATAGCTGCGAACCTGGTCCACCACTTCCCCGAGTGTTTTTTCAAGTTCGCCCAGCTGCTCATCACTCAGCTGTCCGCCCTGCCTGAGCTCCAGCTCATAATCCTGCGCTATGGTTTTCATAGCAGCCGCGCCAAGGTTACCCGAGATCCCTTTCAGGCTGTGTACTGTTCGTATCGCTCCCTGCAGATCAGTATGAAGCTGCTCTTTAAGTTTAGCGGCATCTTCAGCATGGTCCTGCAAAAACACCTCCAGTACCATGTTCACCGACTCCTGATCATGGTCAAACGTATCAAGAACATATTCAACATCAAATACCAGTTCCGGAGTTGCTGGCTCCTGCTCCACAACAGGCTTTGAAACCGCACGGGATGAAGGCACAAATTCCGGAAGCTGAGGCTCTGAAACATCGACATCGGCAACAACCGCTGTCACCTCCCCGGCGACCCGCACCGGTTTGGCAGACCTGCGCTGCCAAAAAAGCAGCCCAAGCAGCAGCGCTGAAGAAAGTGCTCCCCAACCGGTGGCAATGACCATCTGAAGGCGTTGCATGGAAGCCAGTGCCTGATTCAATTCGGTCGCCAGCGAAGGACTGAGAAGTTCATCCGCCAGACGCCCGGCCTGCGCGTGCTGCGCCAGTACCCGCGAAGCTTCTGAAAGCAAACGCCGGAACTGTTCACGATAAGGGGAAGGAAGCTGGCCGGATTCAAGCAACAGTACTTCAAGCGCCTGATAACTGATAGGACGCTCACTGTGGTCCGCGCTCAGAGCGCTGAACATATACGCGGCCAGCTGATAGTATGAGTTTCGGGCAGCCACTGGCATCGTCTGGTTCCACTGTGCCTGCTCCAGTTCATCGGCAAGAGCCTCAATGCCGGACTGCAGCGCGACAAACCCGCGAACTCTTTCAAGATAACGGTCTACCGAATAGAAGAAGTGGCTCATATCCGGGCTGAAGCTTACCTCCTGCATGTTACCTTCAAGCTGGTAACGGACGGAGCGAACAATCTGGGCACTGAGGGCAACCCGGTCCTGCTGGCGGCTTTTCAGACTGGGCGGCATAGAAAGGCTGTGGCGCAGCTCCTCAAGCTGAGCGGAGAGAAGCGAGAACTTGAGCTCCTGCTGATAACCGGCATACAGACGCATCCCGGCCATGGCGGAAAAGGCAATCCAGACCAGTACACCAATTAATAACCCTCGTCCTGCCATAACTGTCCTTATTCCTGCTATTCGCGCATTCCATCATAACCGCGGGATATAACAACGGAGCCATTACGGCTCCGCCTTAACTACTAAGAGTTTCTGCGTGTCAGCTGATCGCGCAGATTCGGTGGTGTCCCTTTGATGGTCAGCGTATCGCTTTCCGGATCGTAGAACACCCGCTCGCCAAGCAGCATGGCATCAAAGTTAACCGATACGCCGCCACCAGCACCAACAAACTTGGTCAGTTTGCGTACTGCGGTGCGGTCTGCCGGAAAACTTTCTTCTAATTCATAGCCTTGCTCTTTAGTGTAGTCCAAAAAGCTGGTGCCGTCTGAGCTGGCTGGCAGTTCACCAGACAGTTCCTGGATCATCACCTCATCACCGGCTTTCAGCTGTTCTGTACAGTACTCGGCAACCTGCTTGCGGTAACTGACCGCTTCTTCTTTTTCCAGCTTGGAGTCACTGCAAAAATCTTCCACCGCCTGCATCAGGATCTGGTTTTGCTGTTTGGTATCCAGCCCCACTTCCGCCTGCAGGAAATCCAGGAAGAAATCCGAAACCTTACGGCCAACCCGGCCTTTAATAAAGGTCAGGTAACGGTTGGATTCCGGATCAGAAAAGTAAACAGAGAGGTCAATTCTTGCTGCTATGTCCATTTTGCTGATGTCCAGGTAGTCGGTCGCACTCACTTCCAGTCCTTCTGTCACTTTCAGGCTCTGGTTGGATGGCAGCACGCCAATAAACAGATAGTCAGTCGCAAGTGACTGATATTCAGCCATAACCAGAATGCCTTCATCAGCAAACGGGTATTTAGCCAGCTCATTTTTCAGACGGGTTGCGCTCTGCTGAGAAAAATCATAGAAGTCTCTCTCATCCTGGCGAAATTCTTGCAACCATAGCTTAAATTCGCTGTCGGAACTAAACGAACCAAAGCCTTTTCCCGCTTTGCTGTTAAAGACACGGTGCAGCTCGGCAACCAGATTTTCGGTTGAAGCAGAATGCTCAAGAGCGGTTTCCCGGAAATGAACGACCAGTTCATCCTGATCGTTTTTGACCAGCTGGTGAAGTATGACGTTGGAAAGATTCAGGCTCATAGTGAATTTAGTTTACGTTGAGGTTTCAGTTGAACGAGAGAGTAGGTTATCATAAGCCGCTTTCACTATCATTAGCAGAGTCTTTATGCCTATTACATCTAAATACAGCGATCAACAAGTTGAAACCATTCTTGCGGAAGTCGCCGCGGTACTGGAAAAACACGGGGCAAACAGTGAGCTTTCCCTGATGATCGCAGGAAATATCGCAACCAATGTCTTAAATCAAAGCGTTGCACCTTCACAACGTAAAGCAATTGCTGAAAAATTTGCTCAGGCACTGATTTCTTCTGTAGACGACAGTAAAAGCCACTAAACACAAATAAGAACGAAAAATAAATGGTAGATAGCGAAAACACATACGGTCAACGGGTTTCCCGTCTGGTGAGTTGGGGGCACTGGTTTGCCTTCTTCAACATTATTGCTGCAATGCTGATTGGTACCCGCTATATCACTCAGTCACCATGGCCGGAATCCTTCCTGGGGCAAACCTACCTTGCTGTTTCATGGGTAGGTCATTTCAGCTTCCTGATTTTCGCTATCTACATTTTGGTTCTTTTCCCGGTCACCTTTATCCTGCCTTCACGCAAGCTCTACCGCTTTGTCGCGGTCTGTTTTGCTACCGCAGGACTGACAGGCCTGTTACTCGATACTCAGGTCTATCAGCAGATGCACCTGCATATCAATCCGGTGATCTGGGAAATGCTGACCAGCAAGGAAGGCAATATCGTCCCGGAATGGCAGCAGCTGTTTATCGTGGTACCGGTCATCTTCCTGCTGCAGCTGGCTCTGTCTGAGTGGGTATGGCGCAAACAGCGCCGTCTGGCTCACAAACACGTCGGTCGCCCGCTTGCCGCGGTACTGTTTACCTGCTTTGTCGGCAGCCATCTGATGTATGTCTGGGCGGATGCCTATTTCTATGGCCCGATCACCAGCCAGCGCGCGAACTTCCCGCTCTCTTACCCGATGACCGCCAAGAGCTTCATGGAGCGCCATGGCCTGCTCGACCGTAGTGAATATCTGGAAAGGCTGGAAGATTACACCGGTGAAACCAAACTGGTGAAATACCCGCTCGAACCGCTGCAGTACAACAGCCGTGGTGACCGCTATAACCTGCTGGTCGTGATGCTGGATAACCTTCGTGCCGATACCGTCAGCGAAGAAAAAACACCAAACCTGTATCAGTTTGCCCAAAACAGCCAGTACTTTACTAACCACTACAGCGCCAGTAACGACATGTACGGTGTGTTTGGTCTGTTTTACGGACTGCCAAGCAGCTATGCCGACAGTATTAAAGCTCAGGGCGACATGCCGCTGATGCTTTCAGAGCTGAAAGACAAAGACTACCAGTTTGGCCTGTTCAGTGGTGATAACTTCGATGATGACCTCTACCACGAGACCATCTTCCGCACCATTACTCAATCAGAAACCGTTGACGAAGAAACCAGTGATGTTAAGGCCATCAGCAAATGGCAGGACTGGATGGCAACGGATCCGTCGCAGCCATGGTTTGGTTACATCGAACTCAACACCATCGCTGACTATGAGTCGTTCCAGATGTTATCAGAGGTGAAGAGCCTGAATCCGTCAGAGCGCGTAAAAGCGGCTTACCATAAGTCCGTAACCAGCGCCGATCAGATGGTAAAAAACATCCTCGACACTCTTGAACAGTCAGGACTGATGGAAAACACCGTGGTGGTATTCACATCAAACCACGGCACAGAATTTAATGACACCAAGACCAACTCCTGGGGCTCAAACAGCAACTACAGCCGCTACCAGCTCCAGGTGCCGATGATTGTCCACTGGCCGAATACCGAAGCTCAGGTGTTCACCCATAAGACCAGCCACCTGGACTTCCCGGCGACCATTTTGAACGAGCTGATCGGTGTGTCCTCGAATCCGAAAGATTTCAGCAGCGGTAAAAATCTGTTTGATAAAGAGAACCGCCAGTGGATCATCGCCGGTGACCGCCGTGAAGTCGCGATCATCACCGACAAGCGCACCACAGTGGTCGACAAGTTTGGTAACTACAAAGTCTATGACGCTGAGTACAAACGTCTGGACGATGCCAAACCCAAGCTGTCCATCCTGCTTCAGGGACTGTCTGAACAGAAGCGCTTCTTCAACGAAGGTGAATAAAAATCAGTCACTTGAGTCACATTTCAGCCAAAAGTGATTGACGATATATGTCCGGCTGCATAACATGATTTTCAGTCGGACTGTAGCGCAGCTTGGTAGCGCACTGTCATGGGGTGTCAGGGGTCGCCGGTTCAAATCCGGCCAGTCCGACCATTATTTAAGCCCGCAGCTTTTTAAGTTGCGGGCTTTTTCATATCCATGAAAAGTGTTCAACAAAGCGGCACTCAAACAAAAATCGACGTCAATTGCGCATAATTGCAGCAAACAGACAAATCAGGGGTTTACAAGTCCCCAGCCCCCTATTATTATGCGCACCAACAACGGAGAGATGGCTGAGTGGTTGAAAGCACCGGTCTTGAAAACCGGCATACGTTAATAGCGTATCTAGGGTTCAAATCCCTATCTCTCCGCCACATTCTAAAAAAACCGCTAATCATTTAGCGGTTTTTTTTCGTCCTGAGATCGCGGAAGCAGGGATTTGAGTAAATCCCCCTGTTCCTTGTCTGGCTCCGCCTCATTCAAAGATACCGCTGTGAAGACAGCGTTTTTTTTCGTCTCCTGATTCGTGGAAACAGGGATTTGAAGCAAATCTTGCTCTTCCCAGTCTGGCTTCAACACCATTCAGAACACGGAAGGAATTGCGTGATCAACATCACACCTTTTCAAACTGGCATCTCTCAGGTAGATTAAGCTCTTTTGCTGTGTCGGTATTCCCTGTGTCTTCTCAATCCCGCTATACCCTGTTTGGCGTTATCGCCGTTTTACTCTGGAGCTGTCTGGTGGCTTTTGCCCGGGGCGTGGCTGAGCACCTGGGGGCTGTTGGGGGCGCGGCAAGTATGTACACTGTCGCCTCGCTGATGCTTTGGGCTGTTGTGGGCATGCCGGACTGGAGGAAGATATCCTGGCGCTACGTGTTGATTGGCGGGGCGCTATTTGCTGCCTACGAAGTCTGTCTGTCACTCTCGCTGGGCTTTGCCGACAACCGGCTGCAGGCAATAGAAGTATCGGTAGTAAACTACCTGTGGCCTGCTCTGACGGTTCTGATGGCCGTGCTGCTTAGCGGCAAAAAAACCAATCTTCTGCTCTATCCGGCTATCGCCGTGGCATTCTCCGGGGTGGTGATTGCGGTCAGTGGTAACAGCGGTCTTTCATTAAGTGGCATGGCCGAAAACGTAGCACATAATCCGCTTGTTTATGCGCTGGCCTTTACCGGCGCGTTTCTGTGGGCGTTCTACTGCAACTTCACCCAGCGCCAGCGCTCAAAGCAAAATGCCATTGCGCCGTTTTTTATGCTCACCGCACTGGTACTGTGGGTGAAATACGCCATCACAGATACTCCTCCTATGGAATGGAGTCCGGCTGCTTTTGGCTACCTTTTTGCTGCCGGTTCGGTGATCGCCGGAGGCTATGGTCTGTGGAACATCGCCATCATGCGCGGCAACATGGTACTGCTCGCCACCATTTCCTACTTCACCCCTGTCTTCTCTACCCTGTTTTCAGCCCTGTTTTTGCAGGTTTCACTGCCTGCCAGCTTTGTGCCAGGTGTACTTATGGTGACCCTGGGATCACTGATGTGCTGGCGATTAACCCGCAACAAACCGGCTTCAACGGCTCAATCTGCCGATCAAAACACATAATTCATTAACAAACCATTCAACACCAGAGTTTATGAATGAAAGGATTCCATTTTCCAACGCTTTCACTCAGCCCCATAAAGACGGGGCTAAACCAATAAGTCAGCTAAATGCAATTAGGGAACAAGGGTCAAATCTCCATTATTTAAAAGCAAACCATTCATGTGAAAAATGTTAACTTAAAACGCATACGAAACACTCAAACAATCCGCACATTGTTCTGGATCAATTTTTGTATCACGTCGAATCCCCTATACTTCGCTCCGTCTTTTGGATTCTATTGGTTTTAGAAGGTTTTTTTTAATTCAGCGATATTCAGGCAGACTATATTGACAGCTTAATGCCGCACGGACTCACAATTAATACCAAACAATGAAGTTGGTATAAGACCACGGAATCGTCTTCGCGCTGATATCCAGCGCCGTCATCAATAATGTTCCCAACCCATTTATTTCCCTTAACAGGGCGGGTCTGCTTTTGCCTCGCGAAACATGGAAGAGAAACAACTGGATCCTTTGACGCGATAAATCACCGTTTAGAGGAGAGTCCTTAATGGACGCAGTAAAAGACAACACTCTTGAAATCGCACAGCCAAAAGCATCTGGCTGGAGCAAATCTGACACCGTTTGGGCACTGGGCCTGTACGGTACCGCTGTAGGTGCCGGTACTCTGTTCCTGCCAATCAACGCCGGTGTTGGCGGCCTGATCCCGCTGCTGGTTATGGCGGTACTGGCTCTGCCTATGACCTACTTTGCTCACCGTGGCATGACCCGCTTTGTACTGTCGAGCTCTAACCCGGGCGCAGACATCACCGAAGTAGTAGAAGAGCACTTTGGCGCAGGCATGGGTAAACTGATCACCCTGCTTTACTTCTTTGCTATCTACCCAATTCTGCTGGTTTACTCAGTAGCACTGACTAACACCGTTGAAAGCTTTATGACCCAGCAGCTGGGTATGGCGTCACCTGGCCGCGCCCTGCTGGCTCTGATGCTGATCGTTGGCCTGATGGCTATCGTTCGTCTGGGTGAGCAACTGATCATCAAAGCCATGAGTATGCTGGTATTCCCGTTTGTGGCAGTACTGCTGATGCTTGCTCTTTACCTGGTTCCTGAATGGAACGGCGCTATCTTCGAACAGGTTATCCCTGAAGGCGGCTCTATCGGTGGTGTAGGTATGGCTATCTGGCTGATCCTGCCGGTAATGGTATTCTCGTTTAACCACTCTCCGGTTATCTCTTCTTTTGCGGTTGCCAAGCAGAAAGAGTACGGCGCAAATGCAGAGAAGCAGTGTTCAAAAATCCTGGCGATTGCACACGTAATGATGGTTGCTACCGTAATGTTCTTCGTATTCAGCTGTGTACTGAGCCTGTCTCCGGCGAACCTTGCTGAAGCGAAAGAGCAGAACGTATCTATCCTGACTTACCTGGCGAACCACTTTAATACCCCGGCTATCGCTTATGCGGCACCAGTTGTTGCTATCATCGCGATCACCAAGTCATTCCTGGGCCACTACCTGGGCGCAGTAGAAGGTCTGAACGGTCTGGTACTGAAAGTGACCCGCGAGCGTGGCAAGCAGGTTTCAAACAAAGCACTGAACAGCTTCAGCGCACTGTTTATGCTGGTCACCACCTGGCTGGTAGCCACCCTGAACCCAAGCATTCTGGGTATGATTGAGAGCCTGGGCGGCCCAATCATCGCTACCCTGTTGTTCATCATGCCGATGTACGCAATTCACAAAGTACCGGCGATGAAGAAGTATTCAGGCAAACTGAGCAACGTATTCATCACCATCATTGGTCTGGTGTCTATCTCTGCGATTTTCTACACCCTGGTGCAGTAATTCTCCGCAGATAAACAACCGCTAAAGTCCTGGCACTAATGCCAGGACTTTACTTATCCCCTCACTATCTTCCTGCTTTCCCAATCCGGCACTTCCCGTCAATCCCAACATACAGAAACACCATAATGGTGAGCTGCATGATAAATAGTTCCTTCTTGATCAGTTCGGTTCACAAAGCCTCCCTGTGCCTGTGATACCGTCGCAATGGGCTCTGCAGGCACCAAACGAGGTACGGTTAACAAAATGCTAATTTAGCACTCTGATCCTGACACAAAACACTATATCTTAAATGCCAGACTGACAGGGAACACAGTTGGGAAGAGGTTAAATGAACAAGGATGCCAGCGCCGGACGGAACGGCGATTTAAAGACCATCGGCGTGATCCTGCCGATGCTGAGCGGATTCTACATGGGCGAAATCACCGCAACGCTGAGGGAGCTCGCTATACGCCACCGCTTCAACCTTGTGCTGATCCGTACCGGTCATTATGGCGATTTTGAACTGCCACTGGCGATTAACCAGCTCGACGGTCTGATGGTGGTACTGCACAGCGCCGCCGATAACCTTATCGTCCAGGCCCTGGACCGCCGGATACCGGTCATGTCCATTGGGGCCAGCTATGCCCCCCTTGAAGTCGAGCAGATCACCAGCGACCAGAGCCAGGGGATAGCCCTGCTTTACCAGTGGCTGCTGAGCCAGGGCCACGAAAAAATCGGCTTTTGTGGTGACCTCAATATCAACGATATCCGGATGCGTTTTAAAGCCTATCAGAGCCAGCTGAACCGATACGGACACGACTTTTGTTCCAGTTCTCTTTTTAATGTACTGGATGCCTCACTGGCAGGTGGCCGGGAAGCAGCAGCTCAATGGCTCTCCCATGATAAGCCCTGCAGCGCGGTCATTTGCGCGACCGACTACAACGCCATCGGCATGATGGAGAAACTCACCCAGCAGGGGATCCGGGTTCCGGAAGACGTAGCAGTCGTCGGCATAGACAATATTTTCCTTGGCGCACACAACACTCCTCAGCTGACCAGTATCGACCAGCAACTGCAAAACCTGACCCACAGGGCTACAGAGCGGCTTCTTCAGCGTATCAACGGGGAGCCGTTTAATCCTGACATTATCCAAATCCCCCAGACTCTGGTGGTACGCGAATCCTGCGGTGCTCCGGCTTCCATGCGCACAGACCCGAAAGACTTCTGCTCTGTTCGTAAAGAGCTGGTCGCCCATTCAGAACGCTCTCCGGCTGAGGTTTTTGAAGCCATTTATTCCCAGGCCAGATCCGGCTTCGATTCACTGCTCAACCTGCACGGTTTATACAACACCAGTATGAAATGGGCCTGCTATGCCACCACCAGCCAGGGAAAGTATCGGATTTCCCGGCTATCACAACGGGGGGACAGTTACGCGCGCGAGCTGAGCAAACCTGAAGAGGGAATAACTCAGGACTTTCCGTCCAGTCAGGTTGAAGCAGCCCATAAGCCAGAACACTCGATACAGACTATTATCCCTGTCTCCAGCGGTGAACCCGGTCAGTTTGAGCTGCTGGCCCTGACCGACAATCTGAATAATGCGTGTGCCACCCGGGATTACGCCATGCTCAATAACTACCTGGACATGTTGTCGCTGTTTCTTGAGCGTGATGCCCTGCTGGAAACCACCCGCGCCCGGCAGAAGCACTCCCAGGAACTGCTGAGCCAGCTTCAGCTGGTCTCGAGCACCTCCAATGACGGGATCTGGGACTGGGATCTGACCACCAATCAGCTCAACTGGAACAGCCGCCTGGTGGATATTCTCGCCCTCAACTCTGCCCCCGGACAAAATGCATTTCACAGCGAGAACCTGTTTAACTGCATCCACCCGGACGATGTACCTGAGCTGGAAAAGAGCCTTTCGGAGCACCTGCTCAACGACGCCCCGTTCAACGGTACCTTTCGTGCACGGCGGCGGGATGGCAAGTATCTCTGGCTACAGATAAACGGCGCTTCAATCCGGGACAGAAACAACAAACCGATCCGGCTGATAGGTTCAGTCACCGATATCACCCAGCAAAAACGCAGCGTGGAAAAGATCCATAAAATGGCTTACTACGACGCACTCACCGGAGTACCGAACCGGCGGATGGTCACCAAAACCCTGCGCAGCAAAATCGAAAACCAGCCCCAAAGATCGCTGGCCGTGATGATGATGGATCTCAACCGGTTCAAACTGGTCAACGACAGCTTTGGCCATGATGTTGGTGACGCGGTGCTGTGCCACGTTGCGGCCAAAGTCAAAGCGACCATGCGCAAAGATGATATCTGCGCCCGGCTCGGCGGAGACGAATTTCTGTTTGTCTGCCAGATTGACCACCCCGACCAGGCGCGTGACATCGGGGCCCGCATTCTGAAACAGGCGGAAATCCCACTTCACCATAATGAACTGGAGCTGTGCAGCAAAGGCAGCATCGGTATCGCGCTGTATCCGCAGGACGCCACCGCGACCGATGAACTGATCAAAAAGGCTGATATGGCGATGTACCAGGCCAAACAGTTCCGCAGCCGCCAGCTGATGTTTTATAACCCGGATATGGACGGGCAAAGCCACCAGCAGATTTCCATTGAGCAGGGTCTCATTAAAGCACTGGATAACGATGAACTCGATGTCTGGTATCAGCCACAAATCGATGTCGCCACGGGCGGATACTACGGAGCCGAAGCTCTGGTCCGCTGGAACTCCCCCGACCATGGCATGGTCTCCCCTGCCAGTTTTATTCCTGTTGCGGAAGAGTGCGGGCTTATCGGGCGAATCGGCACTTATGTCCTTGAACGGGTGTGCCGGGATATAAACAGTGGCCAGCTTGACCAGTATGCCAAAATCTCAATCAACGTCAGCTCCCGCCAACTGAGTCAGGCAAGCTTTGCCGACCAGGTCATCCAGACGATTCTCAGCTTTGGCCTGCCACCTGAACGGCTCTGCGTCGAAATCACCGAAACCAGTGTTTTTGCCGACTTTGAGCACGCAGAGGTAAACCTGATGAAGCTGTCATCTGCCGGGCTGGGCATTGCGCTCGATGACTTTGGCACCGGCTATTCGTCCCTCTCCCTGCTCAAACAACTCCCTCTGACCGAAGTCAAAATAGACCGTTCATTTATCCATGAACTGGTCAGCGACAGCGCCAGCCAGATTCTGGTCAGCTCAATCATCACCATGAGCCATGGCTACGGCTATAAGGTCACGGCCGAAGGTATTGAGACTCCGGAGCAGGCCGCCGCCCTCGCCGGACTCAACTGCGATAACGCCCAGGGCTACTATTATGCCCGCCCCCGCCCGCTGAGCGGTTTACCCCGCTCCGGGGATGCGCCAGAATATGAGCAAAACAATAAATCAGAGGCACAACCATGAATCACGTACTCATCACCGGTGCAAACCGGGGTATCGGTCTGGCGTTGACCCGGCTTTACCTGCAAAACGGCTGGAAAGTTACCGCCACCACCCGCTCTCCTGCTGCAGAACTCGGTGAACTGACCGCAGACCCAAACCTGACCGTCATTAGTCTGGATGTGACCGACTACACCGCCACAGCCAGACTGGCACAAAGCCTGGAGCCGGTGGATCTGCTGATCAATAACGCGGGTTACTACGGCCCGAAAGGCTACGGCTTTGGTAACACCGATGTGGAAGAGTGGCGCAAAGTAATGGAAGTGAACACCATCGCCCCGCTCAAACTGGTCGAGACACTGTTCCCGCTGTTGGAGAAAGGCAAACTCAAGACCATCGCCTGTCTCTCTTCCAAAGTGGGCAGTATGACCGAGAACACCTCCGGCGGCGGCTATATCTACCGCTCATCCAAAGCTGCACTCAACTCAGTAGTGAAAAGCCTGCACAACGACCTGTCCCCTCAGGGCTATAAAGTGGTCGCGCTGCATCCGGGCTGGGTACAAACTGAAATGGGTGGGCCGAATGCGCTGATCAGTACTGAGGCTTCTGCGCAGGGGCTTTTCTCGGTTATTGAAGGGCTGACAGCAGAACAAAGCGGCGGATTTTTCGATTACACCGCTACTTCGCTGCCCTGGTAGTGCGCTTTTTCGCCGGGCTTTTCCGGCGTTTTTTGTATGCCGGGCGCTCAACCGGCGGCAGATGACGCAGGGATTCCGGCACCGGCGAGGTTTTCACCCGCTCCATCAGGTTACCGATGTTGCTCTCCAGCGCCTGCATAAACGGCTGATAAGCCTGGTTACGCTCGGCCATGCCGGTCAGCTGGTGTTCCCAGTGTGCGGTCATGTCCGGATAAGTAGACTCAGGCGGAAGCGCATGGATCAGGCCACGCCCGGCAGGCGTGCTTAAGATAGACTTGCCCTGGCGTGAGAGCAGCTTGCGCTTAAACAGGGTATCCAGAATACCGGCCCGGGTCGCTTCGGTGCCGAGGCCATCGGTCTCTTTAAGGATCTTTTTCAGCTCTTTATCGGCAACAAAACGGGCGATACCCGTCATCGCCTGCAGCAGGGTCGCTTCAGTAAAGTGTTTCGGCGGCTCGGTTTTACGGTCTTTGATCTCCCCTTCCCGGCAGGTCAGCACCGTCCCTTTAGCAAGTGGCGGCACTGCATCCACCCCGTCTTCATTCTGCTCCGCCTGTTTGCCCATCAGGGCTTTCCAGCCCGGCTTAATCATCTGCTTGCCTTTGGCAATAAAGCAGCCCCCGGCGATATCGAATACAAGCTTCGATTCGCTGAACAGCGCCGGCGGATAGAACTGGATCAGGTACTGGCGGGCAATCAGCTGGTAGACGTTCATCTCCTGTCCGGACAGGGCATTCACCGACGCCTTTTTCGGCGTGGGAATAATGGCGTGGTGAGCGTCCACTTTGCTGTCGTTCCAGGCTTTGGATTTGATGCTGAGATCCGCGCCACTGACACCGGACTGCAGCTCTCTTGCGTTATTGGCAATCGCCTCACACACCGATGGTGCCTGACCGAAGTGGTCCTTAGGCAGGTAACGACTGTCTGAACGCGGATAGGTGATCAGTTTGTGCTTCTCATACAGGCTCTGACAGATATCGAGCACCTGCTGAGCACTGAGGCCATAGCGTTTGGCGGCATCGATCTGCAGCGCAGAAAGCGAGTAAGGCAATGGCGCAAACTGGTTGGTCTGCTTCTGCTCAGATTCGGTAACGGTAGCTGGCTGGCCCTGGATCCGGCTGGCGACGGTTTCCACCAGCCTGCGGCTCAGTACCCGCCCTTCTTCATCCTGCCACGGCTTACACGCTTCACTCGGCTTCCAGCGGGCGCGGATATCAAAAGCGTCACCCTGCTCTGGCTGATAAGGAATAAGCGCGTGCAGGGTAAAGTAATCCTTCGGCACAAAATTCTCGATCTCTTCATCGCGGCGAACCACCAGCCCCAGAACCGGAGTCTGAACCCGGCCTACAGAGAGCACGCCCTGATAACCGGCTTTTTGCCCCAGCAGGGTATAAGCGCGTGACATGTTCATGCCATACAGCCAGTCCGCCCGCGAGCGGGCCAGCGCGGAAACCGACAGCGGAATAAACTCGCGGTTGCTGCGCATCCCGGAAAGGGCGCGTTTAACCGCGGGTAAGTTAAGGTCGCTGATCAAAAGGCGCTGCATGGCCTCTTTTTTGGTTTTGGATACTTTGCAGTGCTCGATAACCTCATCCACCAGCAACTGCCCCTCACGGTCAGGGTCTCCGGCGTGAACGATCTGGTCGGCCTGTTTGAGCAGTTTGCGCACCACAGTGAGCTGCTTGCTCGCCGTTTTACGGGGCTTCAGCTGCCACTGCTGCGGAACGATTGGCAGGTCACCCATGTTCCACTTTTTATACCGCTCGTCATAAGCATCCGGCTCCACCTGCTCCAGCAGATGACCGATACACCAGGTGACGATATCGCCATTGCCACAGCGGATATAACCCTGCTCGTTTTTCTGAGGTTTAGGCAAAGCGGCGGCAATAGCGCGCCCAAGGCTGGGTTTTTCGGCGATAAACAGTCTGCTCATCAAAGGGTTCCGCAAATAAAAATCACCGCCCCATTATCAATGGTGACGGTGAAATTGCAATAAAAGACTGTATTTATAGACAGGTATTATTCACGCTGTCCACCAGCCAGCAGTCGCCATGCTGACACGCATAAACCCATCCATGGGGCTTCATCGTGCCGTCCTGGCACGAAGAGTCTGCCTGACGACTACTGACCGGTTCGTAACGGGTTGGCTCTAGAGGTACTCAACATACTTCGCCAGGTCGCGCTTCGGCGCGCCCATCGGCGTACAGCCCGGCGTTCCAAGGTAAAGGAAACCAACGATCTGGTCGTCTCCTTCCAGGCCAAACGCCTTATGCACTTCCGGATGGAACATCAGCGGACCTGAACGCCAGATCCCCTGAAATCCCTGCGCTACCGCTGCCATCTGCATCGCCTGTACAGCGCAGCCAGCGGAAAGGTGTTGCTCAAAAGCAGGCACTTTAGGGTGTTCAGAGACTTTGGCAATCACGGTGATCACCATAGGTGCACGTGAAGGAGCATTCCCCGCTTTCTGAACGGCAATCTCATCAGCGCCATCGGCTTTGGCAGCCTGCGATAAGATTTCGCCAAGTTTGGCAAGGCCGTCCCCTTCCGCAATAACAAAACGCCATGGAGTCAGCGCGCCGTGGTCCGGAGCCCTGAGCCCGGCGCGGATAATATTCTCTAACACTGCCCCCTGCGGAGCGGGTTCAGAAAGGCGGGCAATTGAGCGTCGGTTGAGCAGTAATTCGAGTGCATCCATTTTGAAATCCTTATAGTTTTTTAAAACGATAGCACAAGAGAGGGGCTTTATCGCCACTGAGATTTTGGGGTTAATTAGTGGGAACTGGTCGGCTTCTCAGAAGGCGTCAGGAGATCCCGGCTCGCGCCTGCCTCTGAGTGTGTAATTATGTTCAGGGGAGCGCGTCCGGGACGACGAATACAATAAATTAAGAAAAAACGGTCATCCCGGGCTCGACCCGGGACCTCATGAAGCGATCCGTAAACCCAATAAGATCACCGCCCAAAACAGCATGAACTGTCCGCCAGTACCAGCTTGTTGCATGCCACTCCCATCACCACACCCACTGTGTCACCCTGAACTTGATTCAGGGTCTGCTGACAAGGTGCTGTGTTGGTTATGCGTTAGCAACACACTGAAATAACGGAAATTGTTAATGTCAGGCCTTGCAGGAAAAAGGCAAGTGCTGACTCGTTTGTGCCCCGAAATGAGCTACGGAACTGAATTGTACTCGTTTAATTCTTACATGCTACTCAGTGTGGCGTACCCGAAATGCGAACCTAACTTTTTCGGATACGGTTTGATCAGAGTTTGAGTGCAGTCAATTGGTTATACCTAATGAGTACGTCAATACACTTATTGATGCAAATCTAATAGCAATCCTCACATTCAAAACGTTTAACTCATTGAATGATAATAATAAAGGGAGCAAACTAGAGGCATCACTAATCCAGAAAGCATTGTGCGTGTAGGGTGAACATGAATCAAGCCGAGTTATGGAAATCAATAGAGTTGGAACTACTAGCTGCTTATAAGTTGCTACCGGACACAGTTGTCGAATCGGATAATGGCTATAGAGAAGAAGATTTTCTGTCGTACATTGAATCGAATGAGTTGTTATTAGCGATGGAAGAGTTAGATTGCGTAATAGAGGACAATCCTAGCCCATCAGAGCAGTTTTGGATTCACCTTATAAAGGCATCAAAAATGATGGGGAATAGGCATTTGGTCAAGTATAAGTCTATATTGAATGCCACAAGAAAGAGCATACAGCGTAGAACATGAAAGCAAAACTATTAAGCACGGAAGGTACTTACCTTGAGGCCACTCTAGAGATTGAAGGCCAGCGTTATTGTGTAATGGATGAAGTCACCATAGACAGTGATAGCAAGGCAGTGGCAGGTGAAGCATTCAACTTTGAATTTTCTAATATGCTAGATGACGATGAGTCTTGGGAGTCAATGTTTCAGTCTAATCCAGAAAAGAAAATGTGCCTTGAGCAGATCAAGGGCTGGAAGTACAGAGCTTATGGAAAGATCGTTTCGATAAATCCGGTGAAAGTGGACTGTGGCATATTGGTTGAGGAGGATGTTCTACATACCAATGATCCTAAGGTTATTGGGGAGTACGTTGAGTTTACTATCAGTAGACTCGGTGGGTATGTCATCTAGTTAATGTCATGGTATGTAAGTGATGTGTGACTAATCTGGTAGTGAAGTATACCCCTCAAAACGTATCACACTTGCTAATCGTGCTCCTCGGTCTCCATATAGAGGTGGTACAAAGCTCAGAATTGCACCATTATTAAGTTGTTGATATTAAATGATTTACACTTGATAGCTTGCAATCGAGAGTTCGAATTTTCTAAAGATATCTATGTACTCTTTTTAACACGTTTCGTGCGCCGCTAACTCATTTCTGTCCAAAAGAAACTTTGGTCATACCACGCGCTGACTATACGATCAAACCAACACAACAAAAGCTGCCAGATCACACAAACTCTGGCAGCAATTCAAATAGCGGCCGACATTACAACTCAATCGCCGTCAACACCCCCTGCCGTACAGCCCTCACCGCATCCAGCTCACCGGCTTTGTCCGCACCGCCAATCACATGCAGCTTGTCGCCCATCTCCGGCCACATCTCTTCGAACGGACGTACCGATTCCTGCCCGGCGCAGATCACTACAGTATCTGCGTCCAGCAGTTCCTGTTTGCCTTTACGGGTGATATGTAATCCCTGCAGGTCGATCTTGTCGTAACTGACGCCGCCGAGCAGATGAACACCGCGCTTTTCCAGCGTTCGTTTATGGATCCAGCCGGTGGTTTTGCCCGGGCCTTTCCCTACCCTGCCCTTGCGGCGCTGGAGCAGCCAGACGGTTTTATCACTCGCTTCATCCGGGAACGGGTAAAGCCCTCCCGGGTGAGCGATGTCCTTATCGATGCCCCATTCGTGCAGCCAGTCATCGAGATCATGGCCCTGCGGCTCAGTCAGCATAGAAGCGACATCCACTCCGATACCACCCGCACCAACGATAGCAACCTTACTGCCGACAAATGTCTTCTCACGGATCAGGGTCTGGTAATCGACGACTTTATCCTGATCATCAATCCCTTCAATCTCAACCCTTCGCGGCTCTACCCCGCTTGCCAGCACGACTTCATCGTACTGATCCAGCATGTCATAGGTCGCTTCGGTTTCCAGCCTAAGGTTTACCCCGGTTTCATCAATCCGGTTGGCAAAGTAGCGAATGGTCTCGCGGAACTCCTCTTTACCCGGGATCTGCATCGCCAGGCGGAACTGTCCGCCGATGCGGTCACTCTTCTCAAACAAGTCCACCTCATGCCCGCGCTCTGCCGCTGTGGTCGCACACGCCAGCCCGGCAGGGCCTGCGCCAATCACCGCTACCCGTTTTTTGCTGGTTGCCGGCTGCACCACAATTTCTGTCTCATAACAAGCGCGCGGATTGACCAGGCAGGTCGCCCGCTTACCTTTAAATACGTTATCCAGACACGCCTGGTTACAGCCGATACAGGTGTTAATCAGTTGCGCCTGTTCTCGCTCTGCCTTGGCAACAAACTCCGGGTCAGCCAGGAATGGCCGGGCCATTGAGACCATATCGGCCTGACCGGATTCGAGGATCTTTTCTGCTTCATCCGGGGTATTAATCCGGTTACAGGTGATAACCGGAATGTTGAGGTAGGGTTTCACTTTCTCCGTCACCCAGGTAAAAGCACCACGTGGCACCTGAGTGGCGATGGTCGGGATGCGCGCTTCATGCCAGCCGATACCGGTATTGATGAGCGTCACCCCCGCCCGCTCCAGTGCCTGAGCCAGCTCCACCACTTCATCAAAGGTGCTGCCCTGTTCGACCAGATCCAGCATCGACAGGCGGAAGATAATGATGAACTCTTCGCCCACGGCTTTGCGGATCGCTTTCACCACTTCCAGCGGAAAGCGGGTACGGTTCTGATAACTGCCGCCCCAGCTGTCATAACGCATATTGGTCCGGGCACAAATAAACTGATTGATCAGGTACCCCTCTGAGCCCATGATCTCTACCCCGTCATACCCGGCCAGTTGCGCCAGGGTCGCACTGTTGGCAAACGCGTCGATGGTTTTGAAGATCTGCTTTTCACTCATCTCACCCGGTGCGAACTTGGCAATCGGTGCCCTGATAGCAGAAGCACTTTGGGCAAAGGGATGCATCGCATAACGCCCGGCGTGTAGCAGCTGGAGGGCAATCTTGCCGCCGTGCTGATGCACGGCTTCTGTCACCACCTTATGTGCTTTGGCATGCCTGGGCTTGCTGAACTCCGCACTGAGCGGATGCAGCCGGCCGCGCAGGTTTGGGGAAAAGCCACCTGTCACAATAAGGCCCACTCCGCCTTTAGCCCGCTCTGCGTAGAAAGCGGCCAGCCGGTCGAGGCCCTTTTTATCTTCTTCCAGTCCGGTGTGCATGGAGCCCATCAGCACGCGGTTTTTCAGTTGGGTGAATCCGAGATCCAGAGGTTTCAGCAAGTTCGGGTACATAGGCAGACATCACTTTATGTTTTTATCATTGTGGTCAGACCACACTACAAGTAATCACACAAAATATCAAACATGCGTTTACATTTTTATAACACGCATCATTTTCTGTGTTCATCAAACTGCAAATAACGTAGGATGAGCACAAACGGAAAGCACCTGAAAAGGCAGACCATGAAGAAACTATTCAAATTTATCGGTATGATTTTTAAGGGGATATGGAAAGTACTTAACTTTATCCGTGTCGCCATTTTCAACCTGTTTTTTATTTTTATCCTCGCTGCGGTTTACTTTGGCATCACCTCGCACGGTGAGAAGAAGGAACAACCGACTGTTAAAGAGTCCTCTGCACTGGTGCTCAACCTCTCCGGCCCGATCGTAGAGCAGGGAACCTACATCAACCCTATGGATTCTTTCACCGGCTCACTGTTTGGCCAGGAACTGCCACGTGAGAACGTCCTGTTCGACGTGGTGGAGTCAATCCGCTATGCAGCAGAAGATGAAAACGTCTCCGGTCTGGTACTGGCACTGCGTGAAATGCCGGAAACCAACCTGACCAAACTGCGCTACATCGCCAAAGCGATCAACGAGTTTAAAGCCAGCGGCAAGCCGGTGTTTGCTATCGGTGATTTCTACAATCAGAGCCAGTACTACCTGGCGAGCTATGCCGACAAGGTGTACATGGCTCCGGACGGAGGCGTGCTGATCAAAGGCTACGGCGCGTACAACCTCTACTATAAAGACCTGCTGGAGAACCTGGACGTCAACACACACGTGTTCCGTGTCGGTACTTACAAGTCTGCGGTTGAGCCGTTTACCCGCAACAGCATGTCTAAAGAAGCCAAAGCAGCAACTTCTGCCTGGCTGACCCAGATGTGGGATGCCTACATCCATGATGTTGCCCTTAACCGCGATATCGAGCCAAAGACCCTGACGCCAAACGAGCGTGAGTTTCTTACTCAGCTGAAAGCCGTCGATGGCGATGTAGCCAAACTGGCACTGAACCTTGGCCTGGTTGATGAGCTTGGCACCCGCCAGCAGGTACGCAAAGCCCTGATTGAAGAGTTTGGCAGTAACAGTAACGACAGCTTTAAGCACATCGGTTACTACGACTACCTGGCCACGATGAAGAGCAAGCCACAGAACGCGGACTCTGACGTAGCAGTGATCGTTGCCAGCGGCGCAATCATGGATGGCTTCCAGCCACGCGGCACCGTCGGTGGTGACAACATCGCTTCTTTCCTGCGTGATGCCCGTACCGATGACAAAATCAAAGCCGTGGTACTGCGTGTTGACAGCCCGGGCGGCAGTGCGTTTGCATCAGAAGTGATCCGCAATGAACTGGTGGCCCTGAAAGAAACAGGCAAGCCGGTGGTGATCTCCATGTCGAGCCTGGCCGCTTCCGGCGGTTACTGGATTTCAATGAGCGCGGACAAGATCATCGCCCAGCCAACCACACTGACCGGCTCTATCGGTATCTTCAGTGTGCTGACAACGTTTGAAAAAGGCCTGAACAAGTACGGTATTCACAACGACGGTATCGGTACTTCTCCGTTCTCCGGTGTAGGTGTGACCCGCGGCCTGACCAAAGGTGCCTCAGAAGCGATTCAGCTGGGTATCGAGCACGGTTACCACCGTTTCACCGGCCTGGTAGCAGACAACCGTGGCATTGATAAAGCGAAGATGAGCAGCATTGCCGAAGGCCGTGTCTGGACAGGTAAAGACGCACTGAAACTGGGCCTTGTTGACCAGATGGGCGACTTTGACGATGCACTGACGACTGCTGCAGAGCTGGCACAGCTGGAAGAGTACAACGTGTACTGGATGGAAGAGCCGCTGTCTCAGGCAGAACTGTTTATCCAGGAGCTGATGAAGAACGTCAGCGTCTCACTGGGACTGGATGTACAGAGCCTGATGCCTGCTGCGCTGCAGCCTGCGGCAAAACAGCTCTCTTCTGATTTGAGCATGATGAGCAGCTTTAACGACCCGCGCGGCCAGTACGCGTTCTGCCTCAACTGCCAGACAGAGTAAAGGTCAAGCCCTGCCGGTGTTATTTGGTCAATAAACAGGCACTTATCACCGGCATTTCGTCAGGCTGTTACCTGATTCAAAATAGGCGCAACTGCGCCTGTTTTTGTTTTTACCTTTCCCCTATAATCGCGCCACTGTTCCCGTTCAAGTCCTCAAGCTATGTCTAAGAAACACATTTATATCGCCTATACAGGCGGCACAATCGGCATGCAAAAATCCGATCACGGCTATATCCCTGTCGCTGGTTTTATGGATAAGCAACTGCAAAGCATGCCGGAGTTTCACCGTCCGGAAATGCCTGACTACACCATCCATGAGTATGAGCCGCTGATCGACTCATCTGATATGACTCCGATGGACTGGCAGCAGATCGCTGACGATATTCGTGCCAACTACGACAAGTATGATGGCTTTGTGATCCTGCACGGCACCGACACCATGGCATACACTGCCTCTGCGCTGTCATTCATGCTCGAAAACCTGGGTAAACCGGTTATCGTGACCGGGTCTCAGATCCCGCTGGCGGAGCTGCGCTCTGACGGCCAGGCTAACCTGCTTAATGCCCTGCATATCGCGGCGAACTACCCAATCAACGAAGTAACGCTGTTTTTCAACAACCAGCTGATGCGCGGTAACCGCAGCACCAAGTCTCACGCGGACGGTTTCAACGCCTTTACTTCCCCTAACCTGCCACCACTGCTGGAAGCGGGTATCAACATTCAGGTACAAAACGGCATTGAGATTAATGCCCAGCCTGAAGGCGAATTCAAGGTACACACCATCACTCCGCAACCAATCGGCGTGATCACCATGTACCCGGGCATTTCACACGAAGTGATCCGCAACACCCTGCTTCAGCCGGTCAATGCCATGATCCTGCTGACCTTCGGCGTGGGCAACGCCCCGCAGAATCCTGAACTGCTTGGCCACCTGAAAGACGCTTCAGAGCGTGGTGTTATCGTAGTGAACCTGACCCAGTGTCTGGCAGGCAAAGTCAACATGGGCGGCTACGCCACCGGCTGTGCCCTGGCCGACTCCGGCGTGATCAGCGGTTTCGACATGACCCCGGAAGCCGCACTGGCCAAACTGCACTTCCTGCTGAGCCAGGGCCTTGGCTATGAAGAAGTCAAAGCTAAGATGCATCAGGTGCTGCGTGGGGAGATGAGCTTATAATCTCAGCAGATGCTGAATATAAAGCGAATACATAAAGAGCGAGGCGTGTTGAACGGCTCGCTTTTTTAATGGGCGCTGGGCGCTGGGCGCTGGGCGCTGGGCGCTGGGCGCTGGGCGCTGGGCGCTGGGCGCTGGGCGCTGGGCGCTGGGCGCTGCAAGATGTTTTTACTTTAACGAACTGGTGTCAATAAAAGAGGCCGAATATCTATCCGAACTGTCAACACGCTCCCCCAGGGCCCAGAGCCTCGAGCCCAGGACCTTTACTCCACCTTCACCCGAACAATATCCTCAGCTTCAGCCGTAAACTCCTTTTTCAACTCCGCCTTCGACTTAAAGCAGATCTCGCCGCCGGCTGAAACCGTCATATGCTGGGCATCGTTATTGTGCTGAGACTGATAAAGCATCACTGCCTGCATACAGGAATCGCGTTGTTCCTGAGCCAAAGGAGTGCCATCAGGCCATTTACCGGTTTCAACGGCATAGCACAGACGTTGGTATATCTCAGGCGTCATTGACGCCAATAGTTGCTCTACATTCACTTTCTGTCCCTATAATAAGTAAATGAGTTTAGATTCTGAGGATAAACCGCTACTATCGTGGGTCAAGGAATGGCCTGCCAATAAGCGCCTCGGATCACAAGCGGATGTAATATATGACACGGAATCAATTGGTTATCTTTCTCGCCTCACTAACCACACTGAGTGGTTGTTTTGAATCGCGCCAGAATACCGACAAGCTGTGTGAGTCCAATCCACCCCTGCGCTGTGAAAAGCTGAACATGCGTGATGGCCAGTGCCGTATCCCGCGTACTGACCTTATCTGGCATCGCTATGATGCCCTGCGTAACAACACGATTGAAAAGCAGATCAAAGAGTACGAGATTCTTCGTGAGTATCAAAAATGTCTGGAGCTGGCCGCCCAGATTCAGCCTATCGATCAGACCGACCTCAAAGAACGCCGCTTTAATGCACTGGTTCATACCTACGATGAACAGAAGCGGATTATGAAAGATCTGGCAACGACCGATGATCCCAAAGCACTCTACTTCCGCTGGAGTCATGGCGACGATGATGCCAAACGCGCATTCCTGCAAATGGAAGGTACCAAGGAGCTGGAAACCGCAGAAATGCAGCTGGCCCTGGCCACCTACTACGCCAACCGCGATAAACACAAAACCCTGACCCTGCTGGAAAACGCGCTGGTCCTGACCCAAAAAGGTGAGCTGAACACAGACATCATCAAATCGCTGGCGAGTATTAACCTTTCAACCGGCAACAGGGAATACGCCTATATCTGGGCGATGGTAGGTAAAGAGTTTGATCTGCCAATCACTTCAGACCGGAACCTGCACCGTATTTACGGCTTCGATGATGAGAAAAAAGAGCGTCTGGATGACATCGCTGACAATGTCACCTCTGCTATTGAAGACGGCCTGTACCGTAAAGAGCTGATCCCACCGCATGAAAAGTTAAAATAACCACACAATTGTGAAAATTTTTTTCAGAACTGAGGAAAATCTTCCTCAGTTTTGCCCTTCACTGGTGAAAATTAACGACACTGAGTTAACACAGTAGCGCTGACCGGTAGTTTGAGGCCCATCACTAAACACATGACCCAGGTGGCTGTCACAGCTGGCACAACGGATCTCAGTACGCTTCATTCCATGGCTGTTATCTTCTAAATAGATAACGGCCTTATCATTTAGCGGCGCATCAAAGCTTGGCCAGCCACAGCCGGAGTCGTATTTGTTCGCAGAGTCAAAAAGTTCCGCCCCGCAACAGACGCACTGATAGATCCCGGTTTCCCGGTTATGCAGCAGTTTTCCTGAAAACGGCGCTTCTGTCTCGCCCTGCCGGCAAACCTTATATTCCTTATCATTCAAAAGGTTACGCCACTCCACATCCGTTTTTTCAACCCTTTGCACACTCCCTCCTTATCCGTCTGACTTCGCTTTTCTGAGATCTTTATTGTTTTTTTCAGGCAAAAACTTGCCTGTTTCAAAGGTTGTAGCACATACTTCCTAGCCAGTACATAACTGACCCATCATTTTTAATCCGCTCTTGTTGATTCATTCATCATTAGCATGCATTAGGGACGATGAGTGTAAAAAATGAACGTTTGCAACGATATGTTAAAAAAAGCCAAGCTTTTTTTTGACTTTAGACAATTAAAGCACGATTATCAGTTGCAGGAATTTACTGGGTTTTGTAATTTTACTACCAGTTATCTTTAATCAGAAATTAAGTTGTGGAGCAACTAATGACTATCAAAGTAGGTATTAACGGTTTTGGCCGTATCGGTCGTTTCGTATTCCGCGCTGCTCAAGAGCGTGCTGACATTGAAGTTGTAGGTATTAACGACCTGATCGACGTAGAGTACATGGCATACATGCTGAAGTACGATTCAACTCACGGCCGTTTCAACGGTACTGTTGAAGTTGAAGGCGGTAACCTGATCGTTAACGGTAAAACTGTACGTGTAACTGCAGAGCGCAACCCAACTGACCTTAAGTGGGACGAAATCGGTGTTGACGTTGTTGCTGAAGCAACTGGTATCTTCCTGACTGACGAAACTGCTCGTCAGCACATCACTGCTGGTGCTAAGAAAGTTGTTCTGACTGGTCCATCTAAAGACGCGACTCCAATGATCGTTATGGGCGTAAACCAGGAAACTTACAAAGGCGAAGACATCGTTTCTAACGCTTCTTGTACTACTAACTGTCTGGCGCCTATCGCTAAAGTACTGAACGACAAGTTCGGTATCGAGTCTGGCCTGATGACTACTGTTCACGCAACTACTGCTACTCAGAAGACTGTTGACGGTCCTTCTGCTAAAGACTGGCGTGGTGGTCGTGGTGCTTCTCAGAACATCATCCCATCTTCAACTGGTGCTGCTAAAGCTGTAGGCGTTGTTCTTCCAGAACTGAACGGAAAACTGACTGGTATGGCATTCCGCGTTCCAACTGCAAACGTATCTGTAGTTGACCTGACTGTTAACCTGAAAAACGGTGCATCTTACGAAGCTATCTGTGCAGCAATGAAAGAAGCTTCTGAAGGCGAACTGAAAGGCGTTCTGGGCTACACTGAAGACCAGGTTGTTTCTCAGGACTTCATCGGTGAAGTACAGACTTCTGTATTCGATGCTAAAGCTGGTATCGCACTGACCGACAACTTCGTTAAAGTTGTATCTTGGTACGACAACGAAATCGGTTACTCAAACAAAGTTCTTGACCTGATTGCTCACATCTCTAAGTAATTGAGTAATTAGCGAAGAATTTCGTTAACAAAAAGGCGGCCACTGGTCGCCTTTTTGGTATTTGGGGAAACGGTTCTCGGTTCTCGGTTCTCGGTTCTCGGTTCTCGGTTCTCGGTTCTCGGTTCTCGGTTCTCGGAATAGATTATCCAGCCGTTCTCAAGTACCACTACTCCTGGAAAATATTCGTGCCCTTCCCCGAAGCCCTTAGCTTTAACAGTCCTGGGCTCAGGGCCTGATAACAAAGGAATCAAGATGGACCTAACATCTCTTCTTCCCCTGACGGTACTGTCAGACAACGTCACCATCGTTGAAAAAGATGGCGTGAAAATCGTTCGGGTTATCCATGAAAAAGCGACCGCAGGCATTGCACTGCACGGCGGACACGTGGTGTCTTACGCGCCGGCAGGTCAGGACGATCTGATCTGGATGAGCGAACAAGCCGTATTTGACGGTGTGGCAGCCCTTCGTGGCGGTATCCCGGTTTGCTGGCCATGGTTTGGCCGTATTGCGGCTCCGGCACACGGTTTTGCACGCAACAGCCAGTGGCGCCTGATTGAACACCGGGAAAGCGAAAATGGCGTAATCGTTGAACTGGGTCTGGAGCCAAGCGAAGCAACGCTGGCTGTATGGCCGTTTCAGTTTGAAGCCCGCCTGTTTATGGAAGTAGGTGATGAACTGAAAGTAACGCTGGATGTCACTAACACCGACGAGAAAGCCTGGCGCTTCTCCGGTGCGCTGCACACTTACCTCAATGTCAGCGACATCCGTGAAGTGAAGACCACCGGCATGGGCGCTGAATATATCGACGGCCTGCAGGGTGGCAAAGTCTGCCAGGGCGGTGATGTCCTGCAACTGACTGATACCATCGACCGGGTTTACACCCAGCCGGAAGCGCAGATCAAAGTTGAAGATGCCAGCCGTACTCTGGTGATTGAAAACCAGGGCCACAACTCAGCTGTTCTGTGGAATCCGTGGGCAGAAGGTGCTCAGGGCATGGGCGACATGCAGGATGACGGCTACCTGACCATGATGTGTGTTGAATCCACGCTGCACGCCCCATCACTGGAAAAAGGTAAAGAGCTGAAACCAGGCGAAAGCCACCAGCTGGTAACCAAAATCTCTGCGAAATAACAGGGATCTCTGCGAAGTAATCGCAAAGCGCGTTCAGGGGGCAGCATTCGCTGCCCTTGTTTTTGAATTCTTGCCCGGTTGTGGGTAGACTTGCCGCCTGACTATTCAATCCAGGTTATGTTATGGCTTACCAATGCCCTCTGTGTCACCAGACTCTGACTCAGAAAGAACAGAGTTTTTGCTGTCCCTCCAACCATCAGTTTGATGTTGCCAAAGAAGGTTACGTCAACCTGGTTCCTGCGCACCATAAGCGCTCGAAAAATCCCGGAGACAACACAGAAATGATGCAGGCCAGACGCCGCTTCCTGGCCGGGGACCACTACGACCCGATGCGTCAGGCGGTTGCACAGCTCTGCCTGGAGAACCTGGAAGGTACCGCCCACCGCCTGCTGGATATCGGCTGTGGTGAGGGTTATTACACCCACCTGTTTGCAGACAAACTGCAGCAGCAACATTCCGAAGCTGCCACTTACGGACTGGATATTTCCAAAGTCGCTATCCGCTACGCCTCAAAACGCTACCCTCAGTGTCACTTCTGCGTGGCATCAAGCCATCGTCTGCCGTTTGCAGACCAGTGTCTTGATGCGATTGTGAAAATCTACGCACCGTGCAAAGCCGAAGAGCTGGAGCGCTGTCTGGATGATAACGGCGTGCTGATCACCGTGACCCCGGCTGGCCGCCACCTGTATCAGCTGCGTGAACGTATCTATGATGAAGTCCGCCTGCACAGCGAAGATCCGGAAGCGATTGAAGGCTTTGAAGTCGCCCATGAGCAGAAACTCAACTACATGATGTCGCTGACAGGTTCTGATGCGTTTGATCTGCTGCAGATGACCCCATTTGCATGGAAAGCCAGCGATGAACTTCGTGATGAGCTGAAGTCTGCTACGCTTTTCGGATGTGAAGCTGACTTTATGCTGCGGGTATACAAAAAGACCAACTGAGAATAATTCTCATTTTTATTGAAATCGCATAACGGCTTCCTTACACTGGCAGCACTTTTATGGAGACCGTTATGCGTACATTTCTTTTCACCGCCGCCGCGCTGCTTCTATCCGGCTGCAGCCAGCCACTTCCGGCTCAGTCTCAGCTCAGCCATTTCTACGACTATCAGCTCGCAACGCCTTCGGGCAAACAGCTTGAACTCAACACCCTCAGCCAGCAACTCAAAGAGTACGACGTGATTCTGGTTGGCGAATGGCACACTCACTCAGGCGTGCACCGTTTTCAGGCTGATCTGCTGGCTTCTCTTTACCGGCAAAACCCTGATGTTGCTCTTGCCATGGAGCAGTTTACCCGGGATAAGCAGCCTCAGCTGGATGCCTACCTGAAAGGCGAAATTGGTGAACAAACGCTGATCAAACAAGGCAATGCCTGGCCAAACTACGAGCCGAACTACCGCCCACTGGTCGAGTTTGCCAAAGTGCATCAGCTGGATGTGCTCGCCGCCAATGCACCCAAGCCCATTGTGCAATGCATTGGCCGTAAAGGGCTCAGCTATCTGGAGAAGCTGCCCGCCTCTCACCGCGCATGGCTTGCCAGTGAGATCTATACCGGTGACAGCCCGTACAAGGAAAAATTCATGGCCTCAATGCACCACGGAAAACCGGAGCAAACCAAACGCCAGTACGAAGCACAGGTCAGCTGGGATGAAACCATGGCAGAGAGCATCGTAAACTATCTGGCTGCTAATCCGGATTATCAGGTGATGCTGACCGCCGGGAAATTCCACACTGAGCAGGACTTTGGCACAGCAGCCTCTGTACTGAGACGAAACCCGGAACTGAAAGTTGCCGTGATCACCCCGGTCACAGAGCTTAAGGACGATGGCAGCGATTTCCAGCTCAAAGTCCTGCCTATGCCAGAGCGATACGTCAGTAAAGCCGCCCAAATGGAAGCCTGGAAAGCACTCTCACACCGGGGCAAAGAGCTGGTTTGTGAGCCATAACCACAGTCCTTTATAAACCTGGCTCAAAAATTGCTCTGATTTTATCTGTTATATCAATCGGCAGGCCGAAAGAATTTACAAAAGTTATTCCTGGTCCTGCCGATATATTATTCAGAAGCAGTAAAGGAGAGCGTGATGACAGTTATCGGATCGGATGCAGCACGGGTTCAGTCCCAGCCGCCGGTTACCCAGACCGCCAAACCCGCCGACGGCGCCGCCTCTGAAGCGGCAAAGGCCCCGCAGGCCAACCAGGTTACTCTGTCAGCAGAGGGCAAAGCCCTGCTTGCGGCACTGCAGAATATTGAGCACGAGAGCAAGGCAGCCGAAGCGGCAAACAAAACCATCGGCGATGATGTCGAGTCTTTCGCGCACGGCGCTCTGGGTATGGACCACCCTGATGAGTTCAAAGAAGAAAAAGACGTATCTTACTCAGCGGGGCAATATCTTTCCGCTGCGGCAACCCTCGGCGGCATTATCGCCCTGCTGGTTTAATCCCTCTCAGCATCAGCTTACCTTCCCGGGCAAATCCTGACCCCGGGATAGTTTCTGTTTGCCTGCAAGCATACAGATTGGCACTATGGGCATCTTTGTCAGCAATTCAGTATCAATATGTGCGAGATTTTTTCCCATCAGCCGGTCGAAAGCTATCAGTACCGAACCCGCTCTGTCCGCCTGGACGGCCACGTCACCAGTATTAAACTGGAAACCAGCTTCTGGGAAGTCCTGGAAGAGATAGCCGCCAAACAGCAACTGCCTCTGTCACGCTTTCTGAGTTCCCTGTACCGCGAAGCACTGGATTACACCGGTGATGTGCCTAACTTTTCTTCGCTGCTGCGCTGCGCCTGTCTGGTCTATCTGCGTCAGCCAGGCAACATTCAGGATATTGTCGAGCAACAGCTGGCGATCCAGTAAATACATTCATCACAGCAATTAATTTCGGGATAGTACTCAGGTACTACCCTTTACTCTTCGCCCTCCCTTATCCTTGCCGCACCAAATCCGGGAGGGCAATCATGACCAAATTTATTCACACCATGCTCCGCGTTCGTGACCTGGACGCATCTGTCGATTTCTACGCTAAAACACTGGGGATGGAGCTTCGGGACAAATTCGTCTTTGACGGTTTCACCCTGGCCTATCTGGGTAATCCGGAATCAGAAGCCGAGCTTGAGCTGACCATGAATCACGACCAAAGCCAGCCGTATCAACTGGGTGAGGGTTACGGCCATATTGCCGTCACTGCTGAAGATCTGGAAGCAACCCGGGCCCGTATTCTTGACGCCGGTATTGAAGCCGGGGAGATAAAAGCCCTGAGCCACCACGAACGTCACCTTGCGACCTTCTTCTTCATTCAGGATCCGGATGGCTACAAGATCGAGTTTATCCAGCGCCAGGGGCGCTACCTGTAACACCCACTACCTATAAAAAAACAAAGGAAACACAACATGATTCATTTAACTGCCACTTTTCACGCAGCTGCCGGCAAAGAACAGGAACTGAAGAGCGAACTTGAAAAAATGCTGATTCCAACCCGTAACGAAGAAGGTAACCTGCGTTATCAGCTGTTTCAGGCCAAAGAGCAGACCGGCACTTTCCTGTTTCAGGAACACTTTCTGGATCAGGCCGCTTTCGATACGCACTGCCAGACCCCACACTTCCTGAGCCTTCTTGATACACTGGAAACGAAGTCTCTGCTGAGCTGTGAACCAGCCATCGTATTCTTTAACGAAATCAACGGCTGATATGACAGGCAGGCTCTGAGCCTGCCTTCTCCTGCTCACGCCTTAACTTCTGCCATCAGTATCCAGTCAGCCACGTTTATCGTGACGACAAATATCCTGATTTGCCGCCAGGCACAAACACGCGCAGACTCGGCAAAATCATACCCGGATTTTGCGTTATGAATTCACACCTTATTGATAAACCGACTTTTATCGGCGCGCTTTTACTGCTGTTTACCGTTACTGTCCCCCTTGTTCTGTTTCCCGCTCAGGGCAGTGAATGGATCGCCACCGCCAAATGGTTCCTGACCGATAAACTCGGCGTGCTCTACCTGCTGCTCGGCCTTGGGGCAATCTGCTTTATGCTGTATGTGATCTTCAGTGACCTCGGTCAGATCAAACTTGGCGACGCAGAGGAAAAGCCAGAGTTCTCCACCGCTTCCTGGGCGGCAATGCTGTTTTGCGGCGGCATCGGTGCCAGCATTCTTTACTGGGGCTGCATTGAATGGGCCTACTACTATCAGTCACCACCGTTTCAGCTTGAGCCTGGCAGCGAAGAAGCGGTTCGATGGGCCGCGACTTACGGGCTGTTTCACTGGGGCCCGATTGCGTGGTCCATCTATCTTATCCCTGCCCTGCCGATCGCTTACTTCTTCTATGTGCGCAAATCGCCGGTACTGAAAATCTCAGAAGCCCTGCTTCCGGTTCTGGGTGAGCGCCGCTCAAAAGGCGCGCCGGGTAAGCTGGTCGATGTACTGTTTATCTTCGGTATGCTGGGCGGTGCAGCCACTACGCTCGGCCTTGCCGCGCCACTGATCAATGGCGGACTTCACCATCTGTTTGGCCTGCCCAACAATACATACAGCCAGGTTGCGGTACTGCTGCTGTGCACGGCCATATTTGGCTACTCGGCTTACGCGGGTTTAGAGCGCGGGATCAAACTGCTCAGCAATATCAACTTCTGGGGCGCCATGGGTCTGCTGGCGTTTGTACTCATCGCAGGGCCGAGCGTGTTTATGCTTGAAACCGGACTCGATGCCCTCGGGCGCATGCTGTCCAACTTCTTTGTAATGGCGACCTGGGCTGAGCCTTTTGGTGGCTATGCCAGCTTTGACAACACCCACTTCCCACAGGACTGGACCATTTTCTACTGGGCCTGGTGGCTGGTGTTTGCACCGTGTATGGGGCTGTTTATTGCACGGATTTCCCGTGGGCGCACCATTAAGCAGATGGTCAGCGGGTCGATTTTCTATGGCTCTCTGGGTTGCTTCCTGTTCTTTATCGTACTGGGTAATTACGGCCTGTCGCTGCAGCTGACCGGCGAGCTGGATGTGATCGCCCTGCTCAACGAGTCCGGCGCACCCGCGGCCATTTTTGCCATGCTGGATAAGCTGCCGCTCGGCACCATGGTGATCGCCGTCTTTACCCTGCTGTGCATCATCTTCACCGCAACCTCGTTTGACTCCATCTCCTACATTCTCGCCTCGGTGGTACAAAACGATGTCAGTGAAGAACCGATGCGCTGGAACCGGCTGTTCTGGGCTTTTACGCTGTCATTTCTGCCAACGGTGCTGATGTTTATGGGCGGACTGGACACCCTGCAAACCGCGGCTATCGTTGGCGGCCTGCCGCTGCTGGGGATCTCAGTGATGCTGATGATATCGTTTGTGCGTGCCGCCAGTCTGGATATCCGTCACCAGGAAGAGTATGAAGAGCCGACGATAAATATAGATGCCCTTCCGGAGATTGACCCCTGGTCTCTGGAAGGCATCGCCCTGGCGCGGTTTGAGAAGTGCCGCGATGCCGCTCAGCTTGCCGCAGAAAATGAACGTCAGGCAATGGCTGAGCTGATGGAAGTAAAAAAACGTATCCGCGCCTATGCGCTGGAACACCAGCAGGATAATCCGGAGCACCTGCTGCCGGACGGACTGGAAGAAGCCCTTGAGTCGGCACTGGCTCATCTTGAACAATGCCAGCAGGCCAAACAGGCACTGTCGGATGAAGCCCAGCAATCGCGCAGTGACTTTGACCAGTTACTGCTTCAGAGCACAATTTCGGCCTGAGAAATGTGACTATTCAGCCAGCACTTTTTCAAGCTCACCGAGCTGGTGCTGGCTGAACACCCTGATACCATGCCTTCGAAGCAGCGCTGTGGTCAGCCCTTCGCCAGGCTGTTTCGTCCCGCTGAACGTGCCATCATAAACCTGCGAGCTTCCGCATGATGGGCTGCCATCGGTCAGCAGCGCGTAGCGGATCCCCTGCTGCTGACATACTTCCAGCGCCCTGCGGGCACCATCTGCAAACTCGCCGCTTACGTCAGACCCGCTTATTGTGATTATCTGCGCTTCAGCAGAGAACACTGCAGCAGCATTGCCTCCCCTGATCTCGGCTGGTTCTCTTGGCGTTGGCAGACCACCGGCAACTTCCGGGCATACCGGTACCAGTTCAAAATGCCCTTTCAGCCACTCAAACTCCGCCTCTCCGATAAACAGGCCACTACCGTTATAACGTACCTTTTCACCCAGCAAACAGGCGCTGATAAGTAGCTTTTCCATACTCTTTGATCTGACCGTTAATAAAATAAAACACAGGCCCGATTGTGCGTGAAAAAAACGGCCCTGCAAACCATGCAGGGCCGTTTCGTTTCCGCGTAACGCATTACCGCCGGATGAACATCAGTTTTTCAAGCTCCATTCCGGGTTTCACAAAGCCGATATCGAGCTGGTAACAACCTGGCTCAAGACGAATGTCGAGCCCTTCAATCTCTGCCTGCTTTCCATCGGTGCCGTTAACGAACAGCGACATGGCAAACTCTCCATTCAGGCTCAGACTACAGGAAGACTGCGCCACCGGACCAAGGTCATATTTCACTACAGCACGGCAGTGATACACACCCGCCTGTGCCACTTCCAGAACCAGCGAGGTATCGGTTTTCACCCCCGCAGCTGTCACCTGCCCCACAGGGCAGGTCTGCTGCTGTGGTTTTTCTGCCAGCGGCGCAAAAGGTTTGACCGGCTCATAAGCTTTCAGCGGCCTGTCCATCACAGGCGCAGCCATAACAAAACGGCAGATATTGGCAGCGCATCGCTGCAGTTCACCCAGAGTCAGGGTTCCTGCCTCAAGTGCGGCCAGGGTATCGTCTCCCATTGCATTGCTCTCTGCTCCATCATTTTCGACCACCATATACAGGTCATTCTGAGCCCGCACCATGTAAGAGGTGAAGGCCTTATCCTCCACACCTGCCTCTGCCGGATTATTCATCTTGGCCCACCAGTCGGTCATCACGATACCGGTGTAACCCCACTCGCCGCGCAGAATAGTGGTATTCAGGTCGTAGTTTGACGCTGCCCAGTGACCGTTAACCGGGTTATACGCAGTCATAATGGTGGATGCCCCGCCCTGTTTGACGGCCATTTCAAAGGCTTTGATGTGCACTTCCCGCAGGGCGCGCTCGGACATCACACTGTCCACATCCACCCGCGCGGTTTCCTGGTCGTTACCGGCATAGTGCTTGATAGTGCCCGACACACCAGCCTGCTTCAGACCCCGGGTTTGCGCAGCTGCTATGGTGCCGGTCATAAACGGGTCTTCTGAGAAGTATTCAAAGTTACGCCCGTTTAGCGGATGACGGTGAATATTGATCCCTGGGCCAAGCAGGGTATCAATCCTGTTCGCCTGAAGCTCCTGACCCACCAGATAAAACAGCTGCTCGTTGAGTGATTCGTTCCAGGTGCAGGCCAAAAGGGTACCAATCGGAACCTGAGTGGCTTTATGACCACTGTCCATACGGATCCCCGATGGCCCGTCTGCAGCTGCTGCAACCGGAATGCCGAGACTGAACAAACTGTCCGAGACACCACCAAACGCTGCTGCCGTTCCCGGTGTTACTTTAGGGCTGCACATCCCCTCACCACGCACTATGGTCGCCATCTGCTCCGGTGTCATCTGAGCAATAAAGGCATCCATGGACTCACGCCCCTGCTTGACGTCCATCAGCTTAATACCTTTGTCCCCCGTCAGCTCCAGCGTTGGCGGCAAACCGGCTTCAATGCGCTGCGCCAAATCGACCTGTCTTTTCGGTACACTCTCGTAATCCACGTCATAGACGCCATTGTCACTGCGACTGCCAGGTTTAATGCGCTGAAACTCCCGCACCGGAGCCCCGGCTTCCGAAAGGCGTTCAACCACCAAAAGCTGTTGCGGTTCAAAGCAGGCCTGCACCGGCTCCGCCTGACGGACACTTCCGCCAAGGAAGAACTGATAACGTCCTGCTTCCACCACATAACTGCTGCGGTGGCCGGTTACGCCGCTGTCATCATAGGAAGCCAGTACGGATAACGGCACGCAAACTGTTACCACTTCACGCTCGCCCGGTGCCAGCCGTGACGTTTTGACGAACCCGGCCAGCGCACGGGCTGGTTTGCCCAGCTGGCCCTGTGGTGACTCCACATACAGCTGAACAACCTCTTTACCGCTGTACTGATCGCCGCTGTTTTGCACTTCCACTTCAAATTCCAGCTGTTTCTGCGCACCCTCACCCAACTCTTTATAACCCACCAGCTGACGGCTGAACCGGGTATAAGACAGACCGGCACCAAACTCAAACTGCACCGCCTGCGGGTTAAAGGTTTCAAAGTAACGGTACCCGACGTAGATATCTTCCTGGTACAGATTGTCCTCTGTACTGCCAAAGTTGGCCGAAGACGGATAGTCAGACAGCTTATAGGCAATGCTGTCGGTCAGGCGTCCGCTTGGTGATTCCGTCCCGCTCAGCACGTCCGCCAGCGCGTGGCCGCCTTCCATGCCTGCTGCCCAGCTGTAGAGCACGGCTTTAATCGCTGCTCTGTTTTCGATGGTTTCCAGCCAGGACATATCGATGATGTTGGTCACGTTCAGCACTACGATGACGTCTTCAAAATGCTGACAGACCTGGGCGATCATCCCGGTCTCTTCTTCAGTCAGACGATAGCTGCCTGGCAGGTCGGCATTGTCCTGGTCCTCACCGGCGGTACGGCCAATAAACACTACTGCCTTGTCCGACTGCTGCGAAGCGCGGGCAACCAACTCATCATTCAGTGGCATCTCCTGCTGAAACCAGGGTTCAGCCGCCCAGCCACCACCGCCATGATCAAACGGGTGATCCGCAATCCACTTCTGATAGACCGCCACCAGCTCTTCGTTAACCTGTATCGTTTCATTTTCTCTCAGGCCCTGCAGCACACTGACCGCATAGGGCACGTTTACCGCGCCACCCGAGCCGGTACCGCTGCGGTAAGTGTCAATCTGACAACGGCCAAACAGGGAGACAGTCTGGCCTTTTCTGAACGGCAGCACGTCCTGGTCATTTTTCAGCAGCACAATGCCTTCCACCGCCGCCTGACGGCTGACCGGTACCAGCGCCTGTTGCGCCTGGCGAATAGCTTCATGATTCATATACAAGTTAACCTTTTGTTTCATGGCACTTTATGAGCAGATCATACCCCGGTTCCACTAGCCAGTTCCGCGATACAACCGGTATAAAGCATAGCCGGATTTGGTTTTATCGTGCTGAAATAGTATGCTGAGCTCGCGCGCTATTCTACCAATATAGCGACAACAAAAAGGAAAATAGCGACATGGGCATCACTTATCACCTCAGCAGTCATCTGAAATATCCGCAGCTCAGGTTTGCCTGTGTGGAAGGAGAACACGACTGCGATTTTGCCCCACACAAACATGATTTTTCAGAGCTTTTTCTGGTGGTCAGTGGCAGCGCAAAACATACCGTTGCCGGCTTTGAGTACCCGATCAGCAAGGGCGACGTGTTTGTTATTAATGGCGACATCGAGCACGGTTTCTGCGATGTTGACCAGCTCAAAGTGATCAACCTGATGTTTGACCCTGCTGCACCTTTCTTTGAACGCACGTCAATGCGCCAGCTATCCGGCTACCAGGCCATGTTCAAGGTCGAGCCGGTTGCCCGTCAGACCAGCGATTTCAGGGCAAAGCTGACTCTCGACAGCGCACAACTTCCCAACATAGTCCGGTTAATAGATGAGATAAGACAGGAATATGAGCAGGGCTTACCCGGCTTCGAAGTCATGCTGACCAGTCTGATGCAGCAACTGGTTATTGCCCTCGCCCGCCTCTATCAGACCCAGGACCAGGAGCTGCCCCAGACCACACTCGCGCTCAGCAGGGCTCTGATCCATATCGAGCAGAACCTGACACAAACAGACATCAGCAGCGACGCCATCGCCCGCGCCGCCTTTGTCAGCAAACGCCAGCTCGAACGCCTGTTCCGCCAGTTTCTCAATACCTCGCCCAACCAGTATCTGAGAGAACTGCAGCTCAGTCGCGCTGCAAGAATACTTACAGAATCACCCAACGCATCCATACAAACTGTGGCTGAACAGTGCGGGTTTGCCGACAGTAACTATTTTTCCAAGTGTTTTAAGCAGAAGTACCGGCACAGTCCGCGCCAGTACCGGGCCGGCACCAGCCCTGACCGCTGAAGCCATTAAAAAACAGGAAGATCCGCCGTTTCTCAACCATGCTTAAGGGGAGTTACCGTAACTTCCGCCGCAGGCTGTTTATGGACGCATCTGACACCTTCATTCCCGCAGTTTTAGCAATCATCGCTTTTATGGTGGTGTCGGTTATCGCGCGCCTGGCCGCACGGAAAATCAGGGTCCCCCTGCCGGTCATTCTGGTCTTCGCCGGCCTGACCCTGACTCAGTTTCCGGTACTGCCAGCCGGGATCACAGTGTTTCTCAGTGCTGACATCGCCCACAAAACCATTATCTACGTCCTGCTTCCTCTGCTGATCTTTGAAGCAGCCTACCGGTTTGATGTCTCCAAACTCACGGCGAACTTCGGGGCTGTGACCATTATGGCCCTGCCCGGCGTGCTCTTTTCAACCCTGGTGATAAGTGCTGCTCTGATATTCATCGCAGGGCTGACACCGGAAGTCGCCCTGCTCCTTGGCATCATTCTCAGTGCTACCGACCCCAGCGCGACCATTGCCATTTTTAAGGAATCCGGCGCACCCAAAGATCTGGTCACCATAGTGGAAGGGGAAAGCCTGCTCAACGATGCCACGGTAATTGCACTGTACAAGATCGCCGTTCTTATCCTGGCCGCAGAACTGAGCGCAGGTGAGATGGTCCTGACCAGCAGCTGGCAACTGTTGTGGCTGTTTGGCGCAGGTGCCCTTTTTGGCTGGTTGTGCGGACACTTCCTCGTCTGGCTGATGGGCAGGTTGCCGGATGAGCCCTATATCGAGATCAGTATCAGCCTTATCATGGCGACCGGCTGTTTTATCATTGCTGATGAATACCTGGCGGCCAGTGGCATCATCGCCCTGACAGCCTGTGGGCTGGTTCTTTCTCAGAATGCGCCGCTTCCGGTCAGCACCGCATCTGTCCGCTACCTCGACAGCTTCTGGAATTATCTGTCCGAACTCGCCAAAGCGTTTATTTTTATTCTGGTCGGAATGTGGCTTAATATCAGCCTTATCGCCCAGCACTGGCTGAGCACCCTGCTGGTCGTCATCAGCATGCTCGCCGCCAGAAGTATTCTGGTTTACGGGATGCTGCCGTTCTTCGGTCGTCTGCGGCGGCACGCCTACTCCCTGCCCGCATCCTATCAGCACATTTGTCTGTGGGGCGGACTGAGAGGTGCGGTTACCCTGGCACTGGCAATATTGGCGGTGACGCACTCCACGGCCCTGGATATACAACAACAGGAATCCCTGCTTGCCATTGCCATGGGTGCCGTGGCATTTACCATCGTGATTCAGGGGTTAACCCTGTCTCCGCTGGCGAAGCGATTCAGCCTCAATACCACCTCCCTGGATGAACAGATCACCCAAAAAGAACTGCTGCTGTCCCTCAAATACAGTCTCACGCAGCAACAAAAACAGCTTCAGTACCTGTACAGCTCGCAGGCAGGAACAGAAGGGATGTTCAAACGACTGATCATGAGGGGGCTCAGTATCGAAGCCGGATATCTGCACCTGCTTTTTGAGCAGGGCATGATCTCAGGGGAAATTTACCGGGTACAAAAAGAGCAGCTGGATCGGGAAATGGACGCGGCAAGACACACCTATCAACAGCCGGTGCGCTCCTTCTCTCCCGGTTACTGGAAAGGAAAACTGACTTTACTGAAACAAAGCCACGAGCCTGATATTCTGTTCCGCTACGAGATGTGCTGGGCCCGGCTTCTGACCTCCGAATTTACCCTGACCGAACTTCAGTCTCTCCTCGATGAGCAACCCATTGATGTTCTGATCAGGGACAGAATCCTGTCCATCTGGCGCAGCTGGCACCAGCAAAGTGAAAACATGATCCATCAACTCGACACGCAACATCCGCTGCTGACCGCCGAAGCTCAGGTACGGTGGCTGAACAACATGCTGGCAACCGTTCAGAAGTCCCATTTAAATAAGTTCGTCCGCCAGAAACTGATTTCAGAGTCAGAAAGTGAGCAAATCAAAACCGAGCTGGATGAACAGATGAACAATCCGGGAAACAGGATTATGCAGAAAGATGGCAGGCAAAGTAAGTAAAAGGCTACTGACTAAGTTCCAACAACTGCTGTTTTACCACTTCCAGAGCGGCATGAAGCTGCGACCGGCTTATCGGACTCGCCAGAGAGATCCTGACCGCTCCAGGAACCGGGTACCCGCCCACTACAAACATTTCCGCCTCACGAACCCTCACGCCCTTTTCAAGCAGCATCCCTGCAAAACGATAGCCCGTCAGAGGCTCAGGCAGAGGAAGCCACACGTTGTAACCCGGAACATCCACTTTTATATCCGGAAATGCCGTCCGCCAGATCCGGTGCCGGGCACTGAGTTCCATTGCGATCTCAGCATCCACCACCTCCATCGCACCATTGGACAGCCAGCGACAGACCAGGTCCACCATCAGAGGACTGACGTGCATGCAACTGGCGCGGACTGCCCGGTGTACCGGCTCTTTCAGTGACAGGGGAAGGACCAGATAACCAACCCGTAATCCGCCAGCGAAGTACTTTGAGAAGCTGCCGACATACACGGTAATATCCGGAGCAATGGCCACCAATGGACTCTTTCGGTAAGCCGGAGGACAATAGAGCACATCATCCTCAACTATCAGCACTTTGTAACGGCGACAGATTTCGATTATCTGCAGCCGGCGGCTGTCACTGAGCTGAACTCCGGTCGGGTTCTGCACTCCCGGGGTGAGATAAAGCAGCTTAGGACGGTGGCGCTTACAGTGCAGCTCAAGATCTTCAGGATCCAGCCCCTGTTCATCCAGCCTCACCGGTACAAGTTTTCGCTCAGCCTGCTGACAGGCGCGGACAAACTCCGGATAACACAGGCCCTCCGCCAATATGGTGTCTTTCGGCCGGGTCAGCGCGTTAATAACCACAGAAATGCCGTGCTGACCACCATAAGTCCAAAGCAGACGTCGTGCATCCGGCCCGGTCCCAAGCCTGTCTGACAACCAGTTCTGCAGGATCTGGTTGTGCCCTAATAGGCCATCAGCAGAGTAATAGCCAAGTACTGCCGTCTGGGCAACCGGCTCCTGCGACAACTCTTTGAGCGCAGAGGCAAGGTGCGTCTGCTGGGAAAGTAACAGAGGCCGGCACAAAGCGAGATCGACCCCTTCAGGTTCGGATACGGGCAGGTAGAAATGATCCAGCTCTGTCTGCCTGTCACGGACATAGGTACCACTGCCGACTTTGGGCTGAGTCAGCCCCCTCTGCTCCAGTTCCTGATAGGCTCTGGTCACGGTTCCCACTGTCACACCAAGCCGGTAGGAGAGAATTCTCTGTGGAGGCAGTTTGGATCCAGGCTTCAGCTCTCCGCTCTCAATCACCTCAGCAAATGCATCGGCCAACGCCATAAACTTGGTTCCGCTTCGCCCGGTTATGTCTGGCACAAACATTGTCACTCTCCGAAAGGGTACATTTCACTATTCTGTTCAGGATAGAAAAGGCCTGAAAAGATTGAAACAAGAGAATTGTCATGGTGACGCATTAACAATAGGGCCTGGCGCAACTGCTCTATTACCCTCGCTGTTAATAACAGATCAGGAGGTAATGATGACAACTGTATGGGAACTGCTGCCGGCGATGAGCCTGTTTGCATTAACAACCGCTATCACGCCAGGGCCAAATAACTTTCTGCTGGCGGCTTCCGGTGCGCAGTTTGGCGTGCGTAAAACCGTGCGGCATATCGTTGGAATACGTATCGGGGTAACAGGATTAATTCTGCTCTGCGCAGGCGGGGTTGGTGTGGCGCTGAAAAGTCATCCGGAATGGTACTTTACGATAAAGTACGCAGGAATAAGCTATATGCTCTGGTTAACCATAAAGCTGCTTATCAGCGATCCATTTTCAGCCAGTGGCAGAAAAAGCAGCCCGCTGGGCTTAACTCAGGCAGGGCTGTTTCAGCTAAGTAATATTAAAGCCTGGGTAGCATCTCTGGCGGTAGTAACCAGCTATAGTCTGCCATCTCATTACTGGCTCTCGGTTGCAGTCATAGCGCTGGTGTTCACCATCACGGGATTGTTCGCAAATACCCTGTGGGCGTGGATGGGGAGAAAAGTCTCAACCGCGCTTAATACCCGCTTCAGGCAGCGCTCGTTCAAACTTACCCTGGCGCTGCTGATGCTGCTCTCAGTGCTACCGGCGCTTGGCACTGAGCAGATTAGCTGATGTCTGAGCTTATGCCCTGCGCACCTTCTGTCAGCTGAATTTCAATGCCCGATCACGCAACGTGTAATCCACCCACAGGAGTTAAAGCCAGTCACAGGGACTTGCTGCTACACTGCTAAGGACCAGGCAGCTTTTTCAGTAAGGGAGACAAAATGTTTAAAGGCTTAAAACTCGTCGGGCTTACCGAGCAGGACACCGGTGAAGGTGAAGAGCGGTACGGCTTTCTGATCCAGGATAATGAGACCGTGGTGCTGGAGTACAAAACCGTGCGCGACATGCTGGTGTTAACCAACAAGCGAATGATCACCATCGATGTACAGGGTATAACGGGCAAGAAATCTGAGTTCTTCAGCCTGCCTTACAGCAAGATCACCGCATTTTCGGTAGAGACCGCCGGTACTTTTGACCTGGATGCGGAATTCAAGATCTGGGCCTCTGGCCTGGGTGAGATTGAGTTTGCTTTTCTCAAAGGCACGGATGTAAGAAAAATCGCCTCGCTGCTGAGCTCGGGGATCTGATCCGCCAGTCAAACTGGCAGATAGCAAAACGGCGTATGTGTTAAGCACATACGCCGCCAGTTATTTTACCGCAATCACTCAGCCACATGCCGGGTGATTCAGGATGTGGTCTTCCCAGTCCACCACATCCACTTCATACACCACCTTATTGCGTACACTTTCACCCGCTGCGTGCATGGCCGACTTTGAGCCGGTGATCAGCGGATGCCATTCCGGCAATGGCTGCTTTTCGGCCAGCAGGCGGTAAGCACAGGTATCCGGCAGCCAGTGGAACTCGTTGATTTTATCGCGGGTCAGCTTGAGGCACTCTTCACCTGATGAAAAGCGGTTCAGGTAGTCTTTGCATGAGCAGGTTTTGCTGTTGAGCCAGCTGCAGGCGACGTTGGTGTAGTACACTTCGTCGGTGTCTTCATCCATCAGTTTATGCAGGCAGCACTTGCCACACCCGTCACACAGCGACTCCCACTCCTGCTCGGTCATCTGCTCCAGGGTTTTCTCTTGCCAAAATGCACTGCTCATTCTACTGCTACTCACTTACTTTGGATGGGGTGCGATTTATACTCCTGTCGCGAATAAAATTCAAGCACCGGCTGGGCGCAGACGCCGGATTCTGATACTATCGCCGCCCGTTTTTTTGCTTGTGGAGCCTGTTATGGATTGTCGTTTAGGTTGTGGTGCCTGTTGTATTGCCCCGAGTATCTCCTCCTCTATTCCGGGTATGGAGAAAGGCAAACCTGCCGGTGTGCGCTGCATTCAGCTCAACGATGACAACCTGTGCAAACTGTTCGGCAAGCCGGAAAGACCAAAAGTCTGCCACGACTTCAAACCCTGCCCGACAATTTGCGGCAGCACCAATGAACACGCGATCGAAGTGATCACCGAACTCGAACACGCGTCCAGCTGATCTTTTCTCATCCCCATTCTGTGGTGTAACATAACGCCGGTTTATTTATTGCTGCAGGATTTATATAGTGAAATTTAACGTATCTGTCGCCCTGGCTGCAGCCATGCTGCTGGGTGGCTGCGCGACGATCAGCCCCGAAGAGTGCAAAGTCGCAGACTGGCAGGCTATCGGCTATCAGAATGGTCAGCAGGGCCAAATGGCATCGAGAGTACAGAACTACGTCTCAGATTGTGCAGAAGCCGGTGTCGCGGTGGACAAGAATGCCTGGAACCATGGCTATCAGCTGGGTCTGAAGCAATACTGCTCCCCGGAGAACGGCTACCGGGTGGGCGCTGACGGTGACACCTATAATGGCGTTTGTCCGAACGCTGAGTTTGTAAAACAGTACCAGCTTGGCCGTCAGGTCTACCTGAAAGAGAAACGCCTGAAAGAGATCGAACAGGAGATCCATGATATCGACTTCAAACTGGGTGCCCTGCTCTCAGGCGAAGACGAGAAACGCAAAGAACTTCAGCGCCAGCGAAAAGAGCTGGTAAAAGAGCGTTCCGATCTGCTGAGCCCGGCGGTCCAGTTTAAGTTCGAGTTCTGAAATAGGGGACCGAGGTCCTGGGTCCTGGGTTCTGGGTTCTGGGTTCTGGGTTCTGGGTTCTGGGTTCTGGGTTCTGGGTTCTGGGTTCTGGGTTCTGGCACCATAATAAAAGCCCCATTGCTGTTATCAGCAATGGGGCTTTTTAGTTCATCCGGACTCATCGCAAGAGCGTTACAGCTTCTGCCGTCCCATGATTGAGTGGGACAGAGTGGTGCCGTCTACCAGATCCAACTCTCCGCCCATTGGCACGCCGTGAGCAATGCGGCTGGCAGAAACCTGATGCTCGTGGCACAACTCTGCGATGTAGTGTGCCGTCGCTTCCCCTTCCACCGTTGGGTTGGTGGCCAGGATCACTTCCGAGATCCCGCCGCGCTGAAGGCGGAAGTCGAGCACATCCAGACCGATGTCTGAAGGGCCGATACCATCAAGCGGTGACAGGTGTCCCATCAGCACAAAGTAACGGCCGGAGTACTGACCAGTCGATTCGATGGCGGCAATATCCGAAGGGCTTTCCACCACACACAGCTGACCGTTCTCTGCCCGTTTGGCATTGGTACAGATATGACAGGTATCTTCTTCGGTGAAGGTACGGCACTCGCTGCAATGGCCGATTTCGGTCATCGCCTGTGACAGTGCCTCAGCTAGGTGCAGACCACCTTTACGGTCGCGCTGTAACAAATGAAAGGCCATACGCTGCGCCGACTTGGGGCCAACCCCAGGCAGGCAACGTAAGGCCTCCATCAATTGTTCCAGCATTTGGCTGGTACGCATAAATCGCTCTTATCAGAAAGGCATCTTGAAGCCTGGAGGCATCTGCATGCCGCCAGTTACTGAAGCCATTTTCTCTTTCTGAGTTTCTTCAACACGACGCGCTGCATCGTTGAATGCCGCTGCGATCAGATCTTCCAGCATCTCTTTGTCGTCTTCCATCAGACTCTCGTCGATGTCAACGCGGCGAACGCTGTGGCTGCCGGTGATGGTCACTTTTACCAGACCAGCGCCAGATTCACCGGTCACTTCCATGTTCGCAATCTCTTCCTGAAGCTTCTGCATGCGATCTTGCATCTGCTGGGCCTGCTTCATCAGGTTGCCCATTCCGCCTTTACCAAACATTCTTTATCTCTCTGGTTTGTTTCATTCGTTGTTTTGGATATGGGGATGACGGTGATCTGTTTCAACCGTCCCCCCGCCTAATTAAATCGGTCTTACACTGTCACTGTCGAGCTCGGCGGCAAAGCGGGTCAGAATGAACTCCACATTCGGGTCCTCTGCCAGGCTCTGGTGCGCGGTTTCCAGTCGCTGCTGGTAAAGCCTGTCACGCAGCTCCAGCGGCGTCTGCCCCTCTTCACCAATCTTTACCGTCAGTGAGCAGGGTTCACCGAGCACTTCGCTGAGTGCCTGGACCAGCTCCTGCTGGGCGCGCTCTTTATTGAGGTGCGCCTGAGACATTCTCAGGGTCAGTTCAATTTCATTGCCCTGTTTACTGAACGCTGAGTTCAGCGCCAGCTGCTCTACCAACTTGGGTATGGTCAGCTTATCAATCGTACCGGCCCATTCGTCCTGCTCACATGCCTCTTTTGCCAGTTTAGTCACCATTTCCGGTGTTTTCTCGTGCTCAAGGGCGCGTTTAACTTCTGTCGGGGTCAGCACCTTTTCTTTTGGCTTCTGGGGTGCCAGGGTCGGCTTCCACTGGTACGGCTCATCATCTTTGGCCTTACTTTCGGAAACCTCTTTTGGTTGCGACACCCGTCCAGCCGGAGCACGCTGAGCGATTCGCTCCAGCGCTGACTGCTTTTCTTTTACAGGTGCCGCACTAGCCTTTTTTGGTCCGCCCTCATTGCGGGTCTGACCACGTTTGCTGCGCAGCTGATGGCGGATCCCCGCCAGCGGTGATGCCGGAGCACTTTGCGCCTGAGCGGCCTGAGGCGCTGCCGGTGCAGACTGTCCCCCCGGAGCTTCGCCTGGCGCATATTGCGGCGGCGCAGAGTCCATTGGCTGGGGCGACATACCCATTGGCGGCGGATTCAGTTCACTCGGGGCCGGTGCACTCTGCATAGCCGGCGCAGGAGCTGACTGAGGTGCGGCCGGCTGAGGTGTAACTGGCAGTGATACTGCAGGCTGAACCGGAGGCTGCTGAGTCTGTGGCTGTAAAGGCGCTGATGGCGCCACGGGCCGCGAAACCGGCTGCGGAGATGCGGCTGGCGCAGTGTTCACCACAGGAATCGTATTTGACGGTTGTGTGGCCATCGCGATTGGCTGCGCCCCGGCCTTAACCGGACGGAACGCCATCATGCGCAGCACCAGCATTTCCACGCCCATCCGGGCGCTTGGTGCCAGCGGAACGTCCTGACGACCTTTAATGCTGATCTGGTAATACAACTGCACGTCTTCTGCTGAAAGCTGTTTAGCAAGGGCTTCTACCAATGCCGCATCCGGAGCGTCAGCGTCAAGTGTTTCCGGCAGGGCCTGATACATGGCGATGCGGTGCAGCTGGGTTGACAGCTGAGACAGAAGGCCATTCCAGTCCACGCCGTTTTGTGCCAGCGTATCAACCGCTGCCATTGCGCCATCTATCTGCTTGTCCGCAATCGCTTTAAGCAGGTGCAGGGCCTGATCGGTATCCAGGGTGCCCAGCATGGCGGACACAGTCTCAGATTTGATTTCACCGTTACCCAGTGCAATCGCCTGATCGGTCAGGCTCAGGGCATCACGCATACTGCCGTCTGCGGCGTGGGAAATCATTCCCAGCGCACGCGCCTCTGCGCTCACCTGCTCGTGGGCCAGGATATGGTCGAGCTGAGCGTGGATCTGATCAACGCTGATGGGCTTCAGATGGAACTGCAAACAACGGGACAAAATGGTCACCGGCAGTTTTTGCGGATCGGTGGTCGCCAGCAGGAACTTCACATATTCCGGCGGCTCTTCAAGCGTTTTAAGCAGGGCGTTAAAACTGTGGCGTGACAACATGTGTACCTCATCGATCAGGTACACTTTAAAACGGCCACGGGCAGGCTTGTACTGAACGTTATCCAGCAGCTCGCGGGTATCTTCGACTTTGGTGCGTGACGCTGCATCGATCTCCAGCAGGTCAACAAAGCGGCCTTCATCAATCTCACGGCAGGTATTACATTCACCACACGGTGTGGCAGTAATGCCGGTTTCACAGTTCAGACCTTTGGCCAGCAGACGGCCGATAGAGGTTTTACCTACCCCACGGGTTCCGCTGAACAGATAGGCATGGTGCAATCTGTTTTGTGTCAGGGCGTTTTCCAACGCGGTTAATACGTGACTCTGCCCAACCACCTGACTGAACTGGTTAGGGCGCCACTTGCGTGCTAACGCGAGATAGCTCATGCAAAATTCCTGGCTGAATCGGAAGTGAGAGGGATTATACCAGCGCCCTTTAGCGGGCCTCAAAAAAACTTCGGCCAAATGGCCGTTTATACGAAAAAAATCGTATGCCTGACACACGCCAGGAATACGATTTTTTAAATACTCAGCAATCAACCGGCCACGAAGGCCCGGAATTAATGGCCTTCGAAATCACAAACGCTGAATACGTTCAGACCGCACTGCTTCAGGCGCTCTTCACCGCCGATGTCCGGCAGGTTGATAACGAACGAAGCGTGCTCAACTTCACCACCCAGCTGGCGGATCAGTTTCACCGTCGCTTCGATGGTACCACCAGTTGCCAGCAGATCGTCGACAACCAGTACTTTGTCGCCTTTTTCAATCGCATCAACGTGAATTTCCAGCGTATCCTGACCGTATTCCAGTTCGTAAGACTGTCCGATAGTTTCGCGTGGCAGTTTGCCCGGCTTACGAACCGGAACAAAGCCAACACCCAGCTCCAGCGCCAGCGGCGCACCAAACAGGAAGCCACGTGCTTCAGTACCAACCACTTTGGTGAATCCCATGTCTTTATAGCGGTCAAGCATCAGCTGGATGGTCGCGTGATACGCTTTGGCATCTTCCATCAGGCTGGTGACATCACGAAACAGGATACCTGGTTTCGGGTAGTCAGGAATGCTCTTGATACTTGCTTTGATCTGGGCGATGGTTTGTTCACTCATAATACTAATCTTCTGTACATCTGTGCCGCCTTTGCCGGAGCCTTCCTGCTCATGCGGCCACTCTGCAATCGTTTTCTGCAGACAATAAAAAACGAAACCCACTCACAAAGCCCGGTACATCTGGCGGAATAGTAGCCTATGTATGGGCCCTGAAGCGGGCGCTAATGCCATTTCTGATAAGAATCCGTTAGTTATTGCCATACAGTATGGCTGGCGCATTAAGCGCAGAAGAAAGACTCTTACCGTAACCGGCACGAACCATTCATCTTAGTGATTTTCCTGTCAGTCAGCAACATCATCATGGACCGGAAGACGCGAAAACCAGGTGATCAAGACCACAAGCACAGCAACTAACAGCCATTTTACCCAAATCAGCGGTACCACGACGATTGAAAAAGTGAAACTCGCCGCAATCAGCAGATATGCACGCTTTTTCACCCGCGCGGATACCGCACGCCGCTCCTGCCAGTTATGCAGAATCGGGCCAAATGTTCGATGGCTGTGCAGCCAGTGATGAAAACGCGGGCTGCCCCGCATAAAACAGGCACTGGCCAGCAGAATGAATGGTGTGGTGGGTAACACAGGCAACGGAATGCCGATAATACCCAGTATCAGGGCCATCAGCCCAAAAATATTCCACACCGCACGCTTAACAGCGATAAGGCACCTCTCTTAGTGGCCAGCCACAATCTGCAGCCAGGTCAGGCTTGCCGGAAGGGTTGGTATCAGCAGCGCTGCAACAAACCCCAGCAAGTAGAGGGCGTTGTAAGGCTCTTTGAAATCTTTGCTTTCCATAACTTTATCTCCCAGTCTAACGATTATTATTATCAGCCACAATGGTGACCACACCGGAATATAAAGCAATTTTGCCCGGACAAAAACCAGGCAAAATCAGGGGTATTACGAAAGGAAATGAAAAGGTTCAGCAGCCCGGGGCTACTGAACCTGACTTGAAGAAATATTGAGACTGAAGCTGACGCTGCCAATCTTGTGATAGTTCAGCTGCCCGCCAGTGGCCATCGCAACACTGACCTGTTCCTGTGCCGGGTAGCCACTGCCCAGTGGCAGGGTTTCAGCCAGGCTTGTTTTTCCATTACCACCTGACCACATCGCTCCCAGCCCCGCCGGTATAAACTCAACACTCGCGTCTGTCATGTCTGCGATACCAAACAGACAACGAACAGGGGCTGCGTATTCCGAACACTGGATCCCTTTTTCAATCGCAGTCACCAGCGACTGAATGGCAATATGCTCATGGCCGTGACTGCGGATATAGTCATTGAACAGCGCCCGGATCAGCAGGGTTGTCGCTACTGAGCGTTCACCGCCGCTGGCTGCATCCACCAGATAAAAAGCGAACTGACCATCCATTACCCAGGCGTAATCAAATACCAGCGGCTGCTCTTCCGATGACTGAAGCATGCGATAGTTACACTTCCAGCCGCCCTGCTCCGTATCGCGCTCAGGCAACAGGGCTTCAAGCAGCTGTCGGGCCAGGTTGGGGTTGTCCTGCAGGTGCCCCAAATGCCAGTACAGCTCCTGCTCTTCCGGCAGGGTATGGTCTTCGTCCACCCGGAACCAGTGAGAAGCAAAGTCACGCTGCTCAGGCTCAGATTCACTGACATCGCCCATACTGTTTTCAATTGCTGATTTGAGGTGGTGCAGATCGGTAACGGGTTTGGTCAAAAAATCTTTAATACCAAAGCGCAGCGCTTTTGCCACATCAGACATATCTTCTGTCGCAGACACCACGATCATCGGCAGGGAAGGATATTCCCAGCAGACTTCCTCAACAAACTCGATACCGTTCAGGATCGGCATAGACAGGTCACTGATGATCAAATCAGGCACCTGAGTCCGTAATTTCTGCAATCCATCCAGACCGTTTTCTGCTTCCATCACCTGGTAACCACACCCGGCGAGAAAGCCCTTCATCATTTGGCGAAATACCGCATCGTCATCGACTATCATGACAACCGGTTCGCTGTTCTGCTTAAAGGCTGCCACCTGGGAGTCTCTACTGCTTGACTCAATCATCGCTCACATCTCCGACTAACCTAACCGCCAGTCATACTAATCTGAGTGAATATCAAACCAGTACAACTGAGACCAATTCTTATTATGTACTTAGTTAAAAGTAGTCCCCCCTGGCTCAAATCTCAACCCGGCTAATCCCACAAAATGCCAACCTTGCCCCAAAAATAACACCAGATATTGGGTTGAACGGCTGAATATCACACAAAAACCTTGACTTAAAGCAACCATAAAATGAAAACATAGGTTACACTTCTGAGTCCGGCTTTTTGTTTGAGTCCAAACGATGAAACTAGACGACTTAAATCTCTTCCGCTTAGTGATTGAAAACGGTAGCTATACTGCAACCTCACGTAAAACCATGATCCCGGTTGCAACCATTACCCGCCGTATTCAGGCTCTGGAAGATTCTCTGAACTTGCGTCTGCTGAACCGCCACGCCCGAAAACTGGCGCTGACGGAAGCGGGCGAACGTTTCTATGCCGAATGCTCTCCCCTGTTAAAACAGTTGGCCAGCACCGCAGAAACAATCACCGATGACTGCCGTGGCGCTTCCGGTAAACTGCGCATCTCTGCGCCGTCGAACATCACCAAGCGTATGATCATGCCTTTACTGAACCAGTTTATGGCTGAGTTCCCGGACATTCGTATCGAGCTGACCATGACCAACCAGTCAGACCAGCTTGACCCAACCGAATGGGATGTGATTTTCCGCGTAGGTCCGCAGCGTGATTCGAGCCTGATTGCCCGTAAGATCAACTCGGTAAAAGACGTACTGGTTGCGACTCCTGAGTATCTCAAGAGCCACCGCCCGCTGACCCATGCAGAAGACCTGAAAGAACACAGCCTGCTGAAAGGCCGTCCGCTGCTGCGCTGGCAGCTGTCCAACGGTGAAGGCGAATACGTGGTCATTAACGAACGCGGCCGTCTGGAAGCGAGTGAAATGAACGTGGTACGCCGTGCCTGTATCGCAGGCCTTGGCATTACCCTGATGCCGGATGTGATGATCAACAACTACATCGAAAGCGGTAAGCTGATCCGCGTGCTTGATGGCTGGAGTGCCAACCCGCGTGATGTGTACATGCTCTACAACCACAAAGATCACCAGCCAGAGAAAGTACGACTGCTGATTGATTTTGTCAGCGAGCATTCGTTCGCATAAATCCCGGTTCTCGGTTCTCGGTTCTCGGTTCTCGGTTCTCGCAACTGATATAAAAAAAGCCAGGCGGATATTCCAGCCTGGCTTTTTGTTTATTAGTGCAACCTGATTATGGCTACAACGGCTTATGCGCCTTCGTTGTACAGCTCCAGATTCGCCAGATCCTGCTGGATGTCGCGCTGAAGCTTGGAGTCGTCGTTGCGCATGGCATCGATAAGCTCCAGGTATTGCTGATTAATGTCGCCCGTCACGTACTCGCCGTTAAATACTGACGTTTCGAAGCGCTGGATGTCCTGATTACCGGTACCTACTGCCGATACCAGGTCTTCCAGTGTCTGGAAAATCAGGGCGTCAGCGCCGATCATTTTACAGATTTCATCGTTGTCACGGCCGTGAGCGATCAGCTCGTTCGCACTTGGCATATCGATGCCGTATACGTTCGGGAAGCGGATTTCCGGCGCTGCCGATACCATGTAAACCTTGTTGGCACCTGAGTCACGGGCCATTTCAATGATCTGCTCAGAAGTGGTACCACGTACGATAGAGTCATCTACCAGCAGTACGTTCTTGCCCTTGAACTCAGAACGGATAGCGTTCAGCTTGCGGCGAACCGACTTACGACGCTGCTGCTGGCCCGGCATGATGAAGGTACGGCCAACGTAACGGTTTTTCACAAAACCCTGGCGGTATGGCTTATCGATGAGCTGAGCGATCTCCAGCGCGATGTCGCACGAAGTCTCAGGGATTGGGATAACCACGTCGATGTCCAGGTCTTCCCACTCCTGCTTGATCTTCGCACCCAGTTTTTTACCCATTTCAACACGGGCGCTGTAAACCGAGATTTTGTCGATGAACGAGTCAGGACGCGCAAAGTACACGTATTCGAAGATACACGGGCAAACCTGCGGGTTTTCAGCACACTGCTGAGTGTACAGCTCACCGTCGAAGGTCGCGTAGATAGCTTCACCTGGCGCTACGTCACGCACAAAATCAAAACCAACCGCATCCAGAGCGACAGACTCAGATGCCACCATGTACTCAACACGGCCGTTTTCCAGCTCGCGTTTACCCAGGCAAAGAGGACGGATACCGTTAGGGTCACGGAATGCCACCATACCGTGGCCGATGATCATAGAAGCCACTGCGTAAGCACCGCGAACCTGCTTGTGGACGTTCGCAACCGCTTCAAATACGGCGTCTTTGGTTACTGCTTCGAACTGGTCAACTTCGTAAGCCAGTACGTTCAGCAGCACTTCTGAATCCGAAGTGGTGTTAAGGTGGCGACGCTGCTTGTCAAACAGCGCTTCACGCAGCTCATGTGCATTGGTCAGGTTACCGTTGTGCGCCAGGGTGATACCGTAAGGCGAGTTAACGTAAAAAGGCTGTGCTTCTGAAGCGCTTGAGCTGCCCGCTGTCGGGTAGCGCACGTGGCCGATTCCCACAGTGCCCTGCAGACGTTGCATGTGCTTAGCTTCAAATACATCTTTTACCAGACCGTTCGCCTTTCTCAGACGAAAACGATTGCTTTCTATGGTAATAATACCGGCGGCATCCTGGCCACGATGCTGCAACACAGTCAGGGCGTCATAGATTGACTGGTTGACAGGAGTTGTACCCACGATTCCAACAATACCACACATGTCTTGATCCTCGGTTTGCGACTATAGCACCGGCACTATAACGTGCCGGCCAAAAAACTGGATGTTTGTTGTAAGTGTTCAAAGAAAGGCTCAATAACCAGTTTAAACTCAGGTATTAACTGTGATCCTTTCCACCACTCAGAGTTATCCAATGTAGTAAATACATCTATAAAAAACAGCACCGCAGAAACGATCAGCACTCCCCGCAATCCGCCAAACACTGCCCCGAGTATACGGTCGGTTCCCGACAGGCCGGTCTTCTGAACCAGCTGGCCAATCACATAGTTGACCAGGGAACCCACTACCAGGGTCGCAATAAACAGTGCCGCTATGGCCGCACCGTTGCGGAACATGTCATCCTGGATATTGGTAAAGTACACCGCCAGTTTGGCGTAGTACTGGCTGGCCACAAAAAAGGCCCCAAACCATATCACCAGAGACAGGGCCTCTTTAACGAAGCCGCGAATCAAACTGATCAAAGCCGACAGGCCGATCACCCCTAAAATGACAAAATCAATCCAAATCATGTGACTCTACATTCTAAGTTGGCGCGCATTTTAACAGAAAAACGCGCGACGCAAACGTTTTCTTAAGGATTTAGTGGTTTAAATTTCTGCAATTGACCTTTTGAGCCGGTGATCTTTTCCAGCTCAGCCACTTGCCGTTCCAGTTTTGATTTGGACACATCCGGGCCGATAATCACCCGTGAGAAATTATTTTCCTGCTTAATATGTGCCTGGTAACCACGCTTTTGCAGATCCGCCACCAGCTTTTTGGCATTGTCGACATTCTTCAGTGCCATCAGCTGAATGATCCAGGCGCTGTCCTGATAGGCATTGCGCTCTTCGACCGGCTTCTCTTTTACAACCACCTGCTCAGGTTTGGCTGGTTTGGCATCCACCACCACTTCAACCGGTGACGGCGGCAGAACCGCGACGTCTTCAACCGGGTCGAGCACTTCAAAGGTCTCGACCTCGTTTTCCAGTTCGGGTTTGAGCGGGATGCTCGCCAGCTCTTCCCGGTAATGGATTTTCTTTCCATCCAGGACATCCGGCAGCACGATCACCCCGGCCGCCACCAGTATAATGGTGCCGACCAGACGGCTTTGGAACTTACTCGCCATTTTGCTCCTTCACTCTGTCCCAGTGGTCGAGTACGGCACCTACGGTATGGAAGGAGCCAACGACCACGATTACATCTTGTTCCCCGGCATTATTTCGCGCCGCTTCAAACGCGTCCACCGGAGTGTCAAATTTACCGGTCACCTCATCGAGGTGCTCAGTTAATACGTCAGCATGCGCCGCGCGCGGTCCGGTCAGTGACGCCGGATACCAGGCAGGCTTTAACTGCGACAGGACATTGAGTGTGGCTTCAATGTCTTTGTCGTGCAGCATCGCCACTACCACGTGCAGCTGGCGGCCCTGATAGCCTTTTTGCAGGCGTTCCACCAGATATTCCGCCGAGTGTGGGTTGTGCGCCACATCCAGCAAAATGGTTGGTGATTCCGCCAGTTTTTGCATCCGGCCATCCAGCGTCGCGCTGCTGAGGCCGTTTACAATATTCACATCCGAGAGCTCCAGCCCGGAGCTCGCCAGTGCCATCAGTGCAGTCGCGGCATTTGGCAGAGGAAGCTCAGGGACCGGCAGTTTATCCAGTGCAAACGCCCCAGACTCCCAGCGCCAGTGTGAATCGCCATCGATATGATAGTCGAACTGAATACCAACCTGATACAGCTCTGCGCCAATATCATCCGCATGTGCTGCCACGGTTGACGGCGCTAAAGGCTGGCCGCAAATCGCTGGTTTGCCACTACGGAAGATACCCGCTTTCTCAAAACCGATCACGTTGATGTCATCACCCAGCCAGTCTACATGGTCAACTGCCAGACTGGTGATCACCGATACGTCGTGGTCCACCACGTTGGTCGCATCCAGGCGTCCGCCAAGGCCGACTTCCAGCAGCACCACTTCCACCTTCTCGGTCTGGAACAGGCGCAGTGCCGCCAGGGTGCCGTATTCAAAAAAGCTCAGGCTGGTTTCACCTCGCTCACGCTCGATAAAATCAAACGCTTCACTGTGTTTGTGCTCTGGCAGCTCTTCACCGTTAATGCGCACCCGCTCGGTATAGCGGATCAAATGAGGAGAGCTGTAAACACCCACGCGGTATCCCGCATCAAGCAGGATCGCTTCCATCAGGGCACAGGTTGAACCTTTACCGTTGGTTCCGGCGACGGTGATAACAGTTGGGGCTGGTTTGGTCAGGCTGGCTTTCTGAGCGACCGTCTGAACACGGTCAAGGCCGAGATCAATCGCACTGGTGTGGATGTTCTCTAAATAATCAAGCCACACCGATAGAGGCGATGTGGCTTGAGGAGTGTTTTGGTGATTCATTAAACGCAATCCGTTGTGACGGGTTATTTAATGAATACTTTACTCTTTTTCGTCCGCGACTGGTACTTCGTATTCAGCCTCTTTTGGAGAATCGTTAACCGAAACCACCAGCGGTGACGCCTGGTTAGTCAGCTTGGCGATAAGAGCACCAACACGCTGACGCATTTCACGGCGGTCAACGATCATATCCAGTGCGCCATGCTCCATCAGGAACTCACTGCGCTGGAAGCCTTCAGGCAGGTCTTCACGTACGGTCTGCTCGATAACGCGGCGGCCGGCAAAACCGATCAGCGCTTTTGGCTCACCGATGTTGATGTCACCCAGCATAGCCAGACTCGCAGAAACGCCGCCCATAGTCGGGTCAGTCATTACTGAGATAAACGGCAGGCCTTTTTCAGACAGGCGCTCAAGTGCCGCGCTGGTTTTTGCCATCTGCATCAGAGACATCAGAGCCTCCTGCATACGGGCACCACCACTGGCAGAGAAACATACCAGACCGCAGTTGTTTTCCATTGCCGCTTCTACCGCTTTAACAAAGCGTGCGCCAACAACAGAACCCATTGAACCACCCATGAAAGAGAACTCAAAGGCACAGGCTACCAGCGGCATGCCCAGCAGTTCACCTTTCATTACGACCAGCGCGTCTTTCTCGCCGCTGTTCTTCTGAGCAGCAGACAGACGATCTTTATAACGCTTGGAATCTTTAAATTTCAGTTTGTCCTGCGGCTCAAGCTCTGTAGCCAGTTCCTGACGGTTTGCTTCATCAAGGAAACTTTCCAGACGGCGACGCGCGCCCATACGCATGTGGTGGTCACATTTAGGACAAACATCCAGGTTACGCTCTAGTTCAGCGTGGTACAGCACCTGCTCACATGAAGTACATTTGGTCCATACACCCTCAGGGATAGACGCTTTGCGGGAACTTGCGATGCTGCTTTTATTGAAAATCTTTTCAAGCCAACTCATGGAAGACCTTTTCTCTCCGAACTTCCGCCTCATTGCGAAAGTGACAAATACCGATTATTGCGACAGGATTAAACCACAATAATTCCCCACTGTGGATAAAAAACTGGTTGTACCTATTTAAAGCTTGAAGCCTGTGCCGTTTTTCTTTGCTTTTTATTGGCTTATTATCGGCTTAAATCCTGCGGCAAAAACAGTGGCCCCATCGGCTCACGCGGCAGCTCAAACTCTTGTGGATAATCCACATCCACCAGGTACAGACCTTCGGCTTTAGCCGTCGCGGCTGCCAGCTTGCGGTCTTTGGCTTCCAGCAGCCATTTGATCCACTCCGGCTCTTTCTCACCACGGCCTACCGCGATAAGACTGCCGGTGATATTACGCACCATGTGGTGCACAAACGCATTGGCCTTAATATCGATGACCACGTAGTTGCCGTGACGGGTTACGTTGAGGTGCATCAGGTTACGCCACGGACTGCGTGACTGACAGTGAACCGCACGGAACGAAGTAAAGTCGTTCTCACCCAACAGGTACTGACCCGCTTGGTGCATCTTCTCCACATCCAGGTCACCGTGATAGTGGCTCACACCGGAAGACAGGATCCCCGGACGGAAGGCGTGATTGTAAATCACATAGCGGTAACGGCGCGCCGTCGCACTGAAGCGCGCATGAAACTCATCCGGCACCTCTTTGGCCCAGCGAACAGCAATATCCTTTGGCATATTGGTGTTCACGCCCATGGTCCAGGCAATCATCTTACGCTCTGCGGTAGTATCAAAATGCACAACCTGGCCGGTACCGTGTACACCCGCGTCAGTCCGCCCTGCGCACTGAACCTCGACCGGATGGTTGGCAACCTTACTCAGGGCTTTCTCCAGCATCTCCTGGACACTGCGAACTTCACGTTGTCTCTGCCAGCCAAAGTATTTGGCGCCATCGTATTCGATACCTAACGCAATGCGCATTGATTACTACCTTCAGATGAAAAAAATGGGGGTGGAGTATATACGGAAACGGGGTTTGATGCGAGGGAAGTGGCTCTGGGTACTCGGTACTCGGTACTCGGTACTCGGTACTCGGTACTCGGTACTCGGTACTCGGTACTCGGTACTCGGTACTCGGGAGCATAACAACGGAGGTGGCGGGAACAAGAACTATCGAAATTATACTTCGTATAATTCAATACAGTGACGATACAGAACCTTACTCCTGTTTACTGAAGCCGAAAAACCGGGTCAGTTGTCCGGCAAGTGCTTTTATGTCCGTTCCATCTGCCGGGGTGACAAAAATCGTATCATCACCGGAAACCGTCCCCATAATGCCCAGCTGACAACGTAATGAATCAATCAGACGGCCCACCAGTTCAGCTGCTGAGGGGGTTGTTTTTATAATAATGAAGAAGTGATTAAAATCTATGTCATTAATCATTTCATCTATGCTGGTTTTAACAACCGGCATTTCCAGTTCGTGGGGGATTTGATAGTGCGACGTCCTGTTTTCATCCTGTACCCGAACAGCCCCTAATTTAGCAAGAATACGGGACACCATAGACTGGTGAATTTTCCCAAAACCTTCTTTTTCCAGCACAGAAACCAGCTGAACCTGAGATGATACTTCTTCATTCAGAATCTTATTCCGGATCGTCCTTATAATAGCTTCATTCTGTGCGTGCCTAGACATAAATATACAACATTAGTGTTAACATTATATTACTATAGCGTCCCCGGATTGGCTTATCCGTGGCAGAACACACAAAAACGCGATAGTGTCTTGTTTTCATGCATCTGACGACAGACCGTCTGTTCCCCCGATATTTCTGTTCTGCCTCCGACCATCGCGCACCACACCATGACCCTGTAAGCAACTTGCTTTAAAGTTCATTTATTGACACAAGCCAGCATCTTACACCCAAATACAATTGCAAGATTGTGAGCAGCACCACGATTTATAATCCAAACACCATAACAAGCAGTTAAAATAGTTCCACTCCGTTATATCCAGTAACACCAGATAAATATTCATCCTTACCAAGGAAAGAAAAATAAACTTAATTTACAAGAAGATAAAAAGACAAAACTATCAACCAAGAAGATTTAAACGCATTATGTGAACACTCTCAAATAAATAACCAACAACGGGAGTATATTAGTCACAAACAAACCGACATCGACTCAACTATTATTTTCAATCATTAATCGCGCAACCAAAAAAGAACCAACCACGGTTTCTGAATCAGGAAAAACGAATAAACATCCAGAGAAAGAGAAACAACCAGATTTAAAACACAATCCGGCCAGCATCCTATAAATACAATTATACCTGTAAGGTGCGTATAACTATGTTATTACCGCTTACCAAACAAACATGATGCATATAACTTATCGACGTTTTAATACAATATAATCCAGGTACCACTGGTCCTGGGTAGTGAGACGGAGAAATACTTATGACAAGTGCAGCACTCCCGCGCCTGAGATTTAAAACTTTTCCCAGCGCTTTTACGATTCTGTTTATCATCACTTTACTGGCTGTAGCCTGCACATGGATGATCCCTGCCGGGGCTTATTCCAAGCTAACCTACAGCACAGAATCCGGAATGTTGTCTGTAGCGACCCCATCCGGAGGTGTGACCAGCCTGCCGGCGACTCAGGACGAACTGGACAAGCTTGGGGTAAACATAAAGATTGATCAGTTTACCGGCGGAATCATTCGAAAACCTATCGCTGTTCCGGGCACTTATGAGCGTGTTACTCCCGTTCATAAAGGCATTGGCGATGTTACCAAGAGTATGGTTGAAGGTACGATAGAAGGAGCCGATGTCATCGTATTTATTCTGGTCCTCGGCGGCATGATAGGTGTTGTAAATGCAACTGGTGCATTTAACTCCGGGCTGATTGCGCTCTCAAAGAAAAGTAAAGGCCGTGAATTCAGTCTGGTTTTCTCAGTGTGTCTGGTGATGGCACTTGGCGGAACAACCTGTGGCCTGGAAGAAGAAGCTGTAGCGTTTTACCCCATTTTGGTTCCTATTTTTCTCTCACTGGGTTATGACTCGATTGTATGTGTAGGCGCAATTTTCATGGCTGGCTCTATGGGAACCACGTTTTCAACAATTAACCCATTTTCTGTAGTGATCGCTTCGAATGCTGCTGGCATACCTTTTACGGAAGGAATTGAGTTCCGGGTATTCGGCCTGATCGTCGGCTTTGCAGTGTTGAGTGCGTACATGTACTGGTACTGCAAAAAGGTCAAAGCAAACCCCGAGTTTTCTTATACCTATGACGATCGTGAAGAGTTTGAAGCCCGCTATATGAGTGACGTAGACATCAATCATGAACTTCCGTTCACAACACGCCGTAAGCTCATTCTGACCCTCTTTACACTGGCGTTCCCATTAATGATTTGGGGCGTATCTGTTGGCGGGTGGTGGTTTCCTACCATGGCGGCATCTTTTCTGGCCATTACCATCGTTATCATGCTGATATCCGGCCTTTCAGAGAAAACACTTGTTGAATCATTTACCAAAGGGGCATCTGAACTGGTTGGTGTATCCCTGATCATCGGACTGGCCCGGGGGGTCAACCTTGTTCTGGAGCAGGGCATGATCTCCGATACAATTCTTTTCGCTGCATCTGACTTTGTATCTGGTATGGAAGGCGGCGTATTTATTGTTGCCCAAATGATGGTATTCGCTCTGCTTGGATTTATCGTTCCGTCTTCATCAGGCCTTGCCGTACTGTCTATGCCGATTATGGCACCTTTGGCAGATACAGTGGGTATTCCAAGAGAAATTGTGGTTTCCGCGTATAACTGGGGGCAGTACGCTATGCTGTACTTAACTCCAACAGGGCTTGTATTGGCGACCTTACAAATGCTCGGAATGTCCTATAACAAATGGCTGAAATTTGTCTGGCCAATGGTCGTATTCGTGCTGGGTTTTGGCGCGTTAATGCTGGTTATCCAGGTTGCTATGATTTAACCATTCAAAATGGTCAACATTAAAAAAAGAGGCGGAACATCTGTGTCCCGCCTCACGCAGTATCAGGCCCTACATCGCTGCCAGCGCGACTTTACGGTCCTTGTTTACCACGCAGAAGTTACCGCGTTTGGTACGGCACTTGGAGCAGCGCTCGCACTCTGCAGGGGCTCTGTCGCCCTCCTTCCAACGCTTCACCAGCATTGGCTCTGACAGCAATGGTCTGGACAGGGCAAAACACTGAATGTTTGTGGTATTGGCAAGATCTTCGATGGCTGCGATGTCCGTCAGGCCGCCTACGGTGATGACCGGAATATCAATCTCTTTACTGATCGCATCGCCGTACTCGTGAAAGTAGCCCTCTTCACGCAGGGTATAGCCATCATAAGACTCACCTACCATGGTATCAGCTTTACCATGAATGTTGCCCGACATAACGATGGCATCTGCGCCTGCGGCTTCCAGCGTTTTACAGATCACGCGGGTATCTTCATAGCTCTGGCCGCCTTCGAAGAACTCCGTGGCCGTTAGTTTGACGATGATCGGGAAATCATCGCCAACCAGTTTGCGGGTTTCAGCGTAGATTTCCATCAGGAAGCGCATACGGTTTTCCAGGCTGCCGCCGTACTCGTCTTCGCGCTGGTTATAGTACGGACTCAGGAACTGATTAATCAGGTAAGTGTGAGCCGCATGGATCTCGATAGCGTCAAAACCAGATTGCCTGGCGCGCAGACCTGCTTTGGCAAAAGCCTGGACGATGTAATCAATCTCGTCTTTGGTCATCGCTTTACCCTGGGTTTGGGTACCGCGCTCACACACATCACTGGGGGCGAAAATCACACGCTCACCCACGTTATAAGTCGTTTTAGTACCACCGTAAGCCAGCTGCATGGCGATTTTCGAGCCGTGCTGGTGCACCAGGTCCGTCAGCTTCTGATATTCGGCGATGAAAGAGTCGTTGTACATGCCCATCATCCCTGCATTGGGCTTCTCTTCTTCGACAATATTGGCATAACCGGTCACGATAAGGCCGACTTCACCTTTGGCCAGCTCTTCATAGATGGCGTACAGCTTATCTGTCATGTGGCCATCTTCGGTCGCCATGTTTTCCCATGTCGCGGCGCGCACAAAACGGTTTTTCAGCTCCATGCTGCCAATGCGGGTTTGTGTAAACAACAAGCTCAAAACGATACCTCTGAATGTTCTTTTTGGGATCTGCCACTGCCGGGTGGTCAGAATTGCGCGCCATCTTACTCCTTTGCAGATTTATGGAACTTAATCTGGATTAAGGTTTGGGCACGTATTTTTCACCGAAAAGCTCTTCAGTTTTATTCCAGCGGTCACCGTGGAAATACTTACGGGGGTTGCAGCATATCTGAGTCACCGGTCAGCACGGTATGCATTACAACGCAGAGCGTTGTAACGAGAGAATGTAGTGTGGATTAAATAAAAAGAGGCGGTGTATTACTACCCCGCCTCTTCATTCATCATTGTTGCTGTCAGTGCCCGTTAAGCTTATCAATCAGCGCTTTGGCTTCACGCCGGACTGAGTCATCCCCGTAGACGATAGCCTCTTCAAGCAGTTTGATTGCGCCGTCAGGATCGTTCATTTCAACGTAGATCTTAGCCAGATCCAGTTTACCGGCAGCTTCGCTGTTTTCGTCCACATCAAATGGTTCAACGTCACCAATCACATCCGGGAACTCTTCCAGGCCTACCTGAAGGTCCAGGTCCTGAGCATCCAGATCCGGCTTCTCAACCACCGCCTCTTCACGCTCTACCTGGGCCATCAGCTCATCCACGCTCATAAAGCCCTGCTGACCTTCTTCACCAAGCTCCGGCTGATGAGACCAGTCCTCTTCCGCCGCTTCCGGCTCTTCCAGCTGAGAAGCACCGTGCCAGACTTCCTGCTCATCTTCAGGCACTTCTTCTGAAATCGATGCCTGCTGCTCAGGAGTCAGACTGAAGCCATTCCAGTCTTCACCGCCCATATCCAGCATGGCTTCAAAGTCCATGCCTGCGCTGTCGATAGTGTCCTGATCCAGTGGTTGCTGGAATCCAGGTGCAACCTCTGCGCTGTCATCAAGCAGGCGGGCGACAGAGTCATTGGCTTCCTGCGTTGCCATCTCTGGGGAGGTCGGCAACTCAGCCTCTGCTGCAGGCTCAGGTTCCGCTGCCTCTGGCTGAACTTCCACTTCAGGTGCTGCCACCGGCGTTTCATCGAATGCAGCCAGAGCACCTTCTTCGCTGAACTCGCCAAAGTCAGCTTCATCCAGTTCCGGAAGTTCAAACTCTGGTTCTTCTGCTACAGGCGATTCTGCCTCTGGAGCAGCCACTGGCTCTTCATCAAACGCCGCCAGGGCGTCTTCTTCGCTGAACTCGCCAAGGTCGGCTTCATCCAGCTCAGGAAGTTCGAACTCTGGTTCTTCTGCTACAGGCGCTTCTGTCTCTGGAGCAGCCACTGGCTCTTCGTCAAATGCCGCCAGTGCGTCTTCTTCACTGAACTCGCCAAGGTCGGCTTCATCCAGTTCAGGAAGTTCAAACTCTGGTTCTTCTGCTACAGGCGCTTCTGTCTCTGGAGCAGCCACTGGCTCTTCGTCAAATGCCGCCAGTGCGTCTTCTTCGCTGAACTCGCCAAGGTCGGCTTCATCCAGTTCCGGAAGTTCAAACTCTGGTTCTTCTGCTACAGGCTCTTCTGCCTCTGAAGCAGCCACTGACTCTTCATCAAATGCCGCCAGTGCATCTTCTTCGCTGAACTCGCCAAGGTCGGCTTCATCCAGTTCAGGAAGTTCAAACTCTGGTTCTTCTGCTACAGGCGCTTCTGTCTCTGGAGCAGCCACTGGCTCTTCGTCAAATGCCGCCAGTGCATCTTCTTCGCTGAACTCACCAAGATCGGCTTCGTCCAGTTCCGGAAGTTCAAACTCTGGTTCTTCTGCTACAGGCGCTTCTGTCTCTGGAGCAGCCACTGGCTCTTCGTCAAATGCCGCCAGTGCATCTTCTTCGCTGAACTCACCAAGATCGGCTTCGTCCAGTTCCGGAAGTTCAAACTCTGGTTCTTCTGCAACAGGCACTTCTGCCTCTGGAGCAGCCGCTAAGTCTGCATCCAGTGCCGCAAGTGGGTCTTCTTCGCTGAACTCACCAGGATCGGCTTCGTCCAGTTGCGGCAGTTCGAACTCTGGTCCTTCTGCTACAGGCGCTTCCGCCTCTTGAGAAGCAGCAAAGTCTGCATCCAGTGCCGCAAGTGGGTCTTCTTCGCTGAACTCGCCAGGGTCGGCTTCGTCCGGTTCAGGAAGTTCAAACTCTGGTTCTTCTGCAGCTGGCGCTTCCGCTTCAGGTGATACTACCGGCTCTTCAGCAACAGGTGCTTCCACCTCTGGAGACGCAGCTAAGTCTGCATCAAGTGCAGCAAGAGGGTCCTCTTCACTGAACTCGCCGTGTTCCGGCAGTTCGAACTCTGGTTCTTCAACGACAGGAGCTTCAGATTCTGGTGCAGCTACAGGCTCAGCCTGCACTTCTGGCAGCTCAGGTTCTGCTTCCTCAATGACAGGGGTTTCTGGCTGGTCATCGTCCAGGCCGGAAAGGTCAACGTCGTCGAACTCCCAGTCTTCGTCCTGAGGAATACCAAATTCATTAGCAGGCAGCGCCGGCTCTGCTGGCTCTGCTGGCTCTGCTGGCTCTGCTGGCTCTGCTGGCTCTGCTGGCTCTGCTGGCTCTGCTGGCTCTGCTGGCTCTGCTGGCTCTGCTGGCTCTGCTGGCTCTGCTGGCTCTGCAGCTTGTGGCATTTCCTGAGCAGCGTCAACTTCTGCCAGGGCTTCATCCAGACCTTCTGTGCCAGGGATTTGCAGTTCAGACTCATCTTCAGGCTCGTCACCGGCCAGGGCTTCTGCCTGCCAGTCTTCAATCAGGGCTTCTTCATCGTCCAGATCGGCCGGAGTTTCCCCCATCAGAATATCCAGCGGCTCATCTTCATGACCGCGAAGAGAGAAAGCGGTAGTTGGATCGGTCACCGGTGCGGCTTCAAACTCTTCCTCCACCTGCGCCGCTGTTTCCGCTTCCTGCTCCGGCATTGCCATTTCAGGCATGGCTTCTGCCTGCGATGCCAGTTCTTCTTCAGGCGACAGAATCTCTTCCTGTGGTTCTTCCACAGCCAGTTCCGGCTCCACTGCTGGCGCAGGTTCAGACGGTTCTTCAGCTACATCCACCACTGGCACTTCAGCGTCTGCATCTGGTTCTGTTATTAATTCTGGTTCAGCAACTGTTTCCGGCTCCAAGTCCTCCACAGCTATTTCTGACAAAGGCTCTGACTCTTCATCGGCAGAGACTTCCGGTACAGCTTCACCGGCAGCAAGCTCAGCCTGCAGCACTTCATCGAACACTGCATCAGCAGCTTCAGGCAGCACCTCGTCTTCAGTTGCCGGAGTCAGGGTTTCTTCCTCAGGCTCTGCCAGAGCTTCTTCCGGCTCAATATCGATCAACTCATCGAAATCAAACGCCTCTTCTGCCTGAGGTGCTTCCTCTGAAGTCTCCGGTGCGGCCTGATGCTCATCAAGCAGGGTATCGAGCAGGTCGGTGCTGTCCGGCTCAACTGAGGTTTTACTGTCCTCTGCCAGCACTTCATCGAGCAGATCAACGCTGTCCTCATCCAGCTTAAAGTCCTGATGCTCAGAGGCACCGTCACCCAGTACATCATCAAGCAGCTCGGTGCTGGCTTCATCAAGTTCAAACTCCGGTGCATGCTCATTCTCTTCAATCAGGCTGTCGAGCAGATCAGTGCTGTCAGGGTCGATGCTGGCTTTGACTTCTTCTTCAGCGTTCCCATCCTGAGCCGGGATTTCAGGCAGCTCAGCTTCCAGACCATCATCCAGGTTAAAGTCCAGCTCTTCATCTTCCTGTTTAAGGCTTGAGTGCTCTTCAAGAAGCTCATCAAGGAGGTCAGTGTCGCTGAGGGTATCGCCTCCGCTTTCAATCACTTCATCCAACAGATCAGTGCTGTCTGCATCCGGAGCAGGTTCACCCGACTCTTCAAGCAGTTCATCGAGCAGCTCAGTGCTGTCATCCTCAACGGACTCAGGCAGCGCTTCGCCATCCGCAAGCAGGGTGCCAAAATCCAGGTCGTCTTCCGTTTCTGTGGTGTCGATACCGGCAAACAGGTCATCAAGCATAGACTGGTCAAGGGATTCGGCCTCCAGCTCTTCAGTCGGGCCATCCGCTTCCAGCAACGCATCAATATCATCGTTGGACAGGCTCTCTTCCTGAGAAAGGTCGAACTCGTTGCCAATGCCTGCGTCATCGATTTCCGGCTCAACCGAATCAAGCGCAGCAGACATTTCATCCAGCCCCAGAGCCTTCTCATCCGCATCAACGCTGATGCCATTGCTGCTTTCTTCAAGATCAGCAATTTCGGCTTCCAGTTCCCCGTCGTCACCGATACCGGCAAATGGGTCTTCGCCGTCTTCATCGTCCAGGTTGAAGTCGAGCTCGCCCTCATCCAGGTTACCGAAAATGTCTTCCTGGTTGTCTTCCTGCTGAGGCTCGTCATCATCCAGCCCCATATCATCAGAGAACAGCTCGTCGCCAAGACCCAGCTCTTCTTCCGGCAACTCGCCGATGAGATCATCTTCAAGGTTGATCTCATCAATATCTTCGTCCTGCGGCGGAATAACCGGCGGAGGCGTGATTTCAGGCGTTGCCTGCTGCTCTGGCTCCGCGGTTTGTTTCTTACGGTTAAGCAGCATCACCACCAGCAGACCAAGCAGCAGACCCGGGATCAGCGCAACGCCGCCCAGCAGCAGAGGATTGGCGATGATTTTTTCCATCAGAGTCGGGGCGTTTTGTGCCGCTTCAATTTCACGCATGCGCTCTGCTGCCAGCAGTTTCTCGACTTCTGAGCGGATACGGTCATCGTCGCTGAGTTCTGTTTTCAGCGTCTCAACTTCGTTTTGTACTTTAGACAGCATCAGACGCAGCTGATGATTTTTCTCTTCCAGTGTGGACAGCTCAGTTTCCGACATTTCGAGCTGCTCTTTAAGATCGCTGACCTGTTTTGGCTCTGTTTGCGGCTTAATCTGTACCAGCGGTTTGACCACTTCTTGTTTTTGGCTGGTCTCTGCGGCCGGAACAGGCTTAGTTTGTGACTGCGGTTTGGCGACCGGTTTAACCGCAATGCGTACCGGTTTTTCCGTCCCTTTGTCCTGCTTTTTGCGGGCGTTGTGTGCATTCATCAGGCGAACAGCGGCATTGGTGTTTTCAGCCTGAACCTGTTCGAGTGACGGGATACGCAGGGTACTGCCAGGGATCAGCAGATGGATGTTTTGATTTTCAAACGCCTGAGGGTTAAGACGGTAGATCGCCAGCAGGGTCTGCTGCACGGTCAGGTTGTTAGCCGGACGCAATGTGGTGGCAATCGCCCACAGGGTTTCCTCACGACCGGTTGGGCCATAAAACAGGGAGGGCTCATCAGCTTCCAGGGCCTGATTGAACTGCTCAGAGAATTGCGGAGAAGTGATGACTTCCCCGTCTGAACCGACGATTCTGATGGCTTCCGCTTCTGCTGTGGAAATCTGGCTGGCGGCCACCAGAAGCAAGGGCGTTAACAGACGCTTGAAAAATTGGTGCATAAAAGGCTCTGCGTTACCTGCTTTCTATTATATGAATAATACTGTGATCTCCTTAATATATCGGATATTCACGGCAAAACTGTAGGCTGGCAGGCAAAAAATGTGTGACCGGAACAAAAAAATTCCGGGATATGGAGAAAAAGACAGCGAAATCCGATGAGTTGCCCCAAAAATAAAGGGCTCCGCGAAGGAGCCCTTTATAAAAACATCACTAAATTCTGACTCAGAAGTAATCGCGGATAAGCACTTCTGCAATCTGGACTGCGTTGGTTGCCGCGCCTTTGCGTACGTTATCCGCCACAACCCACAGGTTCACGCCACTGTGGTGGCTGATGTCGTTACGGATACGGCCAACCATGACATGGTCTTTACCGCCTGCGTCACGTACCTGAGTCGGGAAATCTTCACCGTGGAACACTTCAATACCGTCAGTTTGATCAAGCATCTGAACCACTTCTTCCGCATCGATCGGTGCGCGGGTTTCCAGGTGGATAGCTTCTGCATGGCCGTAGAATACCGGCACACGAACCGCAGTCGGGTTCACCATGATGGATGGATCGTTGAAAATCTTCTGGGTTTCCCACACCATTTTCATCTCTTCTTTGGTGTAGCCATTTTCCATGAACTTGTCGATCTGCGGGATACAGTTAAACGCGATCTGCTGGCTGAAGGCTTTCGTTTCTGCCGGACGACCGTTCAGCAGTTGCGCAGTCTGGCCTGCCAGCTCATCGATACCTGATTTACCCGCACCGGATACTGACTGGTAGGTCGATACGTTAATACGCTCGATACCCACTGCGTCATGGATTGGTTTCAGCGCGACCAGCATCTGAATGGTAGAACAGTTCGGGTTCGCGATGATGTTGCGGTTACGGAACTCAGCAATGGCTTCCGGGTTCACTTCCGGCACAACCAGCGGAACGTCGTACTCGTAACGGAACTGAGAGGTGTTATCGATCACTACCACGCCTTCGTCTGCCGCGATTGGTGCCCACTTCTCAGACAGCTCACCACCAGCGGAGAACAGCGCAATATGAGCCTGAGACCAGTCAAAGTTCTCTACGTTCTGCACTTTGATGGTTTTACCGTTAAAACGGTAAGTTTTACCTTCGCTGCGCTCACTGGCCAGCAGGTACAGCTCATCGACCGGAAACTGACGTTCCTGCAGTACTTCCAGCATGGTTTCGCCGACCGCACCGGTCGCACCAAAGATTGCAACGTTAAATTTTTGGCTCATCTTTTACCTCAATTTTGAAACCTAATTTCGCCAGTGGTTCAAGCTTGCACAGGGCATCGCCCACCAGCGTAATGGCACTGTATTCTCTTCTGTCCCAGTATTGCTTACGCATCTGATCAAATGCACCGGGTTTGGCAATTTCACGCCGGAACAGGGCATCGTCCTGGCGCACATCATAGATCAACTGAGTCAGATTGTGCAGTGTTGTGTGATCCCATTCACGATCCAGCATGACTTTCGGAACAGGCGCAACCGGTAACAGCTCAGCTGCCCGAGCCCGGTTTTCCAGCTCCATAAACTCACACAGTGAGTTGAACACCATGGTGGTCCCGCGTGCTTTTCCTTCAAGGCCATACCCCGCTACATGCGGCGTGGCAAAAGCCAGATGAGGCAACAGGTTCATATCTACCTGAGGCTCAAACTCAAATACGTCCAGCGCTGCGGTAAAACCATCTGCCCGCTCAAGGCGTGCTTTCAGTGCCTGGTTGTCCACCACCGGGCCGCGGGCGGCATTAATCAGGATCTGGTCACCACGCAGCTTGTTCAGCCGGTCACTGTCCATCAGGTGGTGGGTAGGATAGTCGCCATCACGGGTGATTGGGGTATGCAGAGTGATAACATCTGCCTCTTCAAGCAGGGTATCGAGCTCAGTAAAGCTGCGCGTATCACCCTCAGCCTGTTTCGGCGGATCATTCAGCAGAACCTTAATGCCCAGCCCCTCAAGACATTTCGCCAGGTAGGTACCAACCTGCCCCGCACCAACGATGCCCACGGTTTTATCGAAGATGGTAAAGCCCTGCTGCTGAGCCAGTACCATCAGCACACTTATCACATACTCGGCCACACCGACCTTGTTGCAGCCCGGGGCATTGGTAAATGCGATACCGCGCTCAGCCAGCAGTGGCTGGTCCACGTGGTCCATTCCGGCGGTCGCGGTGCCTACAAACTTCAGCTTATCTGCTTTTTCCAGCAGCGCCTGGCTGACCTTAGTCACCGAGCGGATCATCAGGGCATCGATACCCACAAGGTCGTCAGCGCAAAGCGTGCGGCCGGGTTTGGCGATCACCTCACCGAGCTGACTGAACAACTCGCGGGCATAAGGCATGTTCTCATCGATCAGAATTTTCATGGGAAAGAGGAATTCATTGTTGGAAGAGGCCATGATTGTGCCTTAACCGATGGAAATTGGAAATAAAAAACCGGCCTCAGATGAGGCCGGTAAGCTCCAGAACAAAAGGACTGAACCCCGCTCTCCTTGGGGAACTGCCTGCGTCTGTTCGATCAGGCCATAACGTCAACGCCGGCCTGATCAGCTCTGGAAAGCAGGATTAACCCTGGTACTTCTTGATAACCAGAGTGGCGTTGGTGCCACCGAAGCCGAAGCTGTTTGACATTACTGTTGTCAGCTCCTGCTCACGCAGCTCAGATACGATATCCAGGCCTTGTGCTGCTTCGTCCAGGTTTTCAATGTTAATGCTTGGTGCAACGAAGTTGTTGTCCAGCATCAGGGTTGAGTAAATTGCTTCGTGTACGCCTGCTGCGCCCAGTGCGTGACCGGTCATCGCCTTGGTTGCAGAGATCGCAGGGCTGTTGCCGCCGAATACTTCCTGGATAGCGCCCAGCTCTTTCACGTCGCCAACCGGAGTTGAAGTACCGTGAGTGTTGATGTAATCAACGCCGTCTACGCTTTCCATCGCCATCTTCATACAACGAACCGCGCCTTCACCTGATGGTGCTACCATGTCGTAGCCGTCAGAAGTTGCGCCGTAACCTACGATCTCACCGTAGATCTTCGCGCCACGTGCCAGAGCGTGCTCCAGCTCTTCGATAACCATCATGCCGCCGCCGCCAGAGATTACGAAACCGTCACGGTCCGCATCATAAGTACGTGATGCCTGATCAGGCGTCTCGTTGTACTTGGTAGACAGTGCGCCCATTGCGTCGAACATCATGGTCAGAGTCCAGTCCAGCTCTTCACCGCCGCCTGCAAATACGATGTCCTGTTTGCCCAGTTGGATTAGCTCCATCGCGTGGCCGATACAGTGTGCAGAAGTCGCACACGCAGAACTCATTGAGTAGTTTACGCCGCGGATCTTAAACGGAGTCGCCAGACACGCAGAAACTGTAGAAGACATGGTACGTGGAACCATGTATGGACCAATACGCTTCACGCCTTTCTCACGCAGGGTGTCAACTGCCACAGCCTGATTAAGAGAGGAAGCGCCACCCGAACCGGCAACGATACCAGTACGGTCATTAGAAACCTGGTCTTCAGACAGGCCTGCATCAGCAATCGCCTGCTCCATTGACAGGTAAGCATAGGCTGCCGCATCACCCATAAAGCGCATCTTTTTGCGGTCAATGTGCTCTGCCGGGTTGATTTTCAGATCACCCCAAACCTGTGAACGCAGACCTTTTTCTTTGAACTGCTCAGACGCGTTGATGCCTGATTTACCTGCTTTAAGTGATGCTAGAACTTCTTCGACGTTGTTACCGATACTGGAAACAATGCCCATACCGGTGATTACGACACGTTTCATGTGACATTCCTATAATTCAAAAATCCGTAGAATAATAACCAGGATGATAACCAGAAGTGGTCAGCTTTCCCGGAAATCCGTACAATCGCGGCTAACTTTAAGCGAATCACCCCAAAGATCAAAGCAACTATGACCACAATTAAGAATGCCGTACTGGAATGGAACGACGCCGGTACCCCGGTATCCGACCAGTTTGACGATGTTTACTTCTCCAATGTGGATGGCCTGGCCGAAACCCGGTACGTGTTTCTGGAGAAAAACCACCTGCCTGAACGCTGGGAAAACTTTGAGCGACAGCGCTTTGTGGTCGGTGAGACCGGCTTTGGTACCGGGCTTAACTTTCTCGCACTTTGGCAGTGGTTCGACGCATTTCGCCGCGATAACCCAAACGCAGCACTGAAAGAGCTGCACTTTATCAGCTTTGAGAAGTTCCCGGTCACTCAACAAGACCTGGAAAAAGCGCACCAGGCATGGCCGGAACTGGCCGAATATGCAGAGCAGCTGCGCCGCTACTACCCGGTTGCCGTACCGGAATGTCACCGTATCGTGCTGGCTGACGGCGCAGTCACGCTGGACCTCTGGTTTGGCGATATCAAAGACTGCATGCCAAAAGTCCCGACGCCTGCCGAAGGTATCGTTGACGCCTGGTTCCTGGACGGCTTTGCCCCAAGCAAAAACCCGGAGATGTGGAATCAGGATCTGTTCAACGGCATGGCGAAACTGGCACGTCAGGACTGTACCTGTGCCACCTTTACCGCGGCCGGATTTGTCCGCCGCGGCCTGATTGAAGCCGGTTTTGAAATGAAGAAAACCAAAGGCTTTGGTACCAAACGGGATATGATCGTCGGCCATATTGCAGAAAAACAGCCTCACACAAATATCAAGCCATGGTATTTCACCCAGTCCGCAGAGCAGCCGCAGGATGTCGCGATCATCGGTGGCGGTATCGCCAGCGCGACGCTGGCAACTACGCTGGCACGACGCGGCGTAAACGTCACTCTTTACTGTGAAGACAACCAGGCGGCTCAGGGCGCATCGGGTAACCGACAGGGCGCGGTTTATCCGCTGCTGAACGGCAATCACGAGGGCGTTTCCCGTCTGTTTGCACCTGCATTCCTGTTTGCCCGTCAGTTTGCTGATCAGGCAACGGAAAACGGCATTCAGTTCGACCACAGCTGGTGCGGCGTCACCCAGCTTGCCTGGGATGAAGCTTCCCACACCAAACTGAGAAAAATGGCCGATGGCGGCTTTGACCCTCAGCTGGTGCACTGGCTGGATGAAGAGCAGACTAATCAGAGTATCGGCCAGAACGCCGGTATGCCGTCTGTCCACTACCCGCTTGGCGGCTGGCTGTGCCCTCAGCAGTTAACTCAGGGTCTGCTTGATTCCCTGGAACAACAGGACAAACTCAGCGCACATTACGAAACCCGCATCGATGCACTGAGCCACAATGGCGAACAGTGGCAGCTGACCAGTGGTGACAAAGTGTTTAACCACACGGTCGTAGTGGTAGCCAACGGCCACAAGTTTAACCAGCTGGAGCCAACCCAAACCCTGCCTCTGGCAGCGGTGAAAGGCCAGGTCAGCCATATCCCGACTACGGAAGCACTGAGCAAAATTAACAATGTGCTCTGCTACGACGGCTATATGACTCCGGTAAACCCCAACAACCAGCAGCACTGCATCGGCGCCAGTTACGACCGCACTCATATCGACACTGAGTTTGACCCTGCAGCACAGCAGGATAACAGTGAGAAACTGAAACGCTGCGTGCCGGATCAGAGCTGGGTGGATGAGATTGATACCAGCGATAACCAGTCCCGCCAGGGGATCCGCTGCGTCACCCGTGACCACACCCCGTTTGTCGGCAACGTGGCCCAGTTCGAACAGTTAGTTGAGCAGTACCAGGACCTGGTATTCAAAGACGAGACCAGCGCCAAACCAGCACCACTGGCACCCAACCTCTACTGCATGCTGGGCCTTGGCTCCCGCGGCCTGAGCTCAGCACCGCTGATGGCAGAAACCCTGGCATCACTGATCTGTAGCCAGCCACTACCGCTGCCGGTTGATGTGCTTGAGACAATCCATCCGGCGAAGATGTGGGTGAGGAAGTTGAGGAAAGGGAAAGCGGTTACAGAAGGCTAGAGTTATAGAAACGAGAGGGGGGAGGAAGCCGGTTCTCGGTTCTAGGTTCTAGGTTCTAGGTTCTAGGTTCTAGGTTCTAGGTTCTAGGTTCTAGGTTCTAGGTTCTAGGTTCTAGGTAAGCAGGATTTCTGACTAACGGCTTACCGTCAACACTTTAGCTTCGTTTCTCACTAAACTTATCGCAAACTCCCCCAGGACCTTATACCCAGCACCTGTAAAAAAAAACGCCCAACCGGGCGTTTTTTTAAGCCTGTGACAACAACAACTGCCAAAGGTCAGAAACAATAATCCGGTCTGCCGGGGAGAGTTCTGAACGGGCTGATTCCAGGCTCTGTTCGATGCGGGCTTTAAACTGCTCCAGGTCTGTGACGCCCTCTTCTTCGCACGCGGCGGCGGACAGAGAGATATGACCACGCAGGTAACCACCAGCAAACAGCTCATCTTCAGACGCGCTTTCAATACGCTCGTCGATCAAATCCAGCAGCTTTTCTTCAAACTCAATAATCATGGTTTCTCTCTATTTCACTGTAAAATCGGCCACCGTTAACGGGGCCTGCTGATAAAAGTCGCGCAGCGCCTGTGAGAGCATCTTCACTCTTGGCGGCAGCCCCTGCTCAAGGATAGTCATCACCTCAGCGTGAACTTTGGTCATAAACGCGATTCTGTCAGGTTCAAAGTCGCCGTTAAGGTTGTCACAACTGACGTTAAATGGAAAGCCTGCGCTGACCGCCAGAATCCACTCATACGCCTGCGGGCGGGTTTCCACTTTCTCAAACTCCGCCTGCACCGCTTCACTGCGGCCATCCGGCTGATACCAGTACCCAAAATCCTCCAGTAACCGGCGCTCAGGCCCGGCCACACACCAGTGAGCAATTTCGTGCAGCGCTGAGGCGTAAAATCCGCGGGCAAAGATGATTCGGTGATAATCACACTCCTCTCCTGCCGGAAGATAAATGGGCTCATCCCCACCTGGCTCCAGCCGGGTGTTAAACGGCTCAAAAAAGGTGGCATCAAAGAGGCGGATCAGGTCCTGGTAGTTGTGCTCCATGACTCTCTCAGGCTAATAAACACGGGCTGTCTATTGTGCTTGGCTGGCATAATTTGTAAAGCGTTATCGTTTGCGATTTTAACCATTAGATTTTCTAATTAATATTCAACTCGATTTATTACTCTATCCCCCTTAGAATGCGGCTTTCGACTTCTGGTTGGGTTTAAATAATGTTGTTAAGCGTACTATATGTCATCGGCATCACGGCTGAAGCCATGACCGGCGCACTAAGCGCCGGACGTAAGAAAATGGACTGGTTTGGGGTTATGTTTGTCGCCAGTGCTACGGCCATCGGTGGGGGTACGGTTCGCGACATTCTTTTGGGTCACTATCCGCTGACCTGGGTTAAGAGCCCGCAATACCTGATCATCACCTGTCTGGCCGGCGTACTGACGACCGGTATCGCCAAATGGGTGATTAAATACCGTGGCCTGTTTATCCACCTGGATGCGCTGGGTCTTATCGTGTTCAGCATCATCGGTACCAAAGTAGGTATGTCGATGGGCCTGCACCCGGTGATCTGTGTGGTCTCTGCGATCGTGACCGGCGTGTTCGGCGGCCTGCTGCGCGACCTTATCTGCCGTCAGACTCCGCTGGTTCTGCACGAAGAGCTGTATGCCTCGGTTTCTCTGGTAGCCGGTGTGCTTTACCTGGCGCTGCTGCACTTTGGCATCAATGATGTGGCTGCAACGGTAGCAACCCTGGTAACAGGCTACACACTGCGTATCGCAGCGGTACGCTTTAAATGGCGCCTGCCTTCCTTTCACCTGGAAGCGGAAGGGTCACTGCACTGACAGCAGGGAACTGTATCCTGACGACTGGCCGGCCAACAGAGCCGGCTTTTTCTCACCTGTTCTTCAGACACTCTGCCCGAGAAGCCACTTACATCACGATCCAGATCACACTTTCCTATAATTAATTTCTCCGCTAACCGTAAAAACAACTGGAACAACCGTCCTGTTTCTCTTGCCTGCCTCCAGTCCTCCCCGTCAATTTGCATCTTTCCACCAGCATTCCGTCACTTAAGCCAGTGCTTTTCACACAATGCCACCAGCACAACCGATTGATATGATAGGGGATTATCATCAATTTACGTTGTTTTGAATATTCTGACAGGACCACACTATGGTTAATGCCACAGAATTCCTATTTGTTGTTCCGGGCACAACAGAGGCATTCAAAGTTGAAAGCTTTCAGGCAAGTGAAACTATCTCCAGGCCTTTTGAGATCTCACTCTCCGTGATCTCAGAAAATCCGGACCTGGAATTCAGCGATCTTAGCAGGAAGCCGGGGATCCTGACGCTGCACGGTCAGGGAGTTGGAGCCGCCCGCATATTTCATGGCGTCATAAATCAACTGCGCTACCTGGGTCAGGGCCGCCGGTTTAGCCGCTATCAGATCGTACTGGTTCCTCAGCTGTGGTTTTTAACCCAGAGGCAAGATTGCCGGATTTTTCAAAAGCAGAGCATTCCTGACATCATCAGTACAGTTCTGGACGAAGCGTATGTCACAGACTATCGTCTTGAGCTGTCAGCCAGTCACCCTGCAAAAGAGTACCTTCTGCAATACCGTGAGTCGGATTACCACTTCATCCAGCGCCTGCTGGCAGAACATGGTATGTGGTACTACTTCGAGCATTCTGTTACGGGACATACCCTTGTCATCACAGACAACAATGATGCTATACCGAAGCTAAGCAGCACCCCGGCAAACGCCTCTTACATGGGACCTCTGGTCTTCCATGCCGATGGCGGAGGCATGGCTGACAAAGAGCACATTACTGAACTGGAGCAGATACACAGGGTAAGAACGGGCCAGGTCAGCCACACTGACTACAATTACCATCACCCAAATATTCCCCAACATGCTGTCAACTACACTGCAACCAACAGCGATCTGGCTACTTTCGACTATCCGGGACGTTACACCAACCCGGGTGAAGGCGACCTGAAAGCCAGGCAGCAGGTAGCCTGTCATGTCGTAAACAGCCATCAGGTTTGTGCATCGGGCAATATAATGCGTCTGCTCCCCGGCTTTTCGTTTTATATCGGCGAGCATCCCCGCACCTCCCTCAACCAGCAGTACACCATGCTGTCCGTCACTCACTATGGTCAGAACCCTCAGGTACACGAGGAGGAATCCGGCGAAGAACCTGCCAGCTATTACAACCAGTTTGTTTCTGTCCCACGGGAAACGGAGATTAAAGTTGAGGCCCTGCCTGCTCCTGTCATTGATGGCCCTCAAACCGCTGTCGTTGTGGGCCCGGAAGGCGAAGAGATTTACACCGACGAAATGGGGCGAATCAAAGTTCAGTTCCACTGGGACCGCTATGGCAAAAACAACGAACACGCCAGCTGTTGGTTACGGGTCAGCCAGGCCATGGCGGCACCAAACTGGGGGGCGGTCTGCCTGCCGAGAATCGGCCATGAAGTCGTGGTCAACTTTTTGGAAGGCGATCCGGATCAGCCAATGATCACCGGCGCAGTCTACAACGGCCTTCATCAGCCTCCCTACCCCCTGCCGGAAAACAAAACCCGCACAGTACTCCGCACCCAGAGCCACAAGGCCGAAGGGCATAACGAGCTGTTTTTTGAAGATGAAGCCAACCAGGAAGAGATCCACCTCCGCGCCCAGCGCGATATGAAAACCAAAGTGCTCCGCAACCGCTACCGGGAGATTGGGCAGGATGAAGAGCTGAAAGTTCATCAGCACCAAACCAATGAGATCATGGCTGACCGCAAGGAAAGCATTAGTGGGAATAAGTCTTCCGTTACGGAGCAAACCTTTGAGGAAAAAGTCCTCAGGGATGTCACTGTTCGCCACAACGCTAACCAAAGTAATGAGACAGCGAAAGACACGGATACCACTATCCTTGAGAACCGCACCACCAGGATCAGCCAAAGCGAGGAACTCTCTGTAGAAGGAGAGCAGTCTGTTGTCATGCTTTCTTCAAACACCTGTGAGATCGGCACCGGTGATTCACTTACCGTTGGAAACCACCTGGATGTTCAGGCAGGCGGAAACATCACGATTCAGTCTGACGGGAAACACGCCATAGTCAGCGCGGATGAAATCAAAGTCCAGGTCGGCTTCTCCGGACTGGTGATGAGCAACAGTGGAAACATATCTCTGTACGGCTCAAGTATCTCAATAGACGGTCAAAGTGAAATATCGGTCCAGGGAGGAGTCGTGGATATCAACCCGGGTCTGAACAAGGTAGTAAACACACGCCCTATTGTTAGTGCACCTAAGGGGCTGTCTCCGGAAGCATACGCCGGACTGGTCGAAGTCGGCGCTTTGATGCAGGAAATATGTCAATGTGGGGAGGATGGAACATGTCAGCTGCACAAATAAATACAGAGTGGCGCGTTAACAGCGCTGGCGCTCCTTCCCCTGAGCCAGAATCAAAGATTTTCGCACTCATAGAGCCAGCTCTTTGGCCAGAGTGGCAGGATGAGCTTCTGGCCCTGGACCCGGAGCTGTCCTTTCACCAACTGTTTCAGGCAACCCGGTTCCGGACTGCTCACAATGGGCCGGTACTTGTTCGTATCGCTGATTCTGAAAGCCTGTTAAAAGCCTGCTCCACACAAATGCAGGCGAAACCCTGTGGATGCCTGTTTTACTCATTCCCGGAAACACGGGACAGAACGCTGCTTAAGACTCTTCGCAAAAGTCTCATAGCCAGTAAAGGAGAAGCAGAAGTCCTTCTCAGGTACTACGAACCCAGAATGTTGTTACCACTGCTCGGTGCGATATCAGACCCCGAACGGGCAGAGCTGTTTTCTGGTATCAGGCAGATTGTCTGGCATCACAAACAGTGGCTGTGCGCAGACATTGGCGCTGTGGCCGCGCATTCTCAACTTCAAAATCATCCTTTACATCTGACCCCGCATCATTTGGAAGCGATGCAGTCTATCGCAGAGCAATACGCATCATGAGTAAAACCTATACCGTAACCAAAGGCGATACGCTATTGCAGATCGCCATCGACCATAACGTGGATTTCAACACCCTGCTGGAACTGAACCCCAGATTTCAGCCAAACCCTGACTACATTCAGATTGGTGAGCAAATTACGCTCCCGGATGAGCAAGAGCCAGAACAGATCGAGCCCACCTACCCTGTCGAACCAGTTGGGGAAGTCCGCCCGCCCAAAGAAGAGGGATGCCTTGAGGGTGACCCTGACTGTAAACCCATGGAAGTTCACGACATTCTTTTTGTCACGGGTGACAGCCCCACCGATTACTTTTGTATCGATGAAGAGTCTGCTGCTCTGCTTGAAGAAGAAATCGGCTATACAGAGCAACTTCTGGATGGTTATAAAAAACTTCTGGAGGAAGCCCCCGGCAGCAAAGACGCGACACAACAGCAACTTGAACAACATGCCAAAAAACGGCAGGCCTGGTTTGATGAAGCCACCTACGCCGGTCTTATTGCCCAAGAAGACTCCCGCCCTCAACACCTGACAGCAAAAATCGCCACAGCTCAGGCTATGGGGCCAAAAACCGATCCCAATCAGAACATGGTGTCGTCGAAACTGAAAGAGCTGGATCAGCGTAAACGCTTTGTTGAAGACGTAGAAGATGGCTGGTTTACCAGCGAGATCTCGACCAACCAGTTAAGAGCCAAAGTTCTGTCTGACATTAACAGCCAAATCGAGTACTGGACTGCGCTGCAAACGCCTTCCAGACAGCCAGAATTCCCTAATAAACTGAGTGTGAAACTGGATAACTTCAATACCAAAAGCAAAACACTGGCAACAAAAAAAGCCAGGCAGCATGTGGTTGAAGTCTTTTCCGTTAAGCGCAATAAGTATATTTATATCCGCTTCCATTTTTACGAGCAGGAAAAAAACAAAAAGTACTGGCGAAAAACCAAAAGCAGAACTCATGCTATGGAGGCCCTGAAAACAGGGAAAAGTACGGAGTTTGCCAAAGCCATTGCCAAAGATATTGCAAAAGATATCCGGAGCGAGTTTAAAGATCCTACGCTTAAAGCAAAGCTTGCAGAATGGAAACTTGACGGCGACAAATGGCAGGAGTGGAAGTCCACCAACCACGTACTCAATGAGGACGGAGAAACCGTTGTTAACATCAGCGCTGAAGCACAACTGCTCCGCTGGGGCGCGCAGGCCAGCGTGGAAAGCAACCTGAAACTGAGTGAAGTTAAACAGGGCAAAATCAATATCGGCATCGCCGCCGATGCGGCAATATCTCTTGCTGAAGCCTCCGTCACTGCGCAAGTGTTTATTCCGTATGAAAACGGCTTTCCTGTATCCCTCAACTACAAAGACGCCAACAAAAAAGACGCCGTCCATTCATTTGGCCGCTTTCGCTGTAAAGGACAAATTACCCTTAGCTGCTTTGCGGGTTTAATGGCTCAGGGCTCAGCGCAAATCAGTAATAAAAACGACACCGGCGCCAACGGAGCGGCTGTCGGCGCTATGTTTACCCCAAAGGTCAAAGTCAACACCAGCGCAACAGGCCAGGTCGGCATTAAAGCGGAAGGATTTGCCGGAGCCCAGGCAGGCGGAAAGATAGCCGGAGCCATAGAGTGGCAGCACCCGGATAAAGAGAACACCCTTGATTTTGCCACTCTGACTGAAGTCTCAGCCGAAGGAAACATTGCAGCCGG